>NZ_JBFALG010000045.1:0-58377 GCF_040656135.1 Micromonospora sp. NPDC050200
TTCACGATCAGCCAAGGTCAACAACGCACGCACGGCGGAACATCCTGTCCCACCGAACCAGCAAGATCAAATGCTACGACCGGCTGAACCTGCCAAGTGCTGCCGCTGGAGATTGGGGTTCAAGCAATCAAGCCTTCGCCATACCGCGCGGGTCTCCCGACGCGCTGTCCCAGGCACCTGGACCCAGCCGCCGGTTTCCTGGCATGCTCTTGTCCCCTTCGCCTTTCGGCTCCAGGTAAGCCATCAGACCCAGCAGACCTCCCTTCGAGTCTGTCCCGCTTGAAGCGGGGATGTGTCAGAGCGCCTCGTGGCGCACTGGTTGTCTTTGACGGTGAGTAGGTAGTGGGCGTGGCGCTGCTCGACGAGGTAGACGGCGTGGGCGCGTTGCGCGTGCATGGCATCCGCGGTGATCACCGAGGGTCGGTAACCCGGGCCAACCGATCGAGCAAGCCCTCCGGCCCGCTCGGCAGCGCACCTACCCCAGTAGAGACAGCCGCGGCGTGACCCGCCGGGGACATGAGCGATGATGACACAGCGAGCACGACACCCTTTGCGGATCTTGAAGCGTAGACAACTCCATGATCCATAGGTGTCGTGCTCGCTCCTCATCCGAGCACCCACCACAAGGTCCGACCGGACATTCGCGGACTACTCCGGGGCCCTGGCCTGGCTCCGCTGAGCCCGCAGCGGTGGCGACGTCTGGTGCCCGGCGACGTAATCACGATGTATGAACAGAGGCCGGTGGCCGGGATCGCGACCATCATCGAGTCAGTGTTCCCTGTCGGCAATGATCACGATGTGTGACGGAGAGTGGCGGTGGGTAGGTCCAGATGACATATCGGCACTCGCCCAATGATCAGGTGTGGAGGCTGCCCGGGGACACCAACAACCGCCGACTGGCCGACCTCGGGGTCTGATCTTGCCTCCTGCCTCCGCGCCGAACGTTAGGTGGGGTCAGCCCCGATCGGTGCTTCTGGCAGGCACGTCGCCGGCCATCCGGGTCGCTGCTTCGAACGCTGCCGCCCACGGGAAAGCCCGCTGGCGGCTGTTGCCGCTGCCGGGCGGGTGCGGCTCCCATCCGTCGTCGGTCCCGAGGAAGACCCGTACGCGCTCGTCGCGGAGATTCGCCACGGCGCGCTGGAAGGGTGCGCGGGTGGCCAGCGCGGCGTTGACGAACGGGACGACCACGGTCGGCACCTGCCGGCCGATCAGCTCGGCGACCGTCGTCATCGCGTAGTTGTCGGCGATGCCGAGGGCGATCTTGTTGACGGAGTTGTAGGTGGCGGGGGCGATGATGAGCGCGTCCGTGGCGGGGAGGGAGCGGCGGGTGCCAAGGGACGACCGGTAGGTGGACTGGACCGGGTGCCCGGTTAGCCGCTCGATTGCTTGGGCGTCGATGAAGTCGAGGGCGCGGGGGGTGGCGGTGACGACCGTTGTCCACGATTGCTGCGTCGCGGTGGTGACCAGTTGTGTCACGTCAGCGGCGGGCCCGGCAGCGCAGATGACGATTTGCAGGTGGCCGCTGGTCACACGCGGATCCCGGCGTGCTGGGCGAAGTCGAAGACGGCGGTGCGGACGTGCCCGCGGGTGAGGACCGCAAGATCGCTGGCGATGCGTTGAACCGCTTGCCGGCACCGGATCTCCTCTGGTGCCACCTGATAGGCGCCGCGTAGGGCGTTCAGGCCGTGCTCGTAGCGACCCCACTGCGTGTAGGCGCGGGCCACATCGACGAACAGGGAGGCCTTGCGTTCGGCGAGGCCGATCTTGTCCAGGGGCACCTGGCGGGCGAGTGCGATGGCAGTGCCGGCGTCGCCCAGGGTCAGCGCGATGTTGACGCGGTGCAGCAGGACGTTGGTGGCACCGAAGCCGGTCCACCGGTCGTTGCCGTCGTAGCCGGGCCGTCCGGCGGCATGGGAGGCCTCATCGAGCATGGCTTGTGCGCTGTCTCGGTTCTCGTCGCGGGCGGCGGCGATAGCACCGCGCAGCAGCAGGGCCCCGTAGACGGCCACCGCGTCGGTCGAGGCGAGTCCGGTGCCGCGTCGGAGGGTCTTGGCCGCGTCTTCGGGCAAGGTGCCGTGCCTGAGTGCTGTGGCCGTTGCTCATCAGGGCGTGGGTCATGATCCGGGCGCTTGCAGCCATCGCCACCGGGTCCTGACTGATCCCAGCGGCACGGGTGCTGCGTTCGGCGGCGACCAAGGCCATGCCTTTGTCACCGACATTGAGCAGCACGCTGCCGACGACGTGGTAGAGGTCGCTGGCCAGGGCGTCGACCTGCGCCCGCTGCCCACCCTCGGCGTCCGCACGAGTTGGTTCCAGGGCGGGCAGCAGGGCCACGAGCTTGGCGAGAACCTGCTCGTAGGTCGCCGGCATTGCGATCGGGCTCCCACGGGATGCCCATGAAGGCCATCAGAAAGCCGACCAGCCGGTCACCGTCATAGATCAGTCTCGGCCAGGCGTGGTCGGGGAAGACGTACGCCTCGGCGAGCGACTTGACCACTGGCGCGACCAGGTCCTCCTGATCGGTGCGCACGGACAGTGCAAGCGCCGCCTCGTAGTTCTCCGGGGTGATTCTCTCCAGCCGCATGCGGCGGACCATAGCGGGCGGAATGCAGACCCAGCGACCGGATTCCAGGCACCCGGGCGGCTCCCCGGAGTTGGCGGGGCCAAGCCAACCGCCGACCTGGACACGTTCATCCGTACCTACTTGGCCCCGTTCATCTGCACGCCGACAACTGGAACAAGAAGAAGTAACCCGCTGCACGAGAGCACGATCGGATGCACGGGGTGGCGTGCCCACCCCGCGCCCACACAGGTTGAGGACACATGCGCACCACGACAGTCGGCGACGTGAAAATCCTGCTGCCGGACCTCGACCCGCAGTTCCGGGCCGTACTCACCCGCATCGGACTCCACCGCGCCGGACGTCACTATGAGTAGCCGCCCCTCGACTCACGTCCAACGAGCGAGCGTTGTCCGCGGCTTGGTTCGGCGGTGTCGGCCAGCTGGAGCATCGGCGGCCCGGCCCGCGACATACGGCTGGTCAATCTCTTGCACAGAGAGGTCTGTAATGCAAAGCTAAGTTCATGACACACGAATCTGCACCCCAGGGGGACGCCCCGCACGAACTGCTGGCGGCCGTGCGTGACCTGACGCGCCAGGTCCGCGTCGCCCAGCGCGGCACTTGGTTCCCGCTGCTGGTCTTCGCGGCGATCACCCTGGTCGCGATACCCGTCTACCGGTACGGCCCCTACCTCGACCTGTTCGACACCTGCCGATCCCGCGCGGACCACACGGTCTGCTCGGGGGAAAACCCGACGGAACTCGGGTACTGGACGGTCGCGCTGGTGCTCGCCTACGCGGCGATCGCAGCCTTCTACACCAGGCGGTCCCGACGGCGCGGCGTGGGCACCCCCACCCGCCCCTACGTCGTCGTCGGCGTCGCGTTGGCCGTCCTGATGACGGCCGTGTCGATCTGGTTGACGTTCCACCCGCTCCTTCCCCAGCCCGCTGACCCCTTCTCCACCGACCCGGTGCAGATCGAGGCCGGGCCGGCCGTGTGGCTCATTCACGGGCTGGCCAGTCCCCTGGCGGTGATCGGGCTGGCGCTGCTGGTGCTCGCCTGGGTCGAACGCCACTGGGCACTGCTGGCGTACACCCTCGTCTACCTGGCGATCGGGATGGTGCAGGGCAACCAGGTCATTCACTCGTCGTCGCCGTGGTTCTTTCTGCCGTACCTGCTTGTCCCGGCGGTGGTGCTGCTCCTGGGCGCCGCCGTCTTCGCCCTGTTCCGGCCGACCACCGAGGCTCAGGCGTGATGACCGATCACCCCACCAACGGCCTCGACGACGTCGTCCATCAGCGCGTCCGGCTCGGCATCCTGGCCATCGCCCACCAGGCCCGCCAGGTCGAGTTCGGCTTCCTACGGACCACCCTGCAGCTGACCGCCGGCAACCTCGGCCAGCACCTGACCGTCCTGGAGAAGGCCGAGCTGATCCAGATCGAGAAGGGCTACGAGGGCAGGCGCCCGCGCACCTGGGTCACCCTCACCACTGCCGGTCAGGCCGCCCTCCGCGACGAGATCGCCCACCTCAAGCAACTCATCCAGCAGGTCGAACAAGCGGAGACGGCGCCGCCCGCCGACCGGTGACCGGCGGGCAGCCGACGTGCGTGACCTCGCCCGCCGCTCCTCGCGCGCCACCGGCATTGCCAGGCGCGGGACCCGCCACTGCGCCTGGAAGCAACCGCTCCAGCACAGCCCGCCCGGCGTTGCTCAAGTCTTCACGGGCCATACCCGTCTAGTGAACGAGATCGCCGGGGCCAGACGCCGCCTGGCGGCGCCGGCCGACGCCTGGGCCTCGGCTCGGCTCGACCCCAGTTATGAAACGGCACCTGGAAGGTTCCACGCATCGCAGTTGGACTAGCGCAAATAGGTTGGCTATGGAAACCTATCGGCATGACTACTGATTCGGTACCCGCCGGCGGCGATCCCCGCCGGCTGTTGTCGGAGGTGCGCGGCCTCGCCCGCCGGGTGCGGGTCGACCAGCGGGTGACCTGGTTCGCGCTGCTGGTGCTGGCCGCGGTGACGTTCGTGGGGATCCCGTTCGACTGGTATTTCCTCGTCCTCCACTGCGTGGGCGACGGCACCGTGTGCCAGTTCTCGCGTCAAGGCGTGCTGTACTACTGGCCGCCGGCGCTGCTGCTGGCGTACGCGGCGATCGCCGTCTGCTACGTGCGGGCCGCCCGGGCGCGGGGGCTCGGCGCCCGGGTGCTGCCGTACGCGCTCACCGGCGTCACGCTGACCGTCCTGTTCACCGCCGCCTGGGTGGCGGTGCGCCTGTACCTCCCGAGCCACCCGCGCACGTTGCCGTTCCCGTACTGGGTGCTCGTGTTGGACCGACTGATCGCACCGTGGGGCACGATCGGGGTGGCGCTGCTGGTGCTGGCCCGGCTGGAGCGCAACCTCGGGCTGCTGGTGTTCACCCTCGGCTACCTGACGGTGGCGCTGGTGCCGATCGACTTCGGCTGGCACTGGGGCGCATTCCGCACGGCGTTCCTACCGCAGCAGATCATCAACGGCACCGTGCTGCTGCTGGGCGCGATCGGCTTCGCGCTGGCCGACCGGCGGCGCCGGTGACCGCCGAGAACGAGGCCCCGGACCCGCACGCGCAGTCCGCCCACCCGGTCACCGGCCTGGACGACGTGGTGCACCAGCGGGTCCGCCTCGGCATCCTCACCATCGCGCACGAGGCCCGCCGGGTCGAGTTCGGCTACCTGCGCACCCAACTGGAACTGACCGCCGGCAACCTCTCCAAGCACCTGAGCGTGCTGGAGGCGGCCGGCCTGGTCGAGGTGGAGAAGGGCTACGCCGGCAAGCGCGGCCGTACCTGGATCACGCTCACCGCTGCCGGGAGCACCGCGCTCGCGGAAGAGATCGGGCGGCTGAAGCTGCTCATCAATCGGGTCGAGACCACCGACACCCTGGAGGACCGATGAACACCGCACTGACCCGCCGAAACCTGCTCGCGGCCGCGCTCGCAACCGGGGTCGCCGTGCCGCTCGGCGGCGCCGGCCGCGGGTGGGCGGTCCCGGCGCAGGCCGCGCCCGGCCAGGCCCGGCTTACGCTGCCCCCACCCACCGGGCCGCACCGTGTCGGCACCGTGTCGCTGCACCTCGTCGACAGCTCCCGCCCGGATCCGGTCGCCGGCCCCGGGCACCACCGCGAACTGATGGCCAGCGTCTGGTATCCCACCGCACGGGACGCCGCCGCCCGGCGTCATCCGTTGGCCCTGTGGATGCCCGCCGCGCCGATGCGCGCGCTGCTCGAGTCTGCCGGGTTCGACGCCGACACCGCGGCGGCGCCCCTCACGGCCGGCCACGAGGGAGCTCCGGCGCTCCGGACACCGCGCTGGCTGCCCGTGATCGTGTTCTCCCACGGCGCCAGCGGTCACCGTTCCGAGGCCACCATCGTGGTCCAGGAACTCGCCAGCCACGGCTACGTCGTGGTCACGGTGGATCACACGTACGACGCGTACAGCGAATTCCCCGACGGCCGACTCAGCGTCCCCGACGACGATTTGTCGTTCACGCCATGGGACCACGCCCACGACATCCGGTTCATTCTCGACCGCATCGAGGACCTCGCCGCCGGCCGCAACCCCGACGCCGATCGCCGTCCGCTGCCGGCCGGCCTGGGCGCCGCGCTCGACCTGCGCCGCATCGGCATGTTCGGCTATTCGAAGGGCGCGACCGCGACCGCCCTCGTCATGAACCAGGACCAGCGCGTCAGGGCCGGCGTCAGCTTCGACGGCCCGATGCAGTCGCAACCGCCGGTCACCGACCTCGACCGGCCCTTCATGCTGATGACCGGGGAGTTCACCCGGGCCGCCGAGCCGAGCGTCGAGGCGCTCTGGTCGCACCTGCACGGATGGCGCCTCAACGTGCACGCCGACGGCGCTTCCCACGCGGCGTACTGCGACCACCAGTGGCTCATCCCGCAACTGGCGACGATCACCGGAATGAGCGACGAGGACCTCGCCGGCTGGATCGGCACCCTCGACCCGGCCCGGGCGGTACGGATTCAGCAGGCGTATCCGCTCGCCTTCTTCGACTTGCATCTACGCCACCGCGGACACCTGCTCAACGGCCCGAACCCGGCCTTTCCGGAGGTGCGGTTCATCCCCTGACCCACTCGCGATCATCAAGGCAGCGGCGACAGGTGAGGTTTGTGTCGTTACACCTGCTCGAGCCAGCCCCGGATGACATTGAAGTCGCGTTCGGTCAGGCCGTGACGGGGGTCGACCCGATGCAGCAGGGCCGGGCCGTGGTGATGGGCGGACACCCAGACGCGATCGGCAGGGCAGATCTCGTCGTCGACCCAGACGAAGCGGCGCCCCTGCGCCCACTCGACCAGGCCACGGGTCTTCCAGTGCAGGGGGCCGTCCTCGTCTTGCAAGCCCGTAGTGCCATCGCCGCGGCACACGGTCGCCGCTTGGCTGCCCTAGCCGGTCAGACCCTGCATCACGTCTGGCTGGTCTGGGACCTCGATGCTGACGAGTGGTTCCCCGACTGTCCAGTGGTCCTCGCCTTCGACGACGATCAGGTCGAGATCAACCACCAGAAGACCGACGACCTCTCTGTCACCTTCAGCAGCATCGACCTTGCTCAGCCGGTTGTCTGGCCAACCTCCGATGGCTTCTCGCTTGCCTGGCGTGCCGATCCCCTACCAGAGCTGGCTGCGCTTCACGGGCAGCAGCTCGACCACGCCGAACTACTGGAGTGGATCGGCGGCACGATGGCAGACGGCAGTGTCGCTGTCGGCTTCACCTTCACCGAGGGACAGCTGACGGTCTACAACGCCCTGGACGAGAACGGTCTGGAGTTCGACCCACCCAGTCAGGAGTGGCGCCAACACGCGCTCGATGGCTAAGACGCCGGCGTGACTGGCTGTTGACGCGCCTCGCCGCACGAGCCGGCAGCCTGTCGCGCCCCCCGCCGCCTGACCGAGCGGAACCGGTGGTAGCGCTCGGAACGTGCTCGGTGAGTCATGGGCAGGCCCGGGTAGCTCTGGTCATTGTCGGGCAGCGGTGGGTACCAGGCGTTGCCAGGCGATGATCAGATGCTCGGTGTGTGCTCCACTGGTCGGAGCAACGGCGGCTGCCAGCGGTGAGCACGGGTGGGCACTCCTGGGCACTCGTGGCTATCCGCTGGCAGGTAAGCTGGGCCATCGCGCCCTCGTAGCTCAGGGGATAGAGCATCGGTCTCCTAACCCGAGGCTCCGCCCATGTCCGCAGGCTGATGACCTGCGGATTTTCGTTTTCTGCCTGCGTATGCCGGTCGCAGCGGGGTGTTGCTGTGGTCGCTTGCTAAAGATCAGTCAGGCGGCCTTGTCCGAACCCATCAGATGTTCTTTATGCTGCGTAACAGCAGCTTTGCGCGTTTCGCTTGGCGCTGGTTCGTGCCGAAATTGGCGGCTGAGTATCTGCTGGTCAGGGCGACCCAGCGCATGTGGTGCCAGGTCCACTCGTGAAGCGATTGCATGTGTGTGACGAATCTTGCTGATTCTGATCCGATTGTGCTGGTCGAGCGCAGGACATTCGAGCCACCAACGGAGCGCCACCGCGATGGGTAACAGGCAGCACGAATTGCTTGTCCGCCACCTCGCCGCCGCCTCCACGGGCCCAACAACTCGCCCGTCGCTGGGCTACGGGGGTTATCCCCGGCACGAATGTGGGTGAAAGCTGCCTTCTGCCGAACTACGTGGCGCTCATAGCGTGAGGCCGATGAAGGGCAGCTGCAGGCGCGGCCCTGGTTTCCTTAGGAGTCGCTCATGGTACGGAGATTCCGCACAGCCCTGTTCGCTTCGTTGATTGTCGGCTGTGTCACGGTCGCGTCCGCGGCACCCTCGTCCGCCTCCCGCAACGTCGCACCGCAGGCCCAGCCGCGAGCTGACGGGCCGGCTCGGCTGACACTGCCGGCACCGACCGGGCCGTATCCGGTGGGTACGGTCGACCTGCACCTGGTCGACCGCTCCCGTACCGACCCGTGGACGGCCACCCCGGCCCACCGCGAGCTGATGGTCAGCCTCTGGTACCCGGCCACCGGCGTGGGCCGGTTCCCGCGGGCGCCCCACATGCTGGCCGGCGCGGCGGCCCATTTCGGCAGCGCCGACGGCGTCGGTGCCAGCCTGTACGGCGTACCGGCGGGCGCGGTGGACTTCGCCGCGACCCGGACCAGCGGTCACCGGGGTGCGCCGGTGGCGCGGCGCGAGCGGCCGTTCCCGGTGGTGTTGTACTCACCCGGTGCCGGCGACCCGCGGACCTGGGGCACCACTCTGGTACAGGACCTGGCCTGCCGCGGGTACGTGGTGGTGACCATCGATCACACCTACGACTCGTCCGAGGTGGAGTTCCCAGGCGGCCGGGTCGTCGGCACCCTGTTGCCGGAGCTGTTCGGGCAGGCGCAGCAGCCCGACGACTTCCAGAGACTGGGGGCCAGGGTGTTCGACACGCGGGTCGCGGACACCCGCTTCGTGCTCGACCAGCTGGCGGCTCTCGACCGGGGCACGAATCCGGACGCGGAGGGCAGGCCGCTTCCCAGGGGCGTCGCCGGTGCTCTGGATCTCCACCGGACGGGCATGTTCGGCGTCTCCGCAGGCGGGTTGAGCGCCCTCCAGGCCATGAGCGAGGACTCCCGAATCAGGGCCGCGATCGACATGGGCGGCAGCATCGAGTCGCCGATCATCCCGGATCCCATCCAGCTGTGGCCGGTGGCGCGGCGCGGCCTGGACAGACCGTTCATGTTCGTGGGCGACCCCGGCACCGACCACCGCCAGACGCCGTCCTGGCGGTTGCTGTGGGACAACAGCAGCGGCTGGCACGTCGACCTTCGTCTCGACGGCGCGAAGAGCGAGGACTCCTACAAGGACATCGTGCCGTTGCTCCCGCAGATCGCCCGGCAGCTCGGGCTTCCCGACAGCTTCGTCACCGAGGCCATCGGCAGCATCGAGCCGACCCGAGCCGTCCGCACGGAGGAGACCCTGGTCGCCGCCTTCTTCGACAGGTGGCTACGAGGTCGGGAGAGTTCCGTGCTGGACGGCCCGTCCCCACGTCTGCCCGACGTCACCTTCATTCCCTGACGTATGAGCAGTCTCCGCCGGTCGGCAGCCACCTCGGTGGCCGACCGGCGGGTACGCGCGGTGGAATCCGGGGCGGCATCTCCGGCGGCCGTACCCACGGGTCGACCCACAGGCCGGACGGCGGATCGCCCCGTCGTCCGCGCACGGAAACGGCACCGCGTGAGGTCAGCCGCCGATGTGGCGGAGGACGGCCAGGACCCGGCGGTTGTCGCCGTCCGAGGACGGCAGACCAAGTTTCGCGAAGATGTTCGCCACATGCTTCTCCACCACTCCGGGGGTGATGACGAGCGCCGCCGCGATCCCGGCATTGGACCGGCCCTCGGCCATCAACGAGAGCACCTCACGCTCCCGTGGCGTCAGAGACGTCAGCCCGGCCGTGTCCCGCCCGGCCCGCATCAGGTGGCCGACCACCTCCGGATCCAGCGCGGTGCCGCCGGACGCCACCCGGGTCAGCGCGTCCACGAAGTCGGCGACGTCGGCGACGCGGTCCTTGAGCAGGTACCCGACCCCGGTGGGCCGGTCAGCGAGCAGGCGGGTCGCGTAGCGGGTCTCCACGTACTGCGAGAACACCAGCACACCGACCTCGGGATGGTCGCGTCGGATGTCGATTGCGGCGCGCAGCCCCTCGTCGGTGTGTGTCGGCGGCATCCGGATGTCGACCACGGCCACGTCCGGCACGAAGGCGGCGACCGCGGACCGCAACGCGTCCGCGTCGGCCACCGCAGCGCACACCTGGAAACCGCGGTCGGTGAGCAGCCGGACCAGCCCTTCGCGCATCATCGCGGCATCCTCCGCGATCACCACCCGCATGTCGTCGCCTCCGTTCACGCCTGTGTGGGCAGCTCGATCTCGACCCGGGTCGGGCCCCCGGCCGGGCTGTGCACGCGCATCCGGCCGTCCACGACCGCGATGCGGCGGGCCAGGCCGGTCAGGCCGGGGCCGTCCGGGTTCGCCCCGCCGGCGCCGTCGTCGGTGACGGTCAGCGTCAGGCGCTCGCCGGATGGCATGACGCCGAGCCTGATGCGGGTCGCGCGGCTGTGCTTGGCCGCGTTCGCGAGCAGCTCGGCGGCGCAGAAGTAGGCGATGGTCTCGATCGCGGGCGCCGGACGCTCGGGCAGCTCGACGGTCACGGCGACCGGGACAGCGCTGCTCGTGGCAAGCGTTGCCAACGCGTCGCCGAGACCGTTGTCGAGCACCGGCGGGTGGATCCCGCGCACGAGGTCGCGCAGGTCGGCGAGGGCGTCCTTCGCACCGCGGTGGGCGAGCGTGACCAGTTCGCGGGCCTGCGCGAGGTCGGGCGGTGGGCCGTCGGTGCCGAGCTTCTCGGTCGCCATGCCGAGGTTCATGGCCAGCGTGGCCAGCCGGATCTGCGCGCCGTCATGCAGGTCCCGTTCCAGCCGGCGCATCATCGTGGCCGCGTCGTCGATCGCGCGCGCCCGGCTGACCTGGAGTTCGCGTACCCGCTCGGCGAGCCGGCGCGGGCCGAGCAGCCACCGCATCGCGGCCACGTCCGCCGCCGTGCCGGCACGCATCAACCACGGCGCGACCAGCAGCATGGCGAGCCCGGCCCCGGCGATGAGGAACGTGCCAGCGAACGTCCGCGCACCGAGGGGGCCGAACGGCGTCAGCGCCCACACCGGCCCCAACTGAGTGCCGGGCGGATGGTTGCGGAACAGCGGCCACCACAGCGGGTAGCTGAGATTGACCGGACCGAACACGTAACAGAACACGCCGTACCCCTGGGGGATAGCCAGTGGCACCTTGAGCAGGCCGTACCCGACGGCCCGCCAGCCCGGCCCGTCGGCGACCAGCGCGCCGACCTGCTTCGAGGGCCGGGGTGGCGGGGCGTCCACGTGTGCGTCGAGCAGCCGCTTCGCGAGCCGGCGGTGCACGGTCCCCATCGCGCGCCCGGTCGGGGCGGCCAGCACGACCAGGAGCGCGACGGTAAGCGGGAACAGCACCAGGAACAGCGGCGCGACGGCCGGGACGGGCTCACGGGACATGGCACCGGTCACCCAGAGGATGAGGACGCCCAGAGCCGGCACGAGGGCCGGTACGGCCAGGACCGCGGCTGCGCTGACCACGCCGACCACGCAGAACACGGCTTGGCGCAGGGCCGGTGTGGTGAACGGAGCGCGCAGCGCGGTCATCGGCCCATTGTCGTCGGTCACGCGTCGCGGAGGCGGAGCAGAATGCCACCGCACACGATCGCCACTGCCGCGTACCCGCACATCAGCAGCACGCTGATCCACCCGGCGAACAGCCCGGGTATCGGCGAGGCCACCGCGACCGAGTTGAGCAGCATCAGCAGCGGCACGAAGCGTCCGACCACGATGCCGTTCTCACCGAACAGTCCGACCACGATCATTGGGACGAACATCAGACCGAACAGCGTGCCGATCGCGGCGCCTGAGTGCCGCACCACCGCCCCGATACCTACCCCGATCAGCGCCGTGGTGGCCAGATATCCGCCGGTCAGCAGGACCGCGCGCAAGATCGCCGGGTCCCCGAGGGAAGCGGCCGGGATGGCGGTGCCGCGGATCGCGAGCTGCCCGCCCAGATAGCCGGCGAGGCTCCCGGCCAGGCCGACGGCGAGAGCCGCGCCACCGCATACCGCGGCCTTCGCCGCCAGAACGGTCCGACGTCGCGGTACGGCGGCGAACGTCGAGCGGATCATGCCGGTGCCGTACTCGCCGGTCACCATCAGGACGCCGAGCGCGCCGAGCAGGAGTTGGGCCAGGATGGCCCCGCTGAGGCTGTTGTTCAGGATCTGGGCGGCGGTGGCGACCGGGGTGTGCGACCGGTAGCCAACCCCCACCCCGACCCCGGTCGCGCCCATCGCAACCACCGTCACGGCCGCCAGCCACCACGTCGACCGGACACTGCGCAACTTGATCCATTCCATCCGGGCCACCAGCTGGAATCCGTAACCGTTCATGACACTTCCGTTCCGCGGTAGTCGGTGACCTGCGAGGTGAGCCGGAAGAACGCGTCCTCCAGGTTGTCGTGGCGGTCCGCCAGTTCGGCGACGGTGGTCTCGGCCAACAGCCGGCCCCGGCCGATGACCACCAGCCGGTCCGCGGTCAGCGCCATCTCGGCGATCAGATGGCTGGACACGAACACCGTCCGGCCCTCGGCGGCCAGTCCGCGCAGCAGGTCCCGGATCCAACGGATGCCCTCCGGGTCCAGCCCGTTGACCGGCTCGTCGAGCAGCAGGACGCCCGGGTCGCCGAGCAGCGCCACCGCGACGCCGAGCCGCTGACGCATGCCGAGCGAGTACGTACCGGCGCGCCGCTTCGCCGCGTCGGACAGGCCCACGACGCGCAACACCTGCTCGACCCGGCAGCGGGGGATGTCATTGCTCGCGGCCAGCGCCGTCAGGTGAGCCTGGCCGCTGCGGCCGGGATGGAACGCGCCGGCGTCGAGGAGCGCGCCGACCGTCTTCAACGGCCAGTCCAGGTCCGCGTACCGGACGCCGCCGACCAGGGCCTGGCCGTGGTCCGGGGCATCCAGACCCAGGATCATCCGCATCGTCGTCGACTTGCCGGACCCGTTCGGGCCGAGGAAACCGGTCACCACACCCGGCTGGACCCGGACGCTCAGCCCGTCCACGGCGGCCCGGCCCCCGTAGCTTTTGGTCAACTCCCGTAGTTCGATCACAAGATCGACGTTAGGCAACGCCACCCGCGGTCAGAAGCCGGAAACCACCCGGCTCCGCCTGGTGGTTTCCCCCCAGCGGACCGACGCGGGACGGGTCGCTCCGAGTCGGTGGCGCGTTCGCAGTCGGGCGATCCGTCCGGCGGGGCAGCAAAATGCTCGGTCGGCGGAAACTGGTGCGCCGACGTGGTTGCCGGCCGGCCCGACGTCGGACACCCGGTCGTACCACTGCTTCCCTTCAATCCCGGCCGCCGCTCCGTCGTCTGCCCCCAGGGCAAGCTGGAGCCTTCACACTGCGGCCCCTGCACCGCCGGCTCCGGGTGGCGCCTGTCTCGCACATCGTGTCCGAGGTGCCGGCCGGCGACGGCGGCAGGCTGGGGTTATCCGTGCCCGCGCGGGGCCGGGAGTGGGGATGGCTGACGTGTGTTCCGCCGTGCCTGCGGCTGAGCTTCGAGGTGCCACCCACTCTCGCCACGCGGGCGGGCCGGGTTGAACGGGCGCGGCCCTGGTGGCCGTAGACCCTGATGCCCGGAGGCGGTGGGTATGGCTGCGTGTGTTTCGCCGAGATCGCTTGGCTGACGGTAGGAGATGCCACCCACCGCTTCGTCGTCTGCGAGATTCGGTAGACCGCTGATGGAGACCCGCGACCCGCGTTCGCATCGCTAGAAGGTGCCGGCAAACCCGAACCCACAGACGAGGGCCATCCAAGAGAACCGATCAACGAAGGGAAGCGCGACCGTGGCGAAGCTGTGGATCGGCGTGGACATCGGCAAAACCCACCACCATGTCGCCGCCGTCGACGGTGACGGCCGGCTGGTCTACTCCCGCCGCGTCGCCAACGACGAGACCGCCCTGCTCACCGTCATGGCCGAGGTGTCGACGCACGGCCGGCCGGTCTGCTGGGCGGTGGATGTCACCACCGGCCTGTCCGCGCTGCTGCTGACCCTGCTGTGGCGGCGGCAGGTCCAGGTCCGCTACGTCTCCGGCACCGTCGCGTTCCACATGGCCGCCGCGTTCGCCGGGGAGAACAAGACCGACGCCCGCGACGCGGTGGTCATCGCCCAGACCATCCGCATGCGCCCCGACATCCCGATCCTGGAACCCTCCGACCGGCTCCTCGCCGAACTCACCGTGCTCACCGGCTACCGCGCCGACCTCGTCGGCCAGCGCGTCGCCACCCTCTTCCGGTTGCAGGAACTGCTCACCGGCATCAGCCCCGCCCTCGAGCGGGCCGTTGACCTGAACCGGAAGGGCCCGATGATGGTCCTCGCCTGCTGGCAGACCCCGGCCGCGATCCGGCACGCCGGCGTCGACCGCATCACCGCCCTGCTCCGCCGCGGGCACGTCAAGAACGCCGTCCAGGTTGCCGAGGCGATGGTCGCCGCCGCCCGGCAGCAAACCGTCACCCTGCCCGGCCAACGCGCCGCCGCCGTGGTCGTCGGGCAGATGGCCACCGAGATCCTCGCCCTGGAGCAGCGCATCGCCGCCGTCGACCTCATCGCCGACCAGCTCGACCAGCACCCCCTCGCGCCGATCATCGGGAGTCTGCCCGGCATGGGCAGCTTGCTCACCGCCGAACTGCTCGTCCACACCGCCGGCATGACCGAATACGACAGCCCCGCCAAACTGGCCGCCCACGCCGGCTTGGCACCGGTTTCCCGCGACTCCGGAACTGTTTCCGGGAACCATCGCCAGCCCCGCCGCTACCACCGGAGGCTGCGACACATTCTGTGGATGGCCGCGTTCACCGCCGCCAGGGAATGCCCTGCCTCCCGCGCGTACTACGAGAAAAAACGCGCCGAAGGCAAAAACCACCGGCAAGCCATCCTCGCCCTCGCCCGGCGACGCGTCGACGTTCTCTGGGCCCTCGTCCGCGACCGCAAGACCTTCACCCGACCGGCACCGGCGATCCGCGCCGCAGCCTGAACCAGCACGCTCCCCGCCGACGTGACCCCGGTTCCGCCGGCCGCTCCACCCTGCCCACCAAGATCATCCAGAGTCACATGGAGACTCCTAACCCGACGCTCCGTCGGTGTCCGCAGGCCGATGACCTGCGGCTTTCTGCTTTCTGCCTGTGCGTGCCGATCGCTTCGAGGCCTTGCTGCGATCGCTTGCCGAAGATCAGCTGGAACGTTGTGGGTCCTGAGTGTGCAGGCTTAACGCTGCCGCGAGTCGGGAGCCGAGTCATCCTCGGCAGGTTCCTCCTCGTCGAGCAGTTCACGGCGCCATTCGGCGAATCGGCTACGGAGATCGTCCAGCGCTCGGCCGGCGACGCCGTACTGAGCGAAGTCGTGAGGATCGAGCAGGGTGGCTTGTCCGAGAGCGTCGGCGAAGACGCGGCAGTCGAAACCACGGTCGGCGCGCTGCGCGAGGGCGAGGAGGGCTTCGCGGGTGTAGCGACCGGATCGGAGCGTGGCATCGATGTCGATGAAGTCACGAGCGAACGCTCGCCCGTAGAGTGCGCTCATCTTGTTGGCGACCGCGTCGTCAGGGTGGAGCACTGGTCCGATCGCCATGAGGATCGGTTCGTTGGCACGCCAGTCCACGCCGAGCTCGACCTTGGAAACCCGCACACCGTCGGTGACGGCCAGCCGGGCGAAGGTGTCGTACTGCCGCTCGGTCTCGACGGTCAGGCCGTCGTCTCGGTAGGCGTGCACGACGGCGGTGACCGCGGCGGTGAACTCGTCGCGGCGGTCCCAGGCGGTGAACAGGTCGACGTCCTCGCTGGGCCGCTCCAGGAGTCCGGCGGCCTGGACCGCGTAACCGCCGGCCAGAGCGAAGCCGTATCGATCGGCCGCGCCGAGCCCGGTACGGGCGAGGCGTTCGTGGAAGGGGTCCACCGCTATGCCGCGTTGCTGCGGGTCGCGGCGAGTTCGGGAAAGGCTTCTTCCCAGCGTTGGCGGAGCTGGGGCGGCAGCCAGAGGGTGGGCCAGAGCCGCCGGAGGAGGTCGGCTTCGAGCCAGGTGTTCAGATCCTCGACCGTACCGGCTTCGGTGAGCACCACCTTGTACATGCTGGCCAGGCGTGCGGTCCGGTTCAGGTCGTACTCGGCGTGCCCCGACCAGTCGAGATGACGCGGAAGCGTCACCGTGCCCTCGGTCGGGCCGTGCAGCGCGGTAAGGATTTCGGCCACGACGTAGGGCTTCCGGTCACCGTAGGGCCGGTAGTCCGTCGGCGGCTGGGGTGATGTCCTGCGCCGGCTGATGTTGGTCGCCCGCCGGACTTCCGGTCGTAGCGCCTGACGGATCGTCTCCCGGCTGTACCCGGTGACGCGCTGCAGATCCACCGGCCGCCAGCCGGCCGCGTGAAACGCCCGCAGCTGCTCGTCCCGCTCGGTCAACGCGGCCGCGCGCGTCGCCTCGTACCTGGAGACAACCGCATGCAGCTCATCCTCGGAGAACCGGCCCATGGCCGTCAGCCTACCATGCTAGGCCCAGCACGCTTGGCTTTTTATCATATCCCTGTAACCGGCGGGACCAGTCATGGTGATCGCGATGGCATGCACTCATGTTCTGGTGAAGCCGAGGGCCCGGTATCCGGGCATGCGGCGTGGGAGTGAGGCGGCGAGGATGGGGGTGGCCGGGTCGTGGTAGTCGTGGACCTCGGCGAGGTCCTTGCCGGGTGCGGCGCGGATGACGCGGCCGGCGCATTGGACGAGTAGGCCGTCGTAGGAGATCGGGCCGGCGAGGAAGAGGGTGTCGAGGGCGGGGGCGTCGAAGCCTTCGCCGATGAACGGTGTGGTGCCGATGACGAGCAGGCCCTCACCGGCTTTGGCGCCGTCGAGCCGGTCGACGATGGTCCGCCGTTCGCTGGTGCTCATCGCGCCTTGGAGCACGAGCGCCTGATGTCCGCGTGCGGCGAGCAGAGCGGTGAGTGCCTCGACCTGGGCGACCCGTCGGGTCAGGACGAGACAGTTGCGGCCGCGGGTCAGGGCTGCTGCGACATCATCGGCGATCTGGGTGTTGCGGGGCTCGTCGAGGGCCAGCCTTCGGTGGACCTCGGCGAGCGCGCCGGGCGCGTCCAGGTCTATGTCGCCGGGCTGGAATGTGGTCTCGTGGATGAACAGTGCTCGACGGGGTCCGGCGTCGGTGTGCATCGCGGCCGCGAGGGTGCCTTGTTCCTCGTCGGTCAGGGTGTGGCGGACGGGTCCGAGTTGCCAGGTGACGAGTTGGCCGAGGCCGTCGCGTCGGGTGGGGGTGGCGGTGAGGCCGAGCCAGAACTGCGCGGCGATCCGTTTGACCGAGTGCTCGTAGGCTGCGGCGCCGAGGTGGTGGCATTCGTCGACGACGACGTGGCCGTACCTCTGGGTCAGGGTGGCGACGTCGTCGTGCCGCGCCAGGGAGGGCAGCAGCGCGATGTCCACCGTGCCGGTGAGCTTGCGTCGGCCGCCGCCGAGTTGACCGGGCTTGATGTCGAGGAACTGCTCGATGCGGGTGCGCCACTGGTCGGCTAGGGCTTTGCGGTCGACGAGGACGAGGGTGGAGGTGTTGCGTTCGGCGATCACGGCGCAGGCCATGACGGTCTTGCCGGAGCCCGGTGGGGCGACCAGAATTCCGTCGTCGTGGGCGAGAAGTGCGCCGACCGCGTTGGCCTGCTTGCTGGTGAGTTCGGCGGTGAACGCGGTGTCGATCTCGGTCCCGGAGTTTCGTACGTCCGTGACGACCAGCCGCGACCCGGCGCGCTCGACGATGGTGGCGATGGTGTGCCGCAGGCCCCGCGGGAGTACCAGGCGGTCATCGAGGGTGAGGTTGTAGCCCTGGATGAAGCGTGGGGTGTCCCAGGTGGACTTGCGGAGTCGCTGCAGCTCGTAGAACTTCGGGTTGACCATGGCGGCGGTGTGCTTGAACGTTGCCAGCGCGGCGGGGGTGAGCTGTCTGGCGTCGATGCTCAGCCCGGCACCGGCCTCCGCGTGGACCACCGGAGGTAGCGGAGGATGGACCTGGGTCGCGGCGGACCGGCTCATCGTGGCGACGTCGGCACCGGTGACGGCTTGCTTGGCCTGCCGGGCGATCCGTTCGGCGTCGCCGGGGCTGAGCCGGTCCAGCGTCGACAGGAACGCCCACTGGTCCGCGTACGGCTCGAGCGTGCCGAGGTCGAGGAAGGTGGTCAGTCCGTCCTTGCGCGGCGGCCCTGTAGCGGTGCGGCGATCAGGTTGCCGAAGCCGCCCTCGGGCAGGACGTCCTGGTGGGGGAACAGTCGGTCGTACGACCGCAGATCCATCGACCCGCGCAGCACCATCGCCTCACGGAGAAGAACGGTGCCGACAGCCCGCCCGGTGGCCGCGGGAACAGCGCCGGTGAAGAAGACCCACACGTGGGCCCCGCGGCCTGACTGGGAGATCTCCAACGCGGCCGGCACCGCACTGGCCCGTGCCGCCTTCACGTAGGCGAGGGCGTCGAGCATCGCCGTCGGGCCGTCGAAGTCGGCCACGACGAAGTGGCAGGTGTTGCCGGCCATCAGCGGGTACAGGCCCATGAACACGTCGCCGACGAGATGCGCCGCGACGACCTCCGCCGTACGGGGCAGGTAGGTGGCACCCCGCCGGTCCATACCCTTGCGCCAACCGCCGGAGACCGCGGGCATCCACCCGGCGGCGCCGGTTCGGGCGTTCTCCCAGCGCACGGCGTACACGTCGGCCCGGGCCCGGAACCGGTCGGCGAACAGCGCCAGCTTGTCCTGAGCCGGCGAAGCCATGGTGACCAGCCCTGGCGGCTCAACCGGCGCGGACAACTGCTCCGGCGCCGCAGTCGTGTCCTGACCGCGCAGCTCCAGCAGACGTGCCAGCCGGGCGTTCTCGGCCCGTAGCCGCTCCACCTCCCGCCGAAGATCGACGAACTCGGCCACCGAACCCATGCCGACCATCCTCGCGCATCGGGCTCCGAACACCTCGATACCGGTCCGATATCCTCCGCCGATGGCATCGAAGGGGACCGCCGCGCTGGAGGCGATGATCGAGGAAGCCACGGTCGACGCGTACGGCGACGACGAGCAGCTCACCGGCCTGTTCACCATGATCGATGAGCATCTGGCGGTGCCGTTCCCCACCACCGTCCTCGGTGTCGAGGTCACGGTGCGGAAGGTCGACCTGACCGCGGACACCATTGTCGCGGTCTGTGTCCGGGGCCGCCACCGGCAGAGGATCGACCTGCTCGACCTGCCGTTACCAACCCCCGCGCCGGACGGCGCCGCGTGGATCGACGCCTACCGGCACTGGGCCGGGAGGTAGGCCGGCGGTGAGCGAGTACCAGTACTACGAGTTCACCGCCGTCGACCGGCCCCTCACCGGCCGGGAGCGGGCCGAGTTGCGGTCGATGTCGACCCGGGCCGACATCACCGCCACCAGCTTCGTGAACACCTACGAGTGGGGCGACTTCAAGGGCGACCCGCGCACGCTGATGGAACGGTACTTCGACGCGCACCTGTACCTGGCGAACTGGGGCACCCGCCGGCTCATGCTGCGACTACCGAAACACGTGCTCGACCCCGCCACCGTCGCCCGGAACTGCCAGGGTGACAGCGCGTCCGCTTGGACCGCTGGCGAGCACGTCATCATCGACGTCCACGACGAGGACGAGGACGGCACCGATGAGTGGGATCTCGACGGCCACGGTCTGCTCGCCTCGATCATCCCGGTCCGGGCCGGCCTCGCCGCCGGTGACCTGCGCCTGCTCTACCTGGCCTGGCTGCGCTGCGTACAGTCCGAGGAGATCGCCGACGACGAGCCCGAACCGCCCGTCCCCGCCGGCCTGGGCGCCCTCGACGCGCCCCTCACCGCCGTCGCCGAGTTCCTGCGCATCGACCCTGACCTGATCGCGGCTGCGGCAGTCGGGTCGACGCCGGCCGCCTCCGGTGAACCGACCACTGCCCAACTACGCACCTGGGTCGTCGGGCTGCCCGCTCGGGACAAGGACGCCATCCTGACCGACCTGATCACCGGCGGCGACAGCCACCTACGCAGCCGACTGCTGCGCCGCTACCGCGACGCGCATCCCGCCGACGCGTCAGCCCCGACGGCCGTCCGTACTGCCGGGCAACTACTCGCCACCGCCGCGGACCTGCGCGCCGAAAGGGAACGACGGGACGCCGAGCAGCGCGAACGCGACCGGGTCAGCCGGGAACGCTCCGCCGCAGCCGCCCGGCAACGGCACCTCGACACCCTCGCAGTCGACCAACCCACCGCCTGGCAGCGGGTCGACGAACTCATCGCCACGAAGAAACCCCGCGAGTACGACACCGCCGTACAACTCCTCGTCGACCTACGCGACCTCGACGAACGCGACGGAAACACCTCATCGTTCCGACACCGGCTGGCCGAGCTACGGGCGGCGCACGCCCGCAAGCCCAGCCTGCTCGAACGCCTCAACCTCGCAGGCCTCGACACCTGACGCACGGTTCGCCGGGGCCTGGCCGATCCAGCCCTCCACCACGACAGCACCCTGGCTCACCGCCGTCACGATCTTCGCCGTCGGCGCGGCGGGATACGTGCACGGCGGAGCCCGCGCGCTGTCTGTCCGCCGCTTTCGTTCGAGAGGTGCGCCGTGACCTGCAACAGAGTCGGCGTGAGCGGCCATAGTGTGGTGTGAGGCATCAAATACGGCCGTCGGACGAGGAACTGTGGTCCTCGATCGCCGCCGGTGACGAGTCGGCGTTCGGTCGGCTCTTCGACCGGTACTCCCGCCCGGTCTACAACCACGCGTTCCGGCTGACCGGCTCGTGGTCGACGGCCGAGGACGTCACCCAGGCGACGTTCCTCGTCGCGTGGCGCCGCCGCCACGACGCCCGCCTGGTGGACGGCTCAGCGCTGCCGTGGCTGCTGGTCGTCGCCACCAACGCGGTCCGCTCCGAGTGGCGGTCGGCGCGGCGGTGGCTGGCGCTGATACGGCGCCTACCGGCGGAGCGGTACGCCGATGGTGACCTCGCAGACGAGGTTTCCGCGCGGCTCGACGACGAGCGGCGGATGACCGAGGTCCTCTCGGTGGTCCGCGGGTTGCCGCCGGCCGAGCGGGAGGCGGTGGCGTTGTGCCTGTGGTCCGGCGTGTCGTACCCGGACGCGGCATCCGTGTTGGGAATCAGTGAGGTGGCGGTGCGGTCGAGGGTGAGTCGCGCGCGCAGCCGCCTGGCGCGGCTGCTGCCCGAGGAGATTCAGGAGGGGAAGCGGTGAACAACATTCTCGACCTGCCCGCGGAGCGGGACCTGCCGCCGAAGGCGGCGCACGCGATGCGGGCCCGGATCCTGAGTTCTGTGCGCCTGCGCCCAGCTCGTACGCCACGACTGCGAGCCGCCCTGGCGGGGGTAGTGCTGCTGGCCGTGGCGTCCGGTGTCGCGGCGGTGATGTGGCAGCGGCCGGACCGATCGCCCGTGCAGGTGCTGGCCATGGGACCGGGTGAGTTGTCGCCGACGCTGCAGGATGCGGCCGAGCGGTGCCTTCGGTGGAACTCCCCGCAACGGCAGACGCGGCAGAACCCGAGCGAGCGACCCGTCCCGGTGTCCCTGGCCGACCTGGCGGTGGCCATCGAGCGGGGTGACCGCGCGCTGGTGTTGTTCATGAACGACGTCGGCTACGCCACCTGCGACGTCGAGTCGCCGGGAACGGACCGTGAGTCCGGCGGGGGCGCCACCGATCCCTGGCCGCACGGTGAGTGGCTGCCCGGGCCGGTGCAGCGGCTGCTGCTGACCTCCACCGAGTCCGACGGTGGGGACGTCAGCGTCAGCGGCCGGGTCAGCGGGCGTGTCCACCGGCTCGTACTCGACCACGGCGACGGCCACACCACAGCAGCCCGGCTCTCCGGAGGTGTGTTCGGCCTGATGACCAGCGACGCAAGACTTAAGGCCGGCAACGATCCTGAACTGGTCAGCTACGACGCCAAGGGGACGGAGATCGACAGGCGTCCGCTGTTCCAGGCAGAGGACCAACTGGAGCACTGCTATGCGGGCCCGGACGGGAAGCGGATCTACGGCAAACCGACCAGCGACTGCCGGGCCGCCGAGAAGTGGCGACGGTAGCCACCGTCGGGGGCTGACCGCGGCGTCGGCGTTGGTCGTCACTCGCGGGTCAGCCCCGGTGGCAGCGCGTCTTCGTCAGGTCGGATCTGGCGGGCGTTGGCCACGGGGTCGCGTTCGAGGGTGTGGATCACGGGTGCCGGGCCACCGATACAGGCCCAGGCGTCGTCCCAGAGCGCGGAGACAAGCCATGACCGGTCGGCGGGAAAGAACAAGTCGGGTAGCGCTCCGCGGCCGTGGCGCATATGACCACCGGTGCGCCAGGTGAGGGCCTGCTCAGGGCCGGCCTCGACCAGCACGTACGGCCAGTCCCAGTAGAGCGACACCCTCGGGGCGCGGGGGAAGACGACATCGTGGGCGCCGGTGTCGAGGTAGGCCAGCCACCACGGCTGGTCCGGAGTGTGCGTGATGAGGTCTTCGACCAAGGCCTGCTCGTAGGCGGCGGCGGTAACGTCGTCGGCCTGGTACGTGGTGGCGTAGGCGTCGAAGACCGGCGGGATGGCGGTGGTGATCGAGACGCCGGCAGTGGTGTGACCAGCGATCCAGCCCACGTCGGCGGCGGCGCCGATGCGCCAGTCCCGCCCGTCCTTGCTGACCTGCACACCGCCATTCAAGCCGCTGCAGCGACGGTTGGCGTGAGAATCAGGCCAGTCAAGGAACGGCGGCCCCGCGCCCCCGTTATGGGCAGTCACGCCGTACGCCTTCGCCGCGCTCGATCGATCCCGGCTCTCGCACAGCGTGTCCGAGGCGCCGGCTGGCGACGGCGGGAGGCTGGGGTCGCCGTGCCCGCGGGGCCGGGAGCGGGGATGGCTGTGTGTGTTCCGCCGTGATCGTGGCTGAGCTTCGAGGTGCCACCCGCTCCCGCCTCGCGGACGCGTTGGTTGAACGGGCACGGCCCTCCTGGCCGTAGACCCCGATGCCCGGGAGCGGTGGGTATGGCTGCGTGTGTTTCGCCGAGATTGCTTGGCTGACGGTAGGAGATGCCACCCGCCGCTTCATCGTCCGCGAGATTCGGTAGACCGCTGATGGAGACCCGCGACCTGCGTTCGCATTGGTAGAAGGTGCCGGCAAATCCGAACCCACAGACGACGGCCCGACAGAAATCCGATCGAATGAAGGAGAGGCGCGAGGGTGGCGAAGCTGTGGATCGGCGTGGACATCGGCAAGACCCACCACCACGTCGCCGCCGTTGATGGCGACGGTCGACTCGTCTACTCCCGCCGTGTCGCCAACGACGAAACCGCCCTGCTCACCGTCATGGCCGAGGTCTCGACGCACGGCCGTCCGGTCTGCTGGGCGGTGGATGTCACCACCGGCCTGTCCGCGCTGCTGCTGACCCTGCTGTGGCGGCGGCAGGTCCAGGTCCGCTACGTCTCCGGCACCGTCGCGTTCCACATGGCCGCCGCGTTCGCCGGGGAGAACAAGACCGACGCCCGCGACGCGGTGGTCATCGCCCAGACCATCCGCATGCGCCCCGACATCCCGATCCTGGAACCCTCCGACCGGCTCCTCGCCGAACTCACCGTGCTGACCAGCTACCGCGCTGACCTCGTCGGGCAGCGCGTCGCCACCCTGTTCCGGTTGCAGGAACTGCTCACCGGGATCAGTCCCGCCCTGGAACGCGCGGTCGACCTCAACCGGAAGGCCCCGATGATGGTCCTTGCCTGCTGGCAGACCCCCGCGGCGATTCGGCACGCCGGCGTCGACCGGATCACCGCCCTGCTCCGGCGCGGCCACGTCAAGAACGCCATCCAGGTCGCCGAGGCGATGGTCGCCGCCGCGCGGCAGCAGACCGTGAACCTGCCAGGGCAACGGGCCGCCGCCGTGGTGGTCGGGCAGATGGCCACCGAGATTCTTGCCCTGGAACAGCGGATCGCCGCCGTCGACGACCTCATCGCCGAGCAGCTCGACCAGCACCCCCTCGCGCCGATCGTGGCGAGCCTGCCGGGCATGGGCCCCCTGCTGACCGCCGAACTGCTCGTCCACACCGCTGGCATGACCGAGTACGACAGCCCGGCGAAGTTGGCGGCGCACGCAGGTTTGGCGCCGGTGTCTCGCGACTCCGGAACGGTTTCGGGGAATCATCGCCAGCCTCGCCGCTTTCACCGGCGGCTGCGGCACATTCTGTGGATGGCCGCCTTCACCGCCGCCCGAGAGTGCCCTGTCTCCCGCGCCTACTACGAGAAGAAGCGCGCCGAAGGAAAGAACCACCGCCAAGCCATACTCGCCCTCGCCCGACGACGCGTCGACGTCCTCTGGGCACTCGTACGCGACCGCAAGACCTTCACCCGACCGGCACCAGCGATCCGCGCCACAGCCTGAACCAGCAGCGCCATCTACCGACGCGACCCCATCGCGCCGGCCACTCCACCCTGCCCACCAAGATCAACCGAAGTCACATTGAGACTCGCTAACCCGCTGCTCCGCCCGCGCCCGCAGGCTGATGACCTGCGGCTTCTTCATTTCTTCGATGGGATGCAGGTCGCGATGCGGCGTTGCTGTGCTCGCTTGCTGAAGATCAGCAGACCAGGTCGTTCGGTCATCGGTGGGCCCTCACCAGCTGGGAGTGACCTGCGGAGGGAGCGAGGTCAGTCTGCTGGCGGGGCGGGAGTCTGCCACAGGGCGCTGACTGGCAGGGCGCGGAGTCTGTCGCCGAACGGCAGCGTGGAGGTCCCGGTGTAGAGGACGATGCCGGCGATGAAGTCGTCGCCGAGGCGGTCGGCGAGTCGGCGTAGCCCGCGGAAGTCGTCGGGTCCGATGGTGGAGGCTGCTTTGACTTCGATCCCGACGACATGCCCGGATCTGTTCTCGAGCACCGCGTCGACTTCGTACCTGCTCTGGTCCCGGTAGTGGGAGAGATCGATGAACTGGTCGGACCAGGTGAGCTGGCGCGACAGTTCGGACAGGACGAATGATTCGAGCAGCGGGCCGAACGGGGCGCCCGGCCGGAGCAACGCCCGGGCGTCGGTCGCGATCTCGTTGGCGGCGATGCCCGAGTCGACAAAGATCAGTTTTGGGGCGGCGGTGGCACGGGTGCCCAGGTTGCGGGACCAACCGGGGATCCGCTTGACCAGGAAGATCTCTTCCAGGGCCTGGAGGTAGCGTGCGATCGTCGGCCGGCTCAGCCCGAGGGCGGATTCGAGGGAGTTGGCGGCGATGATGGTCGCGGATCTGGCTGCCAGGAGGCGTACCAGCTTACGTAGCTCGCCCTTGTGCTGGATGTCGGACAGCTGCAGGACATCGCGATCGATGAGCGCTTGGACGTACGCGTCGAAGAACCGTTGGCGGCGCCGCGGGTCCGCGCGGACTGTGGCCTCGGGTAGGCCGCCGCGCACGATTCTGGCCGCGTAATCGGCGCGGGTCACCTCCGACTCGTGTCGCAGGTCCGGACCGAGCGCGAAGACGGCGTCGACGAATCCGTCCGGCGCTCCGTCGAGTTCGCCTTGGGAGAACGGCCAGAGTTCGACGGTTTCCATCCGGCCGGGCAACGCGTCCGGGGCAGCCACCATGCCGAACAGCCGGGATGATCCGGTGAGCAGATACCGGCCGGGACGGGGATCCTCGTCGACGGCTGCCTTGATGGCCAGCAGCAGTTCCGGAGCGCGCTGGATCTCGTCGATGACCAGGAGTTCGGAGGAGTCGACGAAGCCGACCGGGTCGGCGATCGCCGCCGCCCGGTCCGGTGCTCGGTCGAGGTCGCGGCGCTCGGCGAGGCGATCGCCGGCGACGATGCGGACCAGGGTGCTCTTGCCTGCTTGGCGTGCTCCGCTGATCAGTACGACGCGGGTGTCGGCCAGGGCGGCGTCGACCTGCGTGGCGGCGCGGCGGGGGATCAGGTGCGGTGTGGGCACGCCTCATGATAACTGGCGTGGTTTCGATCTGCGGGGAGGTTCGCTTTCGATTTGCGGCGCTGCGGTGTTCGGAATGCGGGTCTTCGGTGTTCGATTTGCGGGCCTGTACCGTGCCGAAACTCGACGCACAGGTTGTGAGCTGGAGTTTGACCGAGCTGAAACATGATTGGGTTCGTGGCTGTTCGACTGCTCTACCTGGTCATGATTCGGGTGTTCGGCTGGCTCGTGCTCCTCGCGCGGAGCGATGCCGCCAAGACGGCGGAGCTGTTGGTGTTGCGGCACGAGGTCGCCGTGTTGCGACGACAGGTCGGTCGCTCACGGCCCTCGTGGCCGGATCGGGCGGTGCTGGCCGCGCTGACCAGGCTGCTGCCCTGCCGGCTGCGGGAGCATCGGATCGTCACCCCGGCCACGCTGCTGGCGTGGCATCGTCGCCTGGTTGCCCGGCACTGGACGTATCCGAACAGGCTGGGTCGTCCGC
The DNA here is from genome assembly GCF_040656135.1 of Micromonospora sp. NPDC050200. Taxonomy (NCBI): domain Bacteria; kingdom Bacillati; phylum Actinomycetota; class Actinomycetes; order Micromonosporales; family Micromonosporaceae; genus Micromonospora; species Micromonospora sp. NPDC050200. Next base: position 26,621 of record NZ_JBFALG010000045.1, read on the forward strand.
CTATCACCGCTGAGGTTCGGGATCTTGTCGTACGACTTGCCCGGGAGAACCCTTCATGGGGGCATCGGCGCATTCAGGGTGAGCTGGTGGGGCTCGGTCACCAGGTCGGTGCCGGCACGATCCGCCGGATCCTCGCCGCCACCAGGATCGGCCCGGCGCCCCGTGGAGTGGACACCTCCTGGCGGACCTTCCTCCGCGCCCAGGCGACTGGGCTGCTCGCGGTCGACTTCTTCCACCTCGACACCATCACCCTGCGCCGGCTGTACGTCCTCGTCGTTATGGAGATCGCCACCCGCCGGGTGCACATCCTCGGCGTCACCGAACACCCGACCGCAGCCTGGACGACGCAGCAGGCCCGCAACCTGGTGATGGGCCTCGGCGACCGGATCGGCTCGTTCCAGTTTTTGATCCGCGACCGGGACACCACGTTCGCCGCGTCCTTCGACTCGGTGTTCGCCGGCGAAGGTGTCGACGTGGTCAAGACTCCGCCACGGACACCCCGAGCGAACTGCTACGCGGAACGGTTCATCCGCAGCGTCCGTTCCGAGTGCACCGACCGGATGTTGATCTACAACGAGCGGCACGCCCGTGCGGTCCTCGAAGACTATGTGGCCCACTTCAACGGGCATCGTCCACATCAGGGCCTCGCCCAACACCCACCGAACCACGAGCCCAGCGTCGTCATCCCGATCGACACTCCAATACGGCGACGACGGATCCTCGGCGGCGTGATCAACGAGTACCACCGAGCGTCCTGACGTGATCAACGAAGCCGCAGGTCAGGCCGGCGCAGCGAGTTCTGGCACGGTACAAGGTCCCACACCCGGCGGCGGACCTTCGCGCGGGCCTTGGCGATCCGGGTCAGCGTTGCCGCGTCGAGCCCGTCAAGGGTGCGGCGGACGGTGGAGTCCGACGGCGGGTCACCGAACACGCCGACCTGATGGGCGAGGAGGTTGATATCGGACATGCTGGTCGCGCCGAGCACGATCGACACCGCCACGGACACCAGGACCGCGCCCCGGTCCCACCAGCCCGGCCCCTTACCCTTCGGCGCGACCGCGCTCAACGCCCTGGTCAACCCGGTCCGGTCCGCGCACCGCCGCAGCAGAACCGTGCCAGCGTGACCGACCAGGCCCTTCCCACCGGCGGCTACCGATAGCCGCTCGTCCTATCCGCTACGCTTGCTCACCAGAAAGGTGCACCCGATTCTACTGTGGATACGGTCTAGGCAACCACATCCTTGCAGGTCGGCTGCACCTTTCCCTCATCGACCTCGATGCGCGCGAATCACTCTGAATTGCCGAGGTCTGTCCCGCGCGACGTGCCGACGTCGGCAGATCCGAGCCGAGGCCGCTGCATGACGGCGTCGTGGCGCCCCCGGCGATGACCCGACAGGCCGACACCGAACCACCCGCGCGCGCTGGCCAGGCCGTTTCGGCTCGATGAGCACGTGGCGGTTGACGCAGGTCGCATCCTCGGTAGAATGGTTAGGCCATTGGCTATTGAGAAGGAGCTTTCGGGTGCCGAAGGTCGTGTACGTGGGCAGTGGCGGCGACACGCGGATCGTCGATGCGGCGGTCGGTGAGAACGTCATGAGCGCGGCCCTCCGCAACGGAGTGCCCGGCATCATCGGCGAGTGCGGAGGCAACAACTCCTGCGCCACGTGTCATGTCTGGGTCCGCGACGAGTTCACGGCCACCGTCGGCGGGCCCGGTGACCTCGAGGACGACCTGCTCGACCTGGGCGTCGAGGACCGACGCGACTGCAGTCGGCTCGGCTGCCAGATCGAGCTCACCGAGGACCTGGACGGCCTGACGGTCGACGTTCCGCCCACGCAGCCCTGACTCCCGCCGTCTTTTAGCGCCCCTTGTTCGGCGGGCTCGCGCCCATTGTCTTCTGTCTAATGGTCTGATAGTTAAACGTCAGACCGGAAGGAACCCACGATGCTTCGCACCGAGATCAACGAACTCCTCACCCAGACGGGCCCCGGTACGCCGACGGGTGAGCTCTTCCGTCGCTACTGGCAGCCCGTGCTCCTGGCCGAGGAGCTGCCGGACAACGACTGCCCGCCGGTCCGGGTGAAGATCCTCTCGGAGCGGCTCGTCGCCATCCGCGACTCCGACGGCAACTACGGGCTGATGGACGAGTTCTGCGCACACCGCGGCGTCTCCCTGTGGTTCGGACGCAACGAGCAGGGCGGGCTGCGTTGCCCCTACCACGGCTGGAAGTACGACTACACCGGTCAGGCGATCGAGGTCCCCAGCGAGCCGGAGACCAGCAACTTCTGCGCCAACGTGAAGCTGAAGTCGTACCCGATGGTGAAGCGCGGTGACGTGCTCTGGGCCTACCTCGGGGACCCCGCGAAGCAGCCCCCGCTGCCGGAGTGGGAGGCCTACACGGTCCCGGACGGACAGGCGTTCACGTCCAAGCGTCTCCAGGAGTGCAACTGGCTCCAGGCGCTAGAGGGCGGCATCGACTCCAGCCACGTCACGTTCCTGCACGGCGGAAACCTGGAGAGCGACCCGCTCTTCCAGGGGTCGAAGGGCAACGAGTACAACAAGGGTGACCTCAAGCCGTTCTTCGAGGTCGTCGACTCCGAGGGTGGCCTGCTCATCGGCGCCCGCCGCAACGCCGAGGAAGGGCACTACTACTGGCGCGTGACGCCGTGGGTGCTTCCGAACTTCACCATGGTGCCTCCGCGCGGCGACCACCCGGTTCACGGCCACTTCTGGGTGCCGATCGACGACGAGAACTGCTGGGCCTACAGCTTCGACTACCACCCGACCCGCGAGCTCACCGGGACCGAGGTTGCCGCCATGCGGGCCGGCAAGGGTGTCCACAGCGCCAACGACGCGGCCTACCGCCCGATCGCCAACAAGGACAACGACTACCTGATGGACCGGGAGGCCCAGCGCCGCGGGGAGACGTACTCGGGCATCGAGGGCATCGCGCTGCAGGACTCCTCGCTCCAGGAGTCCATGGGTCCGATCGTCGACCGGACCAAGGAGCGCCTCGTTGCCACCGACGCCGGCATCATCAAGGCCCGTCAGAAGCTCCGTAAGGCCGCGCTGGCGCTGCAGGAAGGCACCGAGCCGGTCGGGAACCGGCCCCAGGACCAGAAGGTGCGCTCGGTCGCCATCGTGCTGCCCGCCGACCAGTCCTTCGTCGAGGGGATCGGCGAGGCCATGATCGCCAAGCCGGGCGTCCCCCAGACCACGGTCTGAGTCACCGTGGCCGAACAGCTCTCGATCCCGGCGGGCGTCAGCGCCTGCGCCGAGGCCACCACCGCCAAGGAGGCGGCGTTCCGCATCGACTACCCGCTCGCGGCGACACGCAACACGAGGGTCATCGCGCTCGACCCCGCAGCCGAGGAGATCGTGCGTCGCACGGCCTCGATGGAGTGGGGCCAGGCCCGGTTCTACAGCGTCACCGACCCGGGGCTGACTCTCGTCACCACAGCCGGAGAGTCGGTCGAGCTGGCCGATGCGCTCGACGACAGCAACACCGTCGTCCTGGTGTCGGTGGACGGCTCCAACGCTGAGGCCGTCGGCACGATCGGTGCCGCCTGCAAGGTCCGCGGCATCATGACGGCCGGCCTGGTCGTCACACCCGGTGCCCTCACCAGCGAGGCGCTCTTCCACCTCCGTCCCCACGCCCGGATCCTGCTGGTCCCGGCCGAGGAGGACGACCTCGTCGAGCTGCTCCGAGCGACCCGGGCATGAGCATGGGGACGACGCCGAAGGTCACCGTTCCGTCGCTCCGGGCGATGAAGGCCGCGGGTGAGAAGAGTGTCTGCTTCGTCGCCTGGGACTACCAGATGGCGCAGCTGGCCGACCGCGCCGGCGCTGACATCGTCTCGGTCGGCGACACGGTCGGGGTGAACCTGTGGGGCCAGGCCCGCCCGCTCGAGATCACGCTGGACGAGCTGCTGGTCGTCGCCAAGGCGGTGCGCCGCGGGGTGCAGAGAGCCCTGCTCAGTGCCGACTTCCCGTTCGGGCCGCTCCAGGAGGGCACTGCGACCGCAGTCAGGGCCGCCGTCCGACTGGTGAAGGAGGCCGGTGTCGACCTGGTGAAGCTCGACGGCGCTTCGCAGCACCCCGAGGCAGTCGAGGCGATCACGCGTGCGGGCATCCCGGTCTTCCCGCAGTTCGGCATCACGCCCCAGACGTCGCTGAAGTACGGCATCGAGTACTCCGCCGCCAGCAGCGCCCAGGTCCCGGACGAGATGCTGGAGGAGCTCGTCACCGAGGCCAAACGGCTCGAGGCGGCCGGCGCCGTTGCGCTCAACTTCACCAACTCCGGTCCGGTCGTCGGCCCGGTGGTGGTCGATGCCGTGGACATCCCGGTGCTCGGCGGCTTCGGCGGCGGCCCCTGGCTGGACGGCCGGATCCGCATGGTCACGGCCGCGATCGGCTACGACGCGGGCAACGTCGACAAGGAGCCCGACACCTACGCCAACGTCGCGAAGGTGGCCTACGACGCGCTCGTCGAGTGCGCCTCCGACATCCGCGGCGCCCGGAAGCTCCGCGGACAGAAGTAGAGCACCAGACACAGAGGAGCAGCCGTGCCCATCGTCGACCTCGACGACATCCCCACCCGTTACGAGAGCATCGGCAGCGGGCCGGCTGTTCTCATGTTCAGCCCCGGCGGGTTCGACTCGAGCCTCGAGAACTGGACGACGTTCGGCCGGTACAAGGATCTCGGCTTCATCCCCGCCCTCTCGCAGAGCTACACCTGCATCGTCTTCGACCGGCGCGAGTCCGGGCGGTCGGGTGGCCGGCTCGAACGGCTGTCCTGGGACAAGTACGTCGCCCAGGCCGTCGCCCTGCTCGACCACCTCGGCATCGAGGACGCCCACGCGATGGGCGGCTGTGTCGGCTGCTCGACCGCCGCCCTGCTCGCGGTCGCCCACCCGCAGCGCGTGCGCTCGATGGTCCTGTTCTCCCCGGCCGGTGGGGTGACCTACCGCGCCGCTCAACAGCGCCGCTTCACCCAGCACCTCGGCTTCGTCGCGGAACACGGGTTGCAGGCCGTCGTCGAGCTGGCCCGCTCGACGGGCGCCGGCTTCAGCAAGGATCCACGGGTCGGCCCGTGGGCGGCGGCGCTGCGCACCGATGACGCCTTCGCGGCGAGCTATGCCGGGCGCGATGCCGGCCGCTACGCCACCATCGTCAGCGGAACGGCTCGGCTCCTCTTCGACCGCGACACCGTGCCCGGCCCCGAGCCCGAGGACCTGCAGGTCCTCGACGTCCCGGCGCTCATCGTCCCGGGTGAGGATCTCTCCCACACCCGCTCCGCTGCGCGCTATCTGCAGGAGTGCCTGCCCGACAACGAGTACTGGGACGTGCCGGTCGCCGAGCAGACCCCGGAGTCGTCCCAGCGGCGGGTGCTGGACTTCCTCGCGCGGCACTGATGCTCGTCCTGGCCCGCCACGGTGAGAGCGCGTGGAACGCGGCCGACCGGTTCGCGGGCTGGGCCGACGTCGCGCTCACCGAGGCCGGCCGAGAAGAGGCCCGCTCGACCGGCGTCCGGCTGCGCGCGAACGGGATCTCGCCGAACGTCACGCACACGTCGTTGCTCGCTCGCGCACGCGACTCCGCGGACCTCATCCTGGACGCGTGCGGGGTTCCCGATGCTCCGGTCCTGCGCACCGCGCGGCTCAACGAACGCCACTACGGCGCCCTGCAGGGGATGCCGCGCGCCGAGGCCGCCGAGCGCTACGGCGCCGCTCGCGTCGCCCGCTGGCGGCGTGGCGTCGACGCCCGGCCGCCCGTCGACGCCGACGGCAGGGCCGAGAGCCTGTCCGACGTACGCGAGCGGTTGCGACCGTACGTCGACGACGAGCTGTTCCCCGCCCTCGACGCGGGCCACACCGTCCTGGTCGTCTCGCACGGCAACACGCTCCGCATGCTCGCCCAGCTGCTCGAAGGCCTCAGCGACGACGACGCCTCGGCGCTCGTGGTGCCGACCGGGAGCGCGCGCGTCTACGAGGCCGGCAGCGGCCTGCGCCGGGTCTGCTGACCTGTCCCGGACGGGTTGACGACTGTCAGTCGTGCAGGCGCAGCGTGTTGGCGACGAAGACGTCCTCCAGTGCGAGGGAGCCGGTCAGGATGTGCTGGGCGCGGGCATGCTCGAGCAGCTCGGTGAGCACCTTTCGGTTCGCCTCGAGCCCGTAGGGGAGCGGGTCCGCCCCCGTCTCGGCCAGGATCCGGCCGAGCAGCCGGTCGTCCTTGCTCTCCACGAGGCCGCGACCCAGCTTCTGCACGTAGCGACGCTTCGCCTCCGCGAACGCCTCGAAGAGCGCGACCGAGAGGTCGGGGTCCTCCGCGAGCAGCGAGTCCTTCACGACCACGAGGTGGTTGATCGGGAAGATCCCGCGCTCGAGAAGCATCCTTATCCCCGCCTCGGTCGGCTCCGGGATGAGCGGCACGACGTCGGGGTGCTCGATCCCGGCGTTGACGACCGCGTCCAGCTCACCGGCGAGCAGCATCTCCTCGAGCGAGCGGCCCTCGGGCGCGGGAACGACGTTCGTCGGAGGGACGTACGTCGCCACGTGCTCGTCGCCCGAGAGCATCCAGGTGACCGAGTCGAGGTCGAGCCCGTGCTCGGCGAGCGCCGCACGCGCCCAGACGCCTGCGGTCACGGTGTAGCCCCGGTTGACGCCGACCCGGGCCCCGGCCAGATCCTTCGGCGTGCTGATCGAGCCGTCGCGCAGCACCTGGGTCTTGCCGTGGTGGAAGCCGCGGACGAGGAAGACCGGGAGGGCGGTGAAGGCGGCGCCGTGCTCCTTGGCGGTCAGGTACGTCGTGAGCGCCATCTCGGCGATGTCGTACTCGAGACCGCGGACCATCTTGCGGAAGCCCTTGACCAGCACCGGCTCGTCGGCGAACGCCAACGAGTAGCCCGGAAGGCCGATCTCACCATCGACAAGGGCTCGGTTGGCGCCCTGCGGGCGGGTCAGGGTCAGCAGCTCGGGCATGGGGCTCCTCGCGGGCGGCGCAGCGGATCTCGGGCAGATGGGCCGTTGGAGGTGAGGCAGTGACCCGCCTCACGACCCGATGATATGCTGGTCAGACCATTCTGCCAATGACGGTTTGCGGCGAGGGAGAATCGATGACCGACAAGGTGCTCGCGGCGGTCCGGACCGCACCCGGCACGACCGAGATGCGCGAGTTCGACAGGCCGCGGATCGACGCCGAGTCTGCTCTGCTCGAGGTGGAGGTCGCCGGCATCTGCGGCACGGACGTCAAGCTCTACTCCACCCCGCCGACCAGCCCCGCGACTCAGGGGGAGGTCATCATGGGTCACGAGAACGTCGGCGTGATCGCCGAGGCCGGCGAGAGGTTCAAGGAGCGCCACGGCCTGCAGGAGGGCGACCGCGTCTTCGTCGAGCATTACGTCGCGTGCTTCAACTGCGAATGGTGCCGCATCGGCGAGTACCGCCACTGCGAGGCCACCGACTGGCGCACGAACCCGGACGCGCGCCGCTTCGGCTACACCTCGACCGGCTTCGAGGGGACCCTGTGGGGCGGCTTCTCGGAGTACATGTACCTGCCCTGGAACGCTGTCCTCCACAAGATCCCGGACAGCATCACCGCCGAAGAGGCCGGTCTGGTGATGCCGCTGTCCAACGGCATCGAGTGGGCGCTGCTCACCGCCGGCGTCGGCTACAACGACACCGTCTTGATCCAGGGCCCCGGTCAGCAGGGCCTCGCCCAGCTCGTCGCCGCCAAGACGGCCGGTGCCGCCCAGGTCATCGTCTCCGGCACCACGCGCGACAAGGCTCGCTTCGAGCTGGCCATGGAGCTCGGCGCCGACGCCGTCATCGACGTGATGACCGAGGACCCGCGGGAGAAGGTCATGGACCTCACCGGCGGTCGCGGTCTCGACCATGTGCTCGACTGCACTTCGCGCGCGGGCACGGCTCCCGTGCTGCTCGGCGTCGACGTGCTCAAGCGACGTGGGGGCACCTTGCTCATCCAGGGTGAGCTCGCGGCGTTCCCCGACTTCCCGGTCAAGAAGATCACCGAGAAGGCGATCACGATCAAGTCCGCGCGCGGCCACTCGTTCAACGCGTGCGAGCTCGCCGTCGCGCAGCTGGCCTCCCACCGCTTCCCCCTGGAGAAGCTGGCCACGCACCGCTACGGCATCGACCAGGTCGACCACGCCATCCGGGTGCTCGCCGGCGAGACCGACGAGGACGCCATCCACGTCTCGATGATGCCCGCCCTGATCGGCCAGCCCGGCGGAGCCGTCCGTTGAGCGGCCTCATCGTCACCAACCCGCCCCGCGCCGACCGCGCGGTGGCGGACGCGCTGGGCGGCTTCGGTGTCGCCACGGTGCACGAGGCGCAGGGTCGCTCCGGCCTGCTCGGCTCGCACATCAATCCGGTCCAGCGGGGGGTCCGCATCTCCGGCAACGCGGTCACCGCGACGGTCGCTCCTGGTGACAACACGATGATCGGGGTCGCCGTCGAGCAGTGCGGCGAAGGCGACGTCCTCGTCGTCTCTCCGACGGCTCCCTGCGACATGGGCTACTTCGGAGACCTGCTCGCCACCTCGCTCAAGGCGCGAGGAGTACGTGGGCTGATCATCGAGGCCGGCGTCCGCGACGTGGCGGACCTCAACGAGATGGGCTTCCCGGTGTGGTCCAAGGCGGTCTCCGCCGAGGGCACCGTCAAGGGGACGCTCGGTGACGTCAACGTCCCCATCAGCATCGCCGGACGGATCGTCTCGCCCGGTGACGTGATCGTCGCCGACGACGACGGAGTCGTGGTCGTCGCCCGGCTCCGGGCTGCGGAGGTCCTCGCCGCATCCCACGCGCGCGAGGAGAAGGAGGCGCTCGCGCGGTCACGGTACGAGGCCGGTGAGATCGCGCTCGACGTCAACAACATGCGCCCGCTGCTCGAGAGGGCCGGTGCGCGCTACGTCGACTACGCCGACTGGGTCAAGGAGACCGACTCGTGATCATCGACATCCACGGGCACTACACGACCGCGCCCGGCCAGCTCCAGGCGTTCCGCGACGCCCAGCTGGCAGCCCTCGCATCCGGTGGCTTCTCTCCGCTGATGTCGCCGATCAGCGACGACGACCTGCGCGAGAGCGTCGAGGCCAACCAGCTCCGGGTGCTGCGAGAGCGGGGCGGCGACGTCATGATCTTCTCGCCGAAGGCGTCCGGCATGGAGCACCACGTAGCCGATGCCGACACCGCCACCGCATGGGCGCGCGCGTCCAACGACCTGGTGCACCGCATCGCCGAGCTCTACCCGACGACGTTCGCGCCGGTGGCCCAGCTGCCGCAGACGCCGGCGGGCAACATCGACGGCGTCGTCACCGAGATCCGCCGCACCGTCGACGAGCTCGGCTTCGTGGGGGTCAACCTCAACCCCGACCCCTCGGGCACCTGGGCCGGCAGGCCGATCACCGATGAGTCGTGGTTCCCCGTGTACGAGGCGCTCGAGGAGCTCGACGCTCCGGCGATGGTCCACGTCTCCACGGCGTGCAACCCCAACTTCCACACGCTGGGTGCGCATTACCTCAACGCCGACGTCAGCGTCTTCGTGCAGCTGCTCCAGTCCGACCTCTTCGAGCGGTTCCCGGCGCTACGCCTGGTCATCCCGCACGGTGGGGGCGCGGTGCCCTATCACTGGGGCCGCTTCCGCGGTCTGGCGATGCGCAACGGCTGGCAGGACCCGGCGGACCTGTGGCGCAACGTCTTCCTCGACACCGCCGTGTACCACCAGCCGGGCATCGACCTCCTGCTCGACGTCGTCCCGGCCGACAACGTGCTCTTCGCCTCGGAGATGCTGGGTGCGGTGCGAGGCGCCGACCCGGCGACCGGCATCGAGTGGGACGACACGTTGCGCTACCTCGAGGCGGCGTCGCTGAGTGATGCGGACCGCGCGAAGGTCATGAGTGAGAATGCGCTGCGGGTCTACCCGGGTCTGGCCGCGCGGCTGGGCCGCTGACCGCTGCCGACGAGGAGGAGCTGCCGATGCGACGCCATCCGGTGACGCTCGCCTGCGGCGACTACGACCGCACGCGCGCGCTGTGGGAGGGCTCGGTGCGTCCCGACGGCATCGACCTCACCTACCTGCGGCTGCCGGTGGAGGAGACCTTCTTCCGGATGGTGCGGCACCGCGAGTTCGACGTGGCCGAGATGTCGCTGTCCTCGTACTCGGCCGCGCTGAGCCGTGCTGTCGCGGCCGGTGAGCCGTCGCCGTTCGTGGCGATCCCGGTCTTCACCTCGCGGATGTTCCGGCACGGCGGGATCTTCGTCAACGCCGACAGCGGCATCGAGCAGCCCGGCGACCTGCGCGGCAAGCGGGTCGGCAACGCCGAGTTCCAGCTGACCGCGAACGTCTGGATCCGCGGCATCCTCGCCGACGAGCACGGCGTGCCGGTCGACTCGGTCAGCTACCTGACCGGTGGTCAGGAGACCCCCGGTCGGGTCGAGAAGGGCGCCATCGACGTGCCCTTCGACGTCCGTGCTATCCCGGCGGACCGCACGCTCGCCGAGATGCTGCACACCGGCGAGATCGACGCGTTCTACGGTCCGCGGATCCCGAGCTCGTTCTATGCCGACGACGGTCGGGTACGTCGCCTGTTCGCCGACCCCGTCGCGGCCGAGAAGGCGTACTACGCCCGCACCGGGATCTTCCCGATCATGCACGTGGTCGCCATCCGACGGGATGTCTACGAGGCGGACCGCTGGATCGCCCAGTCGCTCCACCAGGCGTTCACTCGGGCCAAGGGCCTGGCCTACGAGGCGTTCCTGGACTCCTCCGCGCTGCGTTTCATGTCGCCCTGGCTCATCCAGCACGCCGAGGCCGACCGGGCGCTGCTCGGCGACGACCTGTGGTCCTACGGGCTGGAGCCCAACCGGCACGCGCTCGAGTCGTTCCTCGGCCATCACCACGCCCAGGGCCTCTCGCCGAAGCCGTTGCGGCCGGAGGACCTGTTCGCCCCGGAGACCCTGGAGAGCTTCGTCATCTGAGGGTGACGGTTGCCACTCCCTACCATTTGGTCTAACCTTTGGACCATACCCGACACGCTACCCCACGGGAGGCTCACTGATGTCCGATGACGAGACGACGGCGAAGGTCTGGCAGGAGCCGACGGGGCACACTCGGGCCGGGTTCGGCGACTTCAAGAAGCAGCCGACGCCGTACGACTCGTTCATGGACTCCGAAGGCGTTCCGGTGTGGCGTGGGCTCGGTGTTCGCACCGTCCTCGACCTGCCGCTGCAGGACTGGGAGCGCAAGGGCGGCCGCGGCAGCTACATCCAGACCTACGGCACCGAGACCAAGTGGGGCCACTTCGTCGTCGAGGTCCCCGCCGGCGGCGCGCTCAACCCCGAGAAGCACATGTTCGAGGAGATCTACCTCGCCGTCGAGGGGCGGGGCACCTGCGAGGTCTGGCAGGAGGGAGACGTCAACAAGCACGTCTTCGAGTGGCAGAGGGGCTCGATGTTCTCGATCCCGATGAACGCCTGGTTCCGGATCGTCAACGCGACCTCGAAGCCCGCCGTGCTGATGGCCGGCAACACCGCCCCCAACGTGCTGAACCAGCTCAACAACGTCGAGGCCGTCTTCAACAACGACTTCATCTTCCGTGACCGCTTCAGCGGTGCCGACGACTTCTACAAGTACCGCGAGGAGGTCGAGCCGGACCCTGTCCGCGGCCTCGCCATGCGGCGTACCAACTTCATCCCCGACGTCGTCAACTGCGACCTGCCCCTCGACAACCGTCGGTCGCCCGGCTACCGCCGGGTCGAGCCGATGATGACCGACAACCAGTTCTACTACTGGATCGCCCAGCACGAGAACGGCCGCTACTCGAAGGCCCACGCGCACACCTCCGCGGCGATCCTGATCTGCCTCAAGGGGAAGGGCTACACGCACACCTGGCCCGAGCACCTCGGCCCGACCCCGTGGGCCGACGGCAACGGCGACCAGGTCCAGCGCCTGGACTACGAACAGTTCGGCTTCATCACCGCCGCTCCGGGCGGTCAGCGCTGGTACCACCAGCACTTCTCGGTCTCGAAGGAGCCGTTCCGCCTCAGCGCCTGGTTCGGTCCGCACAACCCGGGTCGCGACCCGGGCGCGCCCGGCAGCAAGCACACCGACTACACGGCCCGGGAGCTGCACGAGGGCGGCACCGCGATCGCGTACTGGCAGGAGGACCCGCACGTCCGCGAGGAGTACGAGGCGCTCCTGAAGGAGAACGGCGTCGAGCTGCGGATGGACCCGACCTGGTACGAGAAGCCCGCCGGGATCGAGTGGGACTACGAGAACCGGCAGATGGCCGATGGGATTCAGTAACCCGGCCGAGTCCACGCCGCTCGACCACGCCGGCGGCCGGATCTTCACCAGCAGCGGCCGCAGCCTGATCCTGGAGGACGACCAGGTCCGCCTCGTCAGCGTCGGCGTCGACATCGGCTCGTCCACGACGCACATGGTGCTGTCGCAGATCGTGCTGGAGCGACTGGACAACCGCTACCAGGTCATCTCGCGCGAGGTGACCCACGAGTCGGCGGTCCTGCTCACGCCCTACAGCACGGGCGACGCCGGAGGGGACACCCTCGACGGTGACGCCCTCCGGGAGTTCTTCGACCAGCAGTACGCCCTGGCGGGCGTGCAGCCGGAGCAGATCGACACCGGCGCGCTGATCATGACCGGCGTCGCGGTGCGGCGTACCAACTCGCGCGTCATCGCCGACGTGTTCTCGCAGCTCGCCGGCAAGTTCGTCTCGGTGAGCGCAGGCGACGCGCTGGAGACGCAGCTCTCGGCCTTCGGGTCCGGTGCCGTGAAGAGCTCCGAGCGCAACGGCAACCGCACGATGAACATCGACATCGGTGGTGGCACGTCGAAGATCGCCGTGTGCCACGACGGCGAGGTCGAGGCACTCACCGCGATCGACGTCGGGGCGCGCATCGTCGCGTTCGACGCGGAAGGCAGGGTCACCCGGATCGAGGAGGCGGGCCGCCGTCTCGCAGCCGAGGCCGACCTCGCCCTGGCGATCGGCGAGGTCCCCGACCGCGACGGTCTGTCGCGGCTCGTCGATGTGATGGCCGACCACCTGTACGCCGCCATGCAGAGCGGTACGCCGGCCGCGGCGACGGCCGACCTGCTGCGCCTGGACCCGCTTCCGGCCGGTCCGGACCCGGACGCGATCTCGTTCTCGGGCGGTGTCGCGGAGTACGTCTACGGGCGCGACACCAGCGACCACGGCGACCTCGGCCCCCGCCTGGCCGAGGCGATCCGCCGGCGTGTGGACGGCTGGGGCCCGGAGCTGCAGGCCGCCGAGCAGGGCATCCGTGCCACCGTCGTCGGCGCCTCGCAGTACACCGTGCAGGTGAGCGGCACCACGATCTTCGTGGAGCCCACCTCGCTGCTGCCGCTGCGCAACGTCCCGGTGCTCATGCCGCAGTTGCCGCTGAGCGCGGACGAGCTGGACGCCGACCTCATCGCGGCGACGGTCCGCGACGAGCTCAAGCACTTCGACGCGATGCCGAAGGACCAGCCGGTCGCCCTGTGCTACCGCTGGGAGGGGTCGGCCACCTTCGGGCGGCTCGACGCCTTCTGCCGCGGTGTCGTCGCCGGCATGGCCGAGTGGACGGCCGACGGCCAGCCGCTGGTGCTGGTCGGCGACGGCGACGTCGGCGGACTGATCGGCATCCACGTCGACGAGGAGCTCGACCTGCCCGTCCCGGTGGTCTCCATCGACGGGCTCAGGCTGCAGGCGTTCGACTTCGTCGACATCGGCGCGCTGCTGGCCGCCACCGGTGCCGTCCCGGTGGTGATCAAGTCGCTGGTGTTCCCGACCACCGCGGCGCTGGGTCGTGACGGAGCCTCGAGCGAGGACCGCCCGTCGCTCGCAGGCACGCACTGACGCCAGCCCGCGTCACGTACACACCCGAATCCACTTCACCGCCCAAGGAGGTCATGGCTCACATGACGACTGCATCCGCCCCCCGGCCGCACGAGGTCGAGCAGGCCCCGTCCCAGCCGGGCTACCTGGTCGACCCGTACAAGGACTGGGCCGAGGGCGAGGGCATCCCGATCCACCTCGACTTCGGTCACGACCTGCTGGCCCTGGAGACCGGACTCTGGGAGCGCTACGGCGCCAAGGGCTGCTTCGCGCACACCAAGGGCATGGGCGACTTCATGGCCAACTACGTCCTGGAGGTCGAGCCCCGCAAGAACACCGAGGTCGTGCGCCACCTGTACGAAGCGTTCTTCTTCGTCCTCGCCGGCCACGGATCGGTCGTCGTCCGGCTGCCCGGCGGCGCCCAGCGGACGTTCGAGTTCGGCCCGAAGGCGCTCTTCGCGATCCCGCTCAACTGCCGGTACCAGATCTTCAACGGCTCGGGCTCGGAGCCGGTGCGCCTCTCGGTCACCAACGACGCCCCGCTGACGATCAACCTCTACCACGACCTCGACTTCGTGTTCGACAACCAGCACGACTTCGTCGGCCGCGTCGGTGACCCGAAGTACTTCGACGGCGAGGGCAAGCTCGACACCTTCAACAAGGACTCGGTGAAGGTCCAGAACATCTGGGAGACGAACTTCGTCAACGACCTCACCAGCTTCAAGCTCTACGAGTTCGAGGGCCGCGGCAAGGGCTCCATGAACGTCAACTTCGTGCTCGCGGACGGGACCATGCACTCCCACGTCTCGCAGATGCCGGTCGGTCGCTACAAGAAGGCCCACCGCCACGCCGCCGGAACCCACGTGCACGCGGTCGACGGCTCCGGCTACTCACTGCTCTGGTACGACGGCGACTCGGACTTCGTCGAGCTGCCGTGGCGCCACGGCATCATGTACACCCCGCCGTTCTGGATGTTCCACCAGCACTTCAACACCGCCGACCAGCCGGCCCGCTACGTCGCGATGAGCCTGGGCAGCCGGCGCTACCCGTTCATCTCGCTGCGTCGCAAGAGCGCGGAGGGCCAGGGCGCGGTCTCGGTCTCCAAGGGCGGCCGTCAGATCGAGTACGAAGAGCAGGACAACCGGATCCACCGCAAGTTCCTGGAGGAGTGCGCCAAGACCGGTGTGCCCTCGCAGATGGGCGACGTCTTCGACGAGCCGGCGATCCTGGCGATCCCGGAGTCGGAGCTGACCGGCGTCATCCGCAACCCACAGTTCGACGGTCCGGCGGTCTGATCGGTGCACGACCTGGACTTCGACCACTACCACGAGCTCGGTATCACCGAGGACGAGGCCGCGGCCATCAAGCAGCTCATCGAGGAGCAGGACACCCTCGAGCTGGTGACCGTCGGCATCGACATCGGCTCCTCGACATCCCACCTGCTCTTCGCGAAGGTGGTGCTGCGACGGCGCAGCACCGACCTGTCGAGCAGGTTCGAGGTGGTCGACCGCCAGGTCGTGTCGACCTCGCCGATCATCCACACCCCGTTCCGGGCGAACGGGATGATCGACGCGCACGAGCTGTCCCACTTCATCGCCGACGCCTACGCGGCGGCCGGGTTCACCGCGAAGGACATCGACAGCGGCGCGGTCATCCTCACCGGTGAGGCGATCAAGCGGCCCAACGCCCGCGCGATCGACGAGCTCTTCGCCAGCCAGTCCGGCAAGTTCGTCTGCGCCAGTGCCGGCCACGAGCTGGAGAGCCTGCTCGCCGCGCACGGCTCGGGAGCCACCCGGCTCTCGGGCCAGCGCGGAGGGGCCAGCCTCCACGTCGACGTCGGCGGCGGCACCACCAAGCTGGCGCTGCTCGACGGCGGGGAGGTGCTCGACGTCGCCGCGTACGCGGTGGGCGGCCGCCTGCTCGCCCAGGACGCCGACGGAGGCTGGACCAGGATCGACGACTCGGCGCTGCTGGTCGCCGAGGACCTGGGCATCGAGCTGACCCCGGCCACGGCGGCCGACCCGGCGGTCCGCCGGCGGATCTGCGAGCGGCTCGCCGAGGTCTCCGTCGACGAGATCCTCGGGGAGGAGCCGACAGCGCTCGGCAAGGCGCTGCGGCTGACCCGTCCGCTGGAGCGCAGCCTCGCACCGGCCTACCTGACCTTCTCCGGAGGTGTCTCCGAGTACATCTTCGGCTCAGAGCCGGGCGACTACGGCGACATCGCCCGCGACCTCGCCGGAGAGATCGTCAAGCAGCTGGGCGAGCGGGCCGACATCCCCGCGATCGACGCCGGCCAGCGGATCCGTGCCACCGTCATCGGTGCGTCGCAGTACACGGTGCAGGTCAGCGGCAAGACGATCCACATCAGCGACCAGTCGGTGCTGCCGGTGCACAACCTGCCGGTGGTCCATCTCGGCCTCATCGACGCAGCGACCGTCGACCGTGAGCACGTCGCAGCCGCGATCCGGCGCGGCGCCGAGATCCGCGGCGCGGACCTGGCCCTGCCGGTCGCTCTCGGCTTCGGCTGGACCGGCCTTCCGGCGTACGCCGCACTCGAGGAGCTGGCGGTCGGGATCGCCGCCGGCGCCGGCGCCTCCGAGGAGCCCCTGACCCTCGTGATCGACGGCGACGTCGGCCAGCTGGTCGGCCGCATCCTCGGCATCGACGTGGGACTGGACCGCCGGGTCGTCTCGGTGGACGGCGTCGAGCTCAACGACCTCGACTTCATCGACATCGGAGAGGTGTTGACTCCGCCGGGCGTCGTGCCGGTGGTCATCAAGTCGCTCCTCTTCTCGTGACCGGAAGGACCGCATGAACCTCGCGGAGGTGCTGCGCAACCGCTCCTTCGTCACCTACCTCCTCGGAGTCGTCCTCTCCCAGATCGGGACCCGCGGCGCGATGGCGGCGAGCCTCTACCAGGTCTACGACCTGACCGGGTCGTTGGCGACCACCGGCCTCGTCGGCGCCGCCGGGGGGATCGCGGTGATGGTGCTCAGCCCGGTCGGCGGGGCGCTCGCCGACCGGATGGACCGTCGCCGCCTGCTGCAGCTGTCGCAGGGCGCCGGCGGTCTGGTCGCGTCGGCCCTGGCGGTCCTCACCCTGACCGACCACGTGCAGGCGTGGCACGTCGTCCTGGCCTCCCTGCTGTCGATGGGGGCGACCACCTTCGACAACCCGACCCGGACGGCGCTGATCGGGTCGATGGTGCCGGCGCACCAGCTCCCGCAGGCCTTCGCGCTGGTCAACCCGTGTCGCGAGATCGCGGTCCTGGTCGGCCCGGGGCTCGCCGGCCTGATGATCGCCCTCGGCGGCCCGGGCCTCGTCCACGCCTTCGACTCGATGACCTACGCCGCGATGATCGGGCTGCTCGTCCTCGTCAAGGCGCCGACCGCGCATCTCGACCGGCAGCACAAGCCGATCTTCGGCGCGATCGTCGAAGGCGCGCGCTACGTCGTGCACTGGCCGATCATCCTGCTGCTGATGTCGCTCGACCTCTCCGCGATGGTCTTCGGGGCCTACCGGGTGCTGCTGCCGGCCCTCGCCCTCGACGTCCTCGAGGTCGGCCCGAAGGGGTACGGCGTGCTGGCGGCCGCGCCCTCGGCCGGTGCCCTGCTCGCGACCTACAGCATCGTCAGGGTGCTCGGCCGCTCGCGCACGCTCGGCCGCATCCTGCTGTTCGCCACGGGCGGCTTCGCGGTCGCGGGCCTGGTTCTCGCGCATTCGCACTGGTTCGCGCTGACGATCCTCGCCGCACTCGGCCTCGGCGTCGCGGACGCCCTGGCGACCTCGATCCGACATGCCGCCGTGCAGATCGAGACCCCCGACGAGCTCCGCGGCCGGGTCTCGTCGATCTATCAGGTGTCCTCCCGCGGAGGTCCGGCCATGGGCGACGCACTCGTCGGCGCCCTCGCCGGGGCCCTCGGGCCGGCGCTCGCTCTCACGATCGGTGCCGGGATCACGCTGAGCTACGTCACCACCATGCTGGTCCGCGACAATCCGGTACGCCGCTACACCGGCCCGGACCGCTCGCTGGCAGAGGTCGGCTGACCGCTCGGCCCGACCCCCGGCAGAGCGCCCCCGCAGCGTCAGAGACCATGGGACGCGTGCGCACGATCGACGTGAACCTGGGCGCCGAGTCGGCGCACGTCCACCTCGACCTCGGCACTGAGCGCCGTCGGCGGCGAGTGGACTATCGCGCGGGCGGTCCCTGGGGGCTCACGCGCTGGGTGGACCCCTCCGACGGCGCGGCGTACGTCCTGTTCAGCGGTGCGCTCGGAGGGGCGGCCGACCTTCTCGGCGAGGCGGGCCGTCCCGACGACCTGACCCGGACGACGCTGACTGTGCGGGTCTCCGGCGACGTCCCGGGGCCGACTCCGGTCAGCGTCGTCCCTGCTCCGGGGAGTGTGCTGGCCGGACACCACCTCGGCTTCGCCGTGGGGCCGTGGCGCCACGAGGCGGCCGACGGCGTGGCCATCCACGCCCGCCGGTCCTGCGACGCGGCGTTGCGCACGCCGCTGGCCGAGACCCGGGCTGCGCTGGACTGGATGCTCGACTTCTTCGGGGGTGACGCGCCGTGGGGGAGCGAGTACGTCCAGGTGTTGGTGCCGGACGCGCCGTGGCTTGCCATGGAGCACCCGGGATGTGTGCTGCTCTCCGAGCGACTGCTGACGGCCGACCGGGCGCGACGGGTCGCCGCCCTGGCGCACGAGGCCGCCCACCAATGGCTCGGCAACCTGGTCGCGCCGGCATCCTGGGCCGACCTCGGCGTCTTCGAAGGGCTCGCCGAGCTGCTCGGGCAGCTCGCCTGCCGGGACCTTCTCGGCAGCGCCGCCGACGCCTACCTGGACCACCGGCGCCGGCCCGCGCGGCTGGCGAGAGTGCCCGGGGTCGACCCGCGGGGTCTGGCCGAGACGGCCGGGCTGGCCGAGGTCGCGGGCCCGACCCAGCACGCGGAGCTGTTCCGGGCGGCGCGACACGGCCTGGCCGCCGACGTCTTCCGAGGCAGGCTCAACGAGCTCGTGCGGACCAGGGCAGGACTCGCCACCAGTGCCGCCCAGGTCTGGGCCGCCCTCGGAACCGAACCCCGGGAGCCCGTGCAGGTGCGCCTGCCGGCGGCCGCCGGCACGGGGGGCGAGACGTGGACGCGGGAACTGCGCGGCCTGCGGCAGGTGGATCCCGCCACCGCCGTGGTGCTTTCCAGGCGGGCCTTCCGGTCGGCACCGGCGGGCCAGGGACGCGTCGAGCATGCCCTCGCCGCTCTCGCGGACCCCTCCCTTCCGACCGCGGTGGCCGTCGGTCTGGCGGCGGAGTTAGCCGGTGCTGGGAAGGTCAGCCGCTGATTGGCACGATCCAAGGTGAAAAGAAGACTGTTAAGGTCTAACCATTCGTCCGTATCTGTGATATCCATCTCGTACTGGACTAACCATCAGTCCTACGAGGTCGTCCCGGCCTTGCGGATCAGCTCTGGGAGAAACCATGAAGAAGAAGGCCCTGATCATTCCGGTCGCGCTCCTGACGGCCGTCCTCAGCGCCTGCGGCAGCCCGACCGCGAGCTCGGCCGGCGACAGCAAGCCGAAGGTCGACAACCACGCGAAGCAGGTCTTCGACAAGTTCAACGGAATGACCGGCGCCGAGCGCACCGACGCGCTCGTCAAGGCCGCCAAGGACGAGGGCAAGCTCTCGCTCTACACCTCGAACACCGACATGGACGACATCGTCAAGGGCTTCACCGACAAGTACGACATCGACGTCGCCGTCTACCGCGGCAACTCGGAGTCCGTCCTCCAGCGCATCCTGCAGGAGTCGAAGGCGGGCTTCGCGGGCGCGGACCTCATCGAGACCAACTCCGGCGAGCTCAACGTCATCGGCGACGAGGATCTCTTCTACCCCTACAAAGGCGAGTTCCGCGACGCGGTCCGCCCCGAGGGCCAGAAGGACGACTGGACCGCCGACCGCTTCAACGCCTTCACCATCGCCTACAACACCGACATGGTGAAGGGCAAGGACGCCCCGACGTCTCTCGACCAGCTCGCCGACCCGAAGTGGAAGGGCAAGGTCTCGATGGAGGTCGGCGACATGGACTGGTTCTCGGCGATGTACGGCTACTACCTCCAGCAGGGCAAGAGCGAGCAGGAGGTGACCGACCTGTTCAAGGCGATCGCCTCGAACGCGAAGATCGTCAAGGGCCACACGGTCCAGGCCGAGCTGCTCTCCGCTGGTGAGTTCGCGGTCGGCGCCTCCATGTACACGCACTCCGTCCAGAAGGGCACCGAGAAGGGTCGCCCGATCGCATGGCGCACCGCCGCCAACCCGCCGGCACAGCCGATCGTCATCCGCCCCAACGGTGCCGGCCTGCTCGGCACCGCCAAGCACCCGGCCGCCGCGCTGCTGTTCATGGACTACCTGCTCACCGACGGGCAGAAGGCCATCGCCGACGCCTACCGCATCGGCTCCGTGCCGACTGCCGACGACCCGCTGGCCGGCCTGAAGACCATCGAGGTCGACGAGGACGAGATGCTCCACAACGCGAAGAAGTGGGACGACCTCTACGCGAAGGTCCTCGAGGGCGGCAAGGTCTCCGGCAAGTGATCCCGCTGGGCCTCTCAGCGTGACCCGCTCAGCATGACCCCTGCGCCCCGGCTCGGTCCCCGACGAGCCGGGGCGCACCCATGCGCGCCCCCGTCGGGTGCCCGCCCGAAGGAGCCCCTCGCGTGACACGGCCTCAGGTCCGACTCCGGTTCCAGGCCGACGGCGCATGGGTCGGCGCGGCCAACGCCGGCTTCTCGTTCGCGCTCGGTGCCGCCTCTGTCGCGTTGCCGCTGCAGGCGGTCGCCGCCGGCTACGGGCCGGTCGAGGTCGGTGTGCTCACCGCCATCTCGGCGATCTCCCAGATGACCGGCCGCATGTCACTGGGCCGCCTGATGCGCGTGATGCCCGACTGGGTCATCATCGCGATCGCGTGCGTGGTGCTCGCGATCTCGAGCACGATGGTGGTGAGCAGCAGCGCGCTGGCGCCCTTCGTCATCGCCCAGCTTCTGCAGGGCGTGGCTCGGGCGTACTTCTGGACCGGTTCGCAGACCCATGTGGTGCACGGCGAGGGCTCGTCGGTCAAGGCCCTCGCGTCGGTCAACCTGATCGGCAACCTGGGCCTTCTCGCCGGTCCCGTGATCGCCGGTCTCCTCATCGGTGAGGACGCCCATACGGCGCTCCTGTCGCGGCGGCGGCTGCGGTCGTCTCGCTCATCCCCACCGCGCGCCTGGACCGGCTCCCGCCGTTCCGGAAGGTCCAGAACCGGCCGCCCGGACGTCTGTGGGCCAGGGCCGGCGTCTGGGAGGGGTGCTACGCAGGCGTCACCGCCGGTGCCTGGCGCGGTCTGCTGGGCTCCTACGTCCCCATCGCGCTCGTCCGCGCGGGGCATCTCTCGGCGACCGTGGGCATCCTCGTCGCGGTCGCCAACGCGACCGCGATCCTCGGATCGTGGCTGGTGCGGCACGTCGACGGCGATGCACGTGCCCGGCGGATCATGCGCGCGGGTACGCCGGTCACCGGTGCGGCGATGGCCGTGATGGGTCTCGCCGCCGGGTCGAGCGTGCTCGCCGGGTTGGCTCTGGCGGCCTCCGGGATCGCCGCCGGAGCGCTCCAGACGCTCGGTCCGGCACTCGCCAGCGACTCGGTGCATCCGGAGGAACGTGGCGAGGCCATCGCGGCGACCGGCGTCTGGCGGGCGGCATCGCTCTTCGTCTCGCCCCTGGTCACCGCCGGTCTGGTCGCCGTGACGCCGATCGGCGCCGCGATGGTCGTCACCGGGGCGCTGATCGCGGCGCCGATCGGGCAGTGGGTGCGACCGCGCGCCGCTTCGAGCTGAGCTGCGAGGACGGTCAGGCGCCCGCAGGCGGCATGTCGCGGACCAGGCCCGCCGTCCGGTCCAGATGCGTCGTCATGACCTTGATGGCGGCCTCGGTGTCGCGCGCCCCGATGGCGTCGACGAGAGCCGCGTGCTCGTCGGTCCCGCGCCGTCCCATGGCCGGCGCGACCAGCTGCGCCTGGCGCAGCGAGAGCAGCATCGGCCCGTGGAAGCTCTGCACGAGCGTCTCGATGGCCGGGTTGTGGGTGCACACGGAGACGCCGACGTGGAACGCCGCCGACAGGTTCATGGTGTAGGCGTTGCGGTCGAGCGCCTCCCGGCCCTCCTCGACCATCCGACGCAGGCTGGCGATGTCTGCCTCGGTGGCGCGCTCGACGACGAACGGCAGGATGCCCACCTCGATGATGGTGCGAGCCTCGGTGATGTGCGCCGGTGTCAGCGAGGACAGGCTCATCAGGTCGGCCAGCCCCTCGCCGAGGCGCTCGCGGGTGGGGGAGGAGACGAAAGCGCCACCGCGCGCGCCGACCCGGATCTCGATGAGGCCGCTGGCCTCCAGGACTCGCAGCGCCTCGCGCACGGTGACCCGGCTGACGCCGAAGCGCTGGCAGAGGTCGCGCTCGCTGGGCAGGCGATCCCCGGTGGAGAGCTTGCCCTCGCGGACCAGGAGCTTGATCTGGTCGACGATGACCTGCGAGACCCGCTCGACGCTGACCCGCTTGAACAGGTCGGCACCCGTGTCGGTGGCGTCGGACATGGAGAGACCTCGAGACGTAGGATGGGCTGACTGTTGGACTAACGGTCAAACGTATAGCAAGCAGGGCCATTGTGCTCCCGGTGACACGCCCTTCCAACACCCCGAATCGCGGAGGGACGGCTGTCGTACCGTCCGCAACGCGGCGGGGCCGAGAAGAAAACCCAGCGTGAGGGGCTTCCCCTCGACTGATGTGATGTGCTACACATTGTGGCTAATGGTCTGACCGTTATTCCAGTGAGAGTCGGGCCGCCGCTTTGAGGAGCTTCGAATGTCACCCGCCCTCGTCCTCCGGGACATGCTGCTGTGTGAGGCGATGTGAGCGTCGCCACCACCACGCCGGAGCAGGCCCAGCGCGCCACCACTGACGCGGCGCCCGCCGGCTGGCGACGTCTCGTCCCCACCCCTAAGGTGCTGATCCTCGGTGTCGTCGCGCTGGTGGTCGCCTACCTGGCGATCGTGCCGCTGTGGTTCCTGATCCAGGGCACCTTCCTCGACCAGAACACGAGCGCGTTCACGTTGGACGGCTTCACGCGGGCGTACACCGATGACAAGGCCATCGAGATGATGCGGAACTCGATCTGGTTCGCCGTCGGGTCCGCTGTGCTCTCGTTGGTCGTCGGCACCGCGTTGGCGTTCCTGAACGTCCGCACCGACGTGCCGTTCAAGAGCCTCTTCTTCGCCGGCTCGATCGTGCCGCTCATCATCCCCGGCATCCTCTACACCGTCGCGTGGATCTTCCTGGCCAGTCCCGACATCGGCCTGATCAACTACGTGCTGGAGCCGATCTTCGGCAAGGGCGTCCTCGACATCTACAGCGTCTGGGGCATGATCTGGGTCGAAGGTCTCCACCTCTCGCCGATCACCTTCCTTTTCATGGTGGCCGCGTTCCGCGCCCAGGACCCCTCGCTCGAGGAGTCGGCGCTGATGTCGGGCGCCTCCCGCTGGACGGTGATCCGCCGCATCACCGTGCCGCTGCTGCGCCCGGCCATCGCGGCGAGCGTCCTGATCATGACGGTCCGCGCCCTCGAGAGCTTCGAGGTCCCGGCGCTGCTCGGCCTGCAGAACGGCATCTACGTCTTCACCAGCAAGATCTACTTCATGCTGCGGACCTACCCGCAGGACTTCAACGGCGCCGGAGCGTTGGCGCTGGGCCTCCTCGCGATCGCCGCGCTGGGCATGCTCGTGGAGCATCTGATGAGCAAGGGCGCCAAGGCCTATCAGACGGTGACCGGCAAGGGCTTCCGCCCGCGCCCGATCGAGCTGGGCAAGTGGCGCCCCCTGGCCGGCGCCGCCATCATCGGCTACTTCGTCCTCACGGTCATCCTGCCGCTGCTGCTGCTCGTCTACACCTCGCTGCTGCCCTACTACCAGAAGCCGTCGGGCAAGGCGTTCAAGTCGATGAGCCTGGACAACTACAACGCGCTGCTGGACATGTCCAAGGCCACGACCGCGCTGAAGAACTCGCTGTTCCTCGGGGTCGCCGCGGCGACCCTGGTCATGATCCTCATGGCCGTCGCCGCCTGGATCGTGGTCCGCTCCGGCATCCGTGGGCGCAAGCTCCTCGACCTGCTCTCCTTTGCGCCACTGGTCATCCCGGGCCTGGTCCTCGGTCTCTCCCTCCAGTTCGTCTACCTGCGGAGCCCGATCGCCATCTACGGCACCATCTGGATCCTGCTGGTCGCCTACTGCACCCGCTACCTGCCCTACGGCATGCGGTATGCCGTCACCTCGATGCAGCAGATCTCCGCCGAGCTGGAGGAGTCGGCCGCCGTGAGCGGGGCGACCTGGTGGCAGGTCTTCCGTCGTGTGCTGCTGCCCTTGCTGATGCCGGGCCTGCTCGCCGGCTGGATCTACATCTTCGTGGTGTCGTTCCGCGAGCTGTCGAGCTCCATCCTGCTCTACAGCTCGGGCAACGAGGTCCTCTCGATCCTGATCTGGGAGCAGTTCGAGAACGGCAGTTTCACCGTCCTGGCCGCGCTCGGCGTGGTGATGATCGCCGTGCTCATGGTGCTCGTCTCCATCGCCTACAAGCTCGGGGCCAAGGTCGGCCTCCAGCAGGACTGACCCCGCGAGACTTCGAAGAAAGAGATAAGGACCATCGCCATGCTGGAGATCAGCAACCTCATCAAGTCCTACCCTGGTGATAAGGCCAAGAAGAGCGGCTCGCAGGGTGCCCGGGTCTTCGCCATCAACAACGTCAACCTGCAGGTGCAGCAGGGTGAGATGTTCACCCTGCTCGGCCCGTCGGGTTGTGGCAAGACCACCACACTGCGCTCGATCGCAGGGCTGGAGCACCCCGACTCCGGCCACATCTCGGTCAAGGGGCGGACCCTGTTCCAGGCCGGCAAGGGCGCCAGGACGGTGAATGTCGCCGCCAACCGCCGCGGCCTCGGGATGGTGTTCCAGTCCTACGCGATCTGGCCGCACATGAGCGTCTTCGACAACGTCGCCTTCCCGCTGCAGGTCAAGCCCCGGAGCGAGCGTCCGGGCAAGGCCGACATCGAGCAGCGCGTCCACCGGGTGCTCGAGGTCATGGAGCTGCGCCAGTACGCCGACCGCCAGGCCACCAAGCTCTCCGGTGGTCAGCAGCAGCGTCTCGCGCTGGCCCGCGCCCTCGTCATCGAGCCGGAGCTGCTCCTGCTCGACGAGCCGCTGTCCAACCTCGACGCCAAGCTGCGCGAGTCGCTGCGCTACGAGCTCAAGCGCCTCCAGCGCGAGCTCGGCATCACCTCCATCTACGTGACCCACGACCAGATCGAGGCGCTCTCGCTCTCCTCGAACATCGCCGTGATGCGTGCCGGCGAGGTCGTGCAGCTGGGCAGGCCGCGCGACATCTACGAGAACCCGACCAGCAAGTTCGTGGCCGAGTTCATCGGCAGCTCGAACTTCATCCACGGTGACGTCGTCAACCGGACCGGTGACAACTACGTCGTCGACACCGCCGAAGGACAGCTCCACCTCGCCTCCAGCGCGGAGGTTCCCACGGGCACGAAGGTCTCCGTCTCCATCCGTCCGGAGACGGTCGACCTCACCACGCAGCGGCCGGCCGACCTGCAGAACGTCCTCGAGGGCACGGTCGGCACCCGTGCGTTCCTCGGTGACGCGGTCGACCACCTGGTCAACGTCGGCAAGCTCGAGATCCGGGTGCGGTCGCTGCCCAACCTCTCCATCGAGGCCGGCACCAAGGTGTTCGTCAAGCTGCCCGCCGACAAGCTCGCGCTCGTCCCGATCGGCTGATCAGGCGTTGTCGCGACGGCGACCCGCCGCCCGTGCTCCTGCTCGGCGGCGGGTCGCACTCGCTTGCGGTGCACGAGCCAACCGGACGCGGGTGAGGAGAGAGCCTCGCCTGAGCGAGGAGCCCACTCCTCGCCCGCCTTCGAAGGCGGCGGATCCGCTCAGATCCACTCGGCGGGGATCACGCCCCGCGCGGCAGCGACCTGGGCGTAGTACTTCCACAGCTTCTCGACGTGCTTCGGCCGGTCGAACGTCTCCAGGAAGTGGTCCAGCTCGGCCTGGGTCAGCGGCTCGACCGCGCCGAGCTGGGTGACAAGGGTGAGCGCTCCGGCGTTCTCGGCCAGGTGCACCGCGTCGGTGAAGACCGCGCGGACGCTCTCGGCGACCAGCACCTGTCCACGGCCGCGCAGCAGCAGGGCGTCCCGGCCGTCGAGGGTCGCCACGACCTGCTCGCCCTTGGCGGGGTCGTCGATGTGCGAGGAGTCGTGGTGCACCGGGATGCCGCCGACCCAGCGGGCGAAGTGGTTCTTGACCGGGACCAGCGGACAGGTCGGCACCGCCGCGAAGATCGTGGTCGGGTCGTGATGGAAGTGGGCGACCGACTGCGCCTCCGGGCGCGCACGGTAGATCTCGGCGTGGATGAAGAGCTCCGAGGGCGGCTTGCC
Source organism: Micromonospora sp. NPDC050200 (assembly GCF_040656135.1). Lineage (NCBI taxonomy): Bacteria > Bacillati > Actinomycetota > Actinomycetes > Micromonosporales > Micromonosporaceae > Micromonospora > Micromonospora sp. NPDC050200. The sequence goes on from NZ_JBFALG010000045.1 coordinate 53,009, forward strand.
GTCGCTCTCCAGCACGTTGCCGTCGTAGTCCAGAACGAGCAGGCGGGCGGGGTCGAGCGAGCAGCCGGCTGCAGGCGGCGATGCCGCGGCGCAGCGAGGCCTCCGTCGGGTCTGGTTCAGTCATCCAGTCCCGCCTCGCGTGCCGCGACCGTCTGGCCGAGGTAGACGCACGACTCCTCGCCGAGCAATCGAACGACCTCGCCCTGGGTGATCGACTTGACCAGTTGGTCGGTCAGGGCGGCCATCGGCAGAATCAGGTCGCCGTCCTGGGCGAGATCCAGGACGAGGTCCATGTCGTTCTCGTGCCAGGTGAACCGGTAGCGGTCGAAGTTGCGCAGGGTGCCGTTGTCGCCGGGTGACTTCAGCAGCACCTCGCGCGGTCTTCTCGGCGTCCACCCCGTAGCGCTTGGCCAGCGCCAGGGCCTCGACGTTGGAGGCCGAGTGAACCCGGTGGAGGTAGTTGTTGCACGCCTTCGCGATCTGACCAGCGCCCAGCGCTCCGACGTGCTCGGCGTCCTTGCTGTAGCCCATGACGACCGGCCGGGCCCGCTCGACGTCGGCCTCAGTGCCGCCGAGCAACGACACAAGCCGTCCCGTTGTCGGCGTTGGTTCCGCCGAAGACGACCGGGGCGTCGACCACACTCGCCCCGGCGGCGTGGAACAGCCGATCCACGGTCGACATCACCGCCAGGCTGTGAGTGCCGGTGACCACCAAGAGCTGACCGGCCCGAGCGTACGGGCACAGGTCGTGCACCAACGCGACCACCGACTCATCGGTGGGAAGGCACGCCAGCACGACGTCGCACGCGGCCATCAGCGCCTCGAGCGATCCGGCGGACGTGACGCCGACCTCGGCGGCGGTGAGCACTCGTTCCGGCGCCAGGTCGAAGCCGACGACGTCCTGCCCGCGCAGGACCATGTTCCTCGACATCGGCAGCCCCATGGCGCCGAGCCCGATATTCCGACACTCATCCTCTTCCTTCTTTCGTGGTCGCAGCGGCGCGCAGCTCATCTCCCATCAGAGCGGTCGACCCGAGTGGCTGGTCACGGCGGATGTCTCAGGAGGTTCAGCGCCGGGCGGGAATCAGCGTCTTGAGCTGAACGTCGAGGTCTGCGGCGACCGTGCGCGGCACGGAGGCGCCGCCCTCGAGGATCTTGCGGACGGCCATGTAGTCGCGGGGCGCGTTTATCGAGTCGATGGCGATGAGCCGGTCGCCGCGGTAGTACAGGGCGGAGAACTGCTGGCTTTCCGGCTCGCCGCGCAGCACCACGTCGTCGTAACCGGAGCTCAGGCCGGCGATTTGGAGCTTGATGTCGCCCTGGTCCGACCAGAACCACGGGACGACGGACAGCGGGTCATGGACGCCGACGAGGGTCGCCGCGGCGGCACGGCCCTGGGCGATCGCGTTGGCGACGGACTCGATGCGCAGCAGCCCGTTCTCTGCTCGCAGCGCGGTGCAGTCACCGGCGGCCACGACCCCGGGCAGGCTCGTGCGGGCATGGGCGTCGATGACGATGCCGCCCGATGACACCTCGAGGCCCAGCTGCTCGGCCAGCGCGGTGTGCGCGACGAGGCCGATACCGACCAGCACGACGTCGGCGGGGAGGCTGGTCCCGTCGGAGAGCTCGACGGAGGAGACGGTGCCGGAGCCGGGGAACCCGACGACGCCGGTGTCGAGGAGGACCCGTACGCCGCGCTGCTCGTGCGCGTCGAGGTAGAACTGCGAGACCACCGGGGCGACCGCGCGCGCCATCAGCCGCTCGAGGGCCTCGACGACGACCACCTCCTTGCCGAGGCTGTTGGCGACGGCCGCGACCTCCAGTCCGACGAAGCCGCCGCCGACGACGACGACTCGTCGCGCGTCGTCGAGGCTGGCGCGCAGCGCCGCGGCGTCGGAGAGGTCGCGCAGGTAGAACACGTTGCCGAGGTCGGCGCCCGGAACGTCGAGCCGGCGCGGCGTGCCTCCGACCGTGAGGGCGAGCTGGTCGAAGTCGAAGGTCCGGCCCGTCGCACTGACCGCACGACCCCCGGACGCGCCGAGATCGACGCGGTCGATCCACTCGCCTGTGACGACGCCGATGCCGTGGTCGGCGTAGTAGTCCGCCGAACGGAGCAGGAGCGACTCCGCCTCGGCCTTGCCCGACAGGTAGGACTTCGACAGTGGCGGGCGCTGGTAGGGGAGGTGCTCCTCCGCGCCCACCAGCGTGATGGGACACGTCGCTCCTAACTCGCGCAGCGACGCGGCGAGCTGGGCGCCAGCCTGGCTGGCTCCGACGATCAGGACTCCGGGATCCGTCATGTGCGCTCCTCGTGATGGTCAGACCATTAAACCCTGAGACCGATGAACGTAGTTAGTACGCAGTGCGTACTATCGCGCCATGGCATCGCACGGACCCGAGGAGGTCGACGCTCTCCGTCTCGCGGTCGTCCGGCTCGAGCGCAAGCTGCGCAAGAGCGCCGGGACTGGCGAGGTCACCCCGTCGCAGTTCTCGGCGCTCTTCGCGCTGGATCGGCACGGGCCCTTCCGGCTCGGCGAGCTCGGCCGACGCGAGCAGATCGGCAAGTCGACCGTCACCCGCCTGGTAGTGACGCTGGAGAGCAAGGGCCTGGTCAGCCGCACCGTCGACGACCTCGACGCGCGCAGCAGCATCGTCGCGATCACCGACGCCGGCCGCCGTCTGCTGGTCCGCCTCGCCGAGCGGTCGAACGACTACCTGCGCAACCGGGTGGCCGAGCTAGACCCGGCCGAGGCCGACCGGCTCTTCGACGCCGTCGGTGCGCTGGCCAAGCTCGGTGCTGCGCGGTGAGCGGATACCTGTCGGCGACGTTCAGGTCCATGCGGCACCGGGCCTACCGGCTGTACTTCACCGGTCAGATCGTCTCGACGGTCGGGACCTGGGCGCAGAAGGTCGCCCAGGCCTGGCTGGTCCTCGAACTCACCGGGTCGGGCACCCTGCTCGGGGTCACCGTCGGCCTGCAGCAGGCCCCGACCCTCTTCCTGACGCCGTGGGCCGGGATCATCGCCGACCGGATCGATCGGCGACTGATGCTGCTCTGTACCAATTGGGCGGCCGCGGTGCCGGCGGCGGCCATGGGTGTCCTGGTGCTGCTCGACCGGGCCGCCGTCCCCGCGATCATGCTGCTCGCTGTGCTGATCGGCATCGTCGAGGCCTTCGACAAGCCGGTGCGCCACACCTTCGCCGCCGACATCGTCCCGACGGAGGACGTCACCAACGCGGTCGCGCTGAACGCGACCATGTTCAACGCGGGCAAGGTGCTCGGGCCGGCCGCGGCAGGCGTGGCGATCGGCTCGGCCGGCCTTGCGGTGACCTTCCTCTTCAACGTCTTCTCCTTCCTCGTCATGATCGTGGCTCTCACCCGGATCCGACCCGACGAGATGCGGCCGCGCGACATCCGCCCGAAGGAACGCGGCGCGCTGCGGGAGGGCGTCGACTACGCCCGTCGTACGCCGGTGATCGCGACGGCCCTGGTGCTGATGACTGTCACTGGTCTTGTCGCCTACGAGTGGAACACCGCGGTGCCGTTGCTGGCTCGGGAGTTCTCCCCGGACGCCGCGATGATCGGCTACTTCTTCGCCGCGATGGGTGCGGGTGCGATCGCCGGCAGCCTGTCCCTCGCCGGGATCCTGGTCGCGGCGCCGCGGACGTTCCTAGGTGCGGCGACAGCGTTCGCGGCGGCACTGGGAGTCGTCTCGCTGGCACCCTCGACGTGGACGGCGCTGGTGGCGATGTTCGTGCTCGGGGCCGTCGCCACCACGTTCCGTGCGCTGGCGACCTCGCTCGTCCAGCTGGAGTCTGAAGCGGTGGTGCGCGGCCGGGTGGTCTCACTGCTGATCATGGCGATCAACGGCACCTCACCCATTAGCGGGCCACTCATCGGGTGGATGTCGCAGACCTACGGCGCCAGGGTCGCCATCGGCACCGGCGCCGCGATCTCGCTGCTCGCGGCGCTCGCGAGCTGGCGCTACCTGGCACAGGCGGCGCCGGAGCGGTTCGCGGTTCCCGAACGCGCCGACCGCACGCATGTCTGATGCTGGCGGGGCCTGCCGTTCGCCGCCGGCACAGCCGGTGATGTCCCTTGACACCTGCGGCGCATGGTGAGGTTGCGACGCAGAACCCATGGCTCGCCCATGGTCTGGCTCCGGACCTCAAGGCAGTCCGTGTCGCGAACTACATCAAGACCCTGCGCCGCGATCTGTTGAACGCGACATCAGCCGACCACGCCACACACTGGCTCACCTGGCGACGCCGTCACCAGGCCCGCGCCCGCTGGTTCCACCAACGCACACGACTAAACCGCGACTACGCCCTGGTCAGATAGCAACTGGCGGCTGCCGTACTAGCCTGGTCATATCGAGGGCCTCCTGTGTTTCCTGAGGGCCCTTCATAATGCGGGGCCGCGTCTACACCGCCGAATCCGCGTCGATCCCTGCCGTTGATGGCCCTCGGTGGTTGTGACTGCGGACTTATTCCGCCCGCCCCCGGTGCTACCGCGCCCGCAGCCGGACTCCCACCCGCAGTAGGTTGGGTGCCGGCTGCTGCCGGCAGGGGCCGGAAACGCCGCGGTAGCCGCGATCGCAGGAGGACCGGGTCCGGCGACAGCGCCCTGGGAGCGGCGCCCGCGGCCGCCCCCAGGGCACCCCGACCGCCTCTGGCAGGGCGGCCAGAAGTTCGCCCTTGGCGGGCATCGCCATCTGGTGCCACGTAGGCCCACAGCTCGTCGAACGCGTCGCGCTCCTTGTTTGGAGTGCCAGCGGAGCCGATGGCAAGTAGTAATCCGTGCTGGGTAGGGCTCGCTGGCAAGCTCGAGCCACACGCGGGCTCCGGACCCCGAGAGGGGCACCACCATCTGACCGAACCCAGGAAACACCCGCGCGGGGGGTGACAGCACAACCTGTCACCGCCGGCGCTGCTTTCGGGCTCAGGACAGCAACCAGCCCGGCTGATGTGCGTACTGAAAAGTTGAGCGGCGCAAACCCGGCCGAACAGGTCCACCGAGAGATTTCACAGCCCAGGTCAGAGCGCCGGTCACTGAAAAGCTCGGAGAGAGCCGACATTGGGCTTCTCATCACCGGGCACAGCGGCAGTGTCCGCCGCATCGGTCGTGATCGTCATCAGGTGCTACTCCCTTGATCGGAGTTACACCGTTGTTTTGGCCCTGTCTCACATTCGGTGGTGACGGAGGGTGCTGCTATCCGAGGAGGATGCGGTGGCGAAGCAGGGTGAATCCCGCTCGTCCGTGCATTTGGCGTGCGATCCGCTTGGTCTTGGTGTTGACGCCTTCGGTGGGGCCGTTGCTGTAGGGAAGCGTGAGCGCTGCGTTCACGGCGTCGCGGTCTCGTTCCAGG
>NZ_JBFALG010000046.1:0-56022 GCF_040656135.1 Micromonospora sp. NPDC050200
TGAAACGCCTGGTCAACCGCCAGATCCTGACCGAGACCGAACCCGGAATATTCGCCCTTGCCCCGAAAAGGACCTAACCTTCCGAACCGCCCTCTGAGACGGACGTGAACCGGCTCGCGATCACCATCAGGCGGCCGGGGCAACGGCTCCGCCGGTCTGCGATACCGCGTGCGTGCCGCCGTGCCGCTAGGCTATGTCCTTGACGCCGCATGGCTTGCAGGGGAGACGGACATGTCGCAGGGTCGAGCTGACCAGCCCGTGGAGGATGTGACCTCCAAGCTGGACACGACGGTGCCGCACTCGGCACGGGTGTGGAATTACTGGCTCGGCGGTAAGGACAACTTCGCCCAGGACCGGGCAGTCGGCGACCAGGTCCGGGCGGTCTTCCCGGAAATCGTCGAGGCGGCACAGTATTCGCGGGCGTTCCTGCGCCGGGCGGTGACTTATCTCGCCGCCGAGGCGGGCATTCGCCAGTTCCTCGACGTCGGTACCGGCCTGCCCACGGCCGACAACACCCACCAGGTCGCCCAGGAGATCACGCCGCAGGCGCGCATCGTCTACATCGACAACGACCCGATGGTTCTCGCGCATGCCCGGGTGCTGCTGACTAGCAGCCAGGAGGGCGCCACGCAGTACGTCGACGCCGACCTGCGTGACCCGGAAAAGATCGTCCAGGACGCCCGCGGAACACTGGACTTCACTGAGCCCATCGCGTTGATGATGCTTGGTGTCATGGGTCATGTCGAGGACCCGGCCGATGCCCGTGCCATCGTCGGCGCTCTGGTGTCGACCCTGCCGTCCGGCAGCTTCCTGGCGATGTCCGACGGCACGGCTACCAGCGAGCGGGTGATCGAGTCGCACCGGCAGTACAACAAGAGCGGCGCCGTGCCATATCACCTGCGCGAGGTCGCCGACTTCACGGCGTTCTTCGACGGCCTCGAACTCGTCGAGCCGGGTGTCGTGCCGCTCGGCCACTGGCGCCCGGACAACAGGCCAACAGCCGTCGTGGATGGCTACTGCGGGGTCGCCCGCAAACCCTGACGTGCGGGCGAGCCGGCCCGAGCCTGCCAGTACTCCGAAGCGCCTCGTCATTCGGCGCACGTCGCAGGCTCCGGCTGGCGGGCCGTCTCGGCGAGAACGCGGTCGGACGGTCGCTGCACCTTGCCCCTGGCGTTATAGGACGTATGCCCGTTCCGTGCCCGAGCCATCCACTCGGCTGCTGCGGCGGTCGGGAGCGCACTGGGAGCAGGCGGGAGCACTAGACACGACTCCTAGCGAAACCGACGTCCTGCTATTTTCGCCGCTCACAGCCCGTCAAGCATCGTTGCTCTGCCTGGTTGACCTCTTCGGGAAGACCGAAGTGGTCAGGGTTCGCTGCTCCCCGCCTGGCTGGTGCCGGCTGTCGTTTTGCGGCCCGCTGACGCCAGTCAAGAGGATCTTGTCGCATCGACGTATGGCTCTGGGCTCAGCCGTGCTGTTATCGGGATGGATCCCGAGAACTGAGACTCGAATCCCACCGGCAACCCTCTTGCCAGGGCCTCCTGCTCGATGATCTCTTCGGCGCGCCCGAAGAGATCAGGTTCAGGCGCTAGATGGTCGGCCGACGTCCTCATCTAGCCGATGAGCGAGCGCATCCTCCGAAGAGGCGTGCAGAGGAGCCGGTTGGCGTCTCGCGGGCCGTGCCGGTGCCTCGTGTCCACGGTGGTTCGGCCTCGTCCGCCGTGCGTGTGGTCCAGGTCCCTCTTCCCCCCGCGAGTGATCCGGTCCCCTCTCGAGGGGATGCGTGGGACTCGGCGTGGCTGCGATCTTGAAACAGCAACGCTAGGCATTGCCTACCGGATTGCGGGATGCACATGGCCATCCGCAACGATCAGCGTGGACAAGGAGATTTCCCTATGACCGCTCGCACCATCCTGAGGAAGCTGCACGGCCGGACGGCGGTGGGCGTGCCCCGCTGGGCCATGCTGGCCGCATACGCCGCCGCCCTGACCACGCTGCCCTCCACCATCTGGCGGATCACGGCCTTCGTCTTCGAGGCTCCGCTCGTGAAGCGCATGGACGCCCCGCCGCCCGGCCACGGTCCGATCCTGTTCGAAGGGGTCTGGTACATCATCACGCTCACCCTGGTCAGCGAGGTGCTGGCATTCCTCGCCCTCGGGCTGGTGTGCGAGTGGGGCGAGGTGTGGCCGAGGTGGATCCCGGGCCTGCGCGGCCGCCGGGTACCGACCCTCGCCGCCGTCATCCCCGCCAGCCTCGGCGCGACCGCCCTGCTGATCTTCCCGTACGCGCTGGCCATGATGGCCTCTGGCCGGATGCTCAACGGCAGCCCGAACACGCCGATCACAGAGGGCTGGCAGAGCGTCGCGATCTGGATCGCCTACCTGCCGCTGGTCGCCTGGGGACCGCTGCTCGGTATCTTGACCGTTCACTACCACCGGCGCCGCCGAGCTGCCCAGTCCGCCACCGCCGGGTCCCGAGAGGCCGAGGTCGCCCTGGCCGGATGACAGGCCCATCCGAAGAAAGCTCACAGCGTGCTCGATCATCTATCCGAATCACAATGCCCATGATTCGTGACAGCGGGCTGACGTCGTCCGTACATCGGCGGGTGCTGCTGGCCGCTGACAGATCAGCTAGCCGCAAGCCGCACGGCCCATCCTGATCTGCCGCCGATCGTACGCGCCCGGCGCCGGTCCACCGCCACACTCCGTGCGCCCGTCCCTGCTCGGCCAGCACGCACTCCTGCCGATAAGTGCCCGGCTGATCCTCAATCCTTGGCCGTGCCCTGGTGGTGGCGCTCGGCGAGTTGCTTCAGGTTCAGTAGCTGACGTCGAGCCATGATCAGGTCGCCGACGGACAGCCCGAGGGCGGCCCAGCGGGTTGTCTGCATGACGACCTTGAGCAGCAAGCGCGTGTCGTGGCTCTGGGGCACGAGGACGTAGGACATGAAGGCGCCCATGATGGTGCCCGTCAGCTGTTTCCCCGGGTCGACCGAGACGATTTTGCCCAGCTCCCGTCCGCCAGCAGTAGTGAATCCTTCTCCGACTTGTGGCTCGGGAAGGCCTACCAGCTCGCGAGGTGAGCGGCGGCCAAGGTTGTCGATCCAGTCATAGGAGTATGGCGCAAGCCTCACTTGTGCAACCCACGGCCACACCACGTCGGCAGACGCCTCGACGCGTACACCCCGCCACGCCTGTAGCGTGGGTGAGACGACAAAATCGTCGCACGGATAGCAGCGCAATATCTCGCTGTCGGTCACGCCCCACCGGTCACCGATCATGCATCCATTTTCCACCAACGCCCGGGATCCGGATCTGCCGCGATCCGCGCGCATCCGTCCGTGGTGCAGTGACCGAGCGTGGCCGGATGAAGCGACCGCCCCAGTGATGATGGCAGCCTTCAGGTCGACCGCCCCTGGTCCCGTCGGCATGTGGATCTTTGTACGTCGCGGCGTACCTACCTATGTACTCAGGCCCGTACGCGGACATGGGCTGCTCCGGATTTATCCGTAGCGGGGCCGGGGATCGGGGGAGCGGGGTGGGAGCAACCGGGTGCGTTGAACGGCAGTCAACTGCACTCAACGGCGCCGAATAGCGCTCAACGGCACCCGTGCCGACCTGCGGTTCTGTGTTTCCGCAGGTCAGAGTCGGTGCAGCGTCCTGCTTCACACCGAGTGCTGAGCTATATAGAGCAGCAGTCGATGGCGCTCTATGTCACCTGGTGGGGGAGTGTCCGCAGGTCAGGGCGGTAAGGAGCTGCTGGATGGCCTGGCCTTGCATGTGGGTGCAGATTGGGTGCAGGCGAAGTGGTCATCCCGCCCGAAGTGCTCACCGCAGTCGGACGCGGAACAGCGCGGTGACCTGCGGTGATGTGGGCGAGCAGGCCGGCGTGGCCTCCCAGAGAAGACCGAAGTGGTCAGGGTGGGCTGCTCCCCGCCTGGATGGTGCCGGCTGTCGTCCTGGGGCCCGCTGACGCCATTCACGAGGGCCACGCCGCATCGACGTACGGCTTTGGATGGCGCCGTGGTGGCATCGGTATGGATCCCGAGATCTGAGACTCAAATTCCACCGGCAACCTGCTGATCAGGGCTTCCTGCTCGGTGACCCCTTCGGCGGCTCCGAGGTGGTCAAGTGCCTCACCGACGGACGCAGCCAGCCGAGTTCGAGGGGTTACCACGGCCGGCGGCGACCGCCTACTGATCTCCGACATGGCTCTATGCCGTGCGCTCTCTACCTCCGAACGAGTGTCAGCGTCTCCGCAGCCAGGTTCACCCGCCTCGGCCTAAGTGAGCTTCCGGGAACTTCGGTTACCAGTTGCCGGTGCGGGCGAGTCGGCGTGACATTGTTATGATCATGGCGATGTGGATCATGGCTTCGTGGTGGTCGGGTTTGGTCTGGTAGTCGCGTACGCAGCGGCGATGCTTGCTGATCCAGGCGAGCGTTCTCTCTACCACCCACCTGTGGGGCGGGACGACGAAGCCCGGCTTGGTGCGTTTGACGATCTGGACAGTCAGGTGCAGGACGTTGCGGGCCCAGACGAGGAGTCGTCCGGTGTATCCGGCGTCGGCCCAGACCAGGGCGATGGTGGTGAAGCGTTCGCGGAGTCCGGCCGGTAGTCGGTGGGTGGCGTCGCGGTCTTGCAGTCCGGCCATCGTGACGATCACGGCCGGCAGCAGGTCGCCGGTGTCCACGGCGAGGTGCCGTTTCGTTCCGTTGATCTTCTTGCCGGCGTCGTATCCTCGGCCGGCTCGGGGCACGGTGTCCGCGCCGCGCACCGACTGGGAGTCGATGATCGCAGCGGTCGGTTGCGGGTCGCGGCCCTCATACACGCGGACCAGGTCGCGTAGCGCGTCATGGATGGCCTGCCACACGCCGGCCTTGGCCCAGACGCGGAACCGGTCGTAGACGGTGGTCGGTGGCGGGAACCCGACCGGCAGTTGCCGCCATGCGATCCCGCCCCGCACCAGGTAGAAGATCGCGTCCAGGACCAGGCGACGGGAATGCTTCTCCGGCCGCCCGCCCCGCCCACCGGTGTTGCCCGGCGCGGGCAGCAACGGCTCAATGATCGCCCACTGGGCATCGGTCAACGAGGACGACGGGTAGAACCCGCAGGTCGGCGGCGCTGACACGCCTGCCGGGTGGGCCGGGCATGACACACAGACACACGCAGGCGACAATGACACAACGAGCTCCTGGTGAACGGCTGGCCTAGACAACCGCCGAACTACCAGGAGCTCGCTCCATATCGATCCACCACACGCCGTGCTTCACCGCCTTGTGACCATGCACCCTGCCGAGTTCCCGGACGCTCACTAGATGGAGTGATGCGCGTCACGTCGTGTCATGTCTCGGTGTTCCGTGGTGTCTTGGGGACATGACTGAGCACAACACACGCCACAAGGTCGTCGTCATCGGCGGTGGTTATGCCGGAACGCTCGCGGCCAACCATCTGCGGATGCGTGCCGGCGTCGACATCACTCTGGTCAATCCCCGGCCGGACTTCGTCGAACGAGTGCGGCTGCACCAGTTCGTGGCCGGCACCGGCGACGCCACGGTCGACTACGGCAAACTGCTCGGCGAGGGCATCCAGTTGGTTGTCGACAGCGCCACGCGCATCGACACCGCCGCCAGCGCAGTGCAGTTGGCGTCGGGCCGCACGCTGAACTACGACTATGTCATCTACGCGGTCGGCAGCACCGCAGCGATACCGTCATCGGTGCCTGGCGTGGCCGAATTCGCTTTCCCCATCGCCGAGTTCGAGGCTGCGCGGCGGCTGCGCGCCAGGCTGGAGGGGTTGCCCGTCGATGCTCCGGTCACCGTGGTCGGCGGCGGACTGACCGGCATCGAGACGGCCGCCGAGCTGGCCGAGCAAGGACGTACGGTCACCCTGGTGTGTGGCGGAAACCTGGTGTCGTCATGGAGTTCGCCGGGTCGCCGATACGCCGCCAAGTGGCTGTCCCGGCACGGTGTCACCGTGCGCGAAGCTGACGTGGTAACCGAGGTTCGGCCGGATGCGATCGTCTTTGCCGACGGTATGGTGCGTTCGAGCGCACTGACCATCTGGGCGACCGGTTTCGGCGTGCCGGAGCTGGCGGCCGCGAGCGGGCTGCGCACCGACACGCTCGGCCGGGTGCTCACCGACGAGACGTTGACCAGTGTCGACGACGACCGGGTGGTCGCCGCCGGCGACGCCGCGGCACCGTCGGGCCAGCCGCTGCGGATGAGTTGCCAGGCCGCCGGGCCGCTGGGGGCCCAGGCCGCCAACACCGTGCTGAGCCACATCGCGGGGACCGAACCGGCGGTGATCAACCAGGCCCTCACGGGGTCGTGCGTCAGCCTCGGCCGGCACGCCGCCATGCGACAGCTCGCCCGCAAGGACGACACCGTGATGAACATCTACATCGGCGGCCGGCTGGGCGCCGCGATCAAGGAGCTGACCTGCAAGGTCGCGGTGTCGAGGATCCGTCGCGAGGCCCGCAAGCCGGGTTCCACGGGCTGGGTCAAGGGCGGTCGGCGGCTGGAGCAGCCGGCCTCCGCTGCGCGGGTGGTCACGTCCCCGTGACCACCGACGAGCATGCCGAGCGGTTCACCCTGTTGCGGCCGCTGCTGTTCACGATCGTCTACGAAATACTCGGCTCGGCCACCGAATCCGACGACGTGCTGCAGGACAGCTATCTGCGGTGGGCCGAGGTGGACCTCGCGACGGTGCGGGACACCAGGTCGTACCTGGCGCGGCTGGTGACCCGTCAGACGCTCAACGCATTGCGGGCGAGCGCGCGCCGTCGCGAGGACTACGTCGGCCCATGGCTGCCCGAACCGCTGTTGCTCGACGAGAACGACCCGTCTGCCGATATGGTGCTCGCCGAGTCGGTGTCGATGGCGATGCTGGTACTGCTCGAAACACTCACCCCCGATGAGCGTGCGGTGTTCGTGCTGCGCGAGGTGTTCGGCTTCGGCTACGACGAAATCGCCGCAGCGGTGGGCAAATCCGTGGCGACGGCGCATCAGGTGGCGCACCGCGCCCGCGAGCACGTGCAGGCGCGACGCAGGCGATTCCAGCCCGTCGACGCCACGAAGACCGCGCAGATCACCGAGCAGTTCATGACCGCGGCGGCCACCGGTGACATGGCAGGGCTGCTCTCCCTGCTCGCGCCGAACGTCACCTGGACCGCCGACAGTGGCGGCAAGGCCACCGCGGCGCGCCGGCCGGTGGTGGGCGCGCGGAAGGTGGCCGCCGTCCTCATGGACCTCTTCCGCACAGGACGGCAGATGCCGGGCATGCGGATCCAGATGGCCAACTGCAACAACGCGCCCGCGATGGTCGCCCACATCGGCGACCGCCCCGAAGGCGTCCTCCTGATCGAGATCATCGACGGGAAGATCACCAACTTCTACGCCATCCGCAACCCAGACAAACTCGTCGCGATGACGGTCCCGCGTCAGATCAGCCGGTAAGGAGCCGACAAGCCACAGCGAATTGGGTCACCATCGCGTATGTCCTGCGAAGGCTGAGCGACGCGGAGTTCGGCGGCGGTCTGGCTGAGAGTTGCCCTGATATCTACGCGCCTGCAGGTCCTGGCGCCGGAGGTTTCCCTGTGGGGTGACCGGTGGAGGCAAGGCTCAAGCAGCGGGGGGCCTTCGGCCGATCCGTGGCCGGGACAAGGTTGCCCGCCTGCTCGCCGGTGTCGCCCCCGCTTCGGCAAGGCTCTCAATGTCGTCTACCGCAGGGTCAACGGCGACTCATCGGCGCTGCTGTTCGCCGGTGACTCCCCCTTCGCCGTCGTCGTCCTCGACCTCACTTCGGACGGCAGCCAGGTGTGCGGCATCTACGCCGTCATCAATCCCGACAAGCTTTCCCACGTCGACTGAACACTGAGGAAACCCCATGTTGCGAAAAGTAATGACCTTGCCCAGTGGCAGGATTGCGAAATGGGCCATCGTGGCCATCTGGGTCGCCCTGATGGTGCCGGCCTTCATGCTGGCCGGCAACCTGGGCGACGTTGAGAAGAACGACAATTCGGCCTGGCTGCCCAGCAACGCGGAGGCGACCAAGGTCATCGACCAGGCCAAGAAGTTCCAGCCCGCCGAGACCCTGCCCGCGATCGTGATCTACGACCGGCCCGAGGGCGTCACCCCTGCCGACATGGCCAAGGCCCAAGCCGACGCCGAAGCCTTCAAGGGCATCGAAAACGTCGTGGGGCAGCCACAGGGCCCATTGAAGGCCCAGGACGGCAAGGCCATCCAGACCGTGGTCCAGGTTCACGACGGTAACGAGGGCTGGGACGGGGCCCACAAGGTCGTCGACGCGATGACCAAGATCGGCGAACAGAACGCCAACGGTCTCGGGTTCCACGTCACCGGACCGGCCGGTTACGCATCCGACTCGATAACGGCCTTCAGCGGAGGAGGCGCCCTGGGGGCGATCACCGCGTTGGTGGTGGTCGTCATCCTGCTGTTCACCTACCGCAGCCCGTTGCTGCCACTGCTGCCGCTGCTGACCGCGGGCGGCGCCCTGGTCACGGCGGAAGCGGTGATCTACCTGCTGGCGAAAAGCGCCGGGCTCACCGTCAACACGCAGACCAGCCTCATTTTGACCGTACTGGTGTTCGGCGCCGCCACCGACTACGCGCTACTGCTCATCTCGCGGTACCGGGAGGAGTTGCGGCGGCACGAGGACCGGCACGAGGCGATGGCGGAGGCCCTGTACCGCTCCAGTCCCGCGATCATCGCCAGCGCCGCGACCGTCGCTATCAGCCTGCTGGTGCTGCTGCTGGCCACCCTCAACTCCACAAAAGGGCTCGGCCCGGCCTGTGCCGTCGGTATCCTCGTCGGGCTGCTAGCCATGGTCACCCTGATGCCGGCCCTGCTGGTCATCTGCGGCCGCTGGATCTTCTGGCCGGTGAAGCCGTCGTACGGCTCGGCCGGGACAGCCAAGGACAGCATCTGGACGCGGGTCGGCACCGCCCTCTCCAGCCGGCCGCGGATCGTGTGGGTCGGCACCGCGCTCGTCCTCGGCGTCATGGCGATCGGGGTGACGGGGCTCAAGGCCGATGGGATCCCGAGCAAGGGCCAGTTCACCAACGAGCCGCAGGCGGTCGTCGGCGAGGAGATCCAGTCCAGGCACTTCCCGGCCGGGTCGGGAGACCCCATTTACGTCGTGGCCAAGGCTGCCTCGGCGGAGCAGGTCAAGAGCGTGCTGTCAGGCGTCCCAGGGATCGCCGACGTCGCGGCGCCGATGATCAAGGATGGTGAGGTCTTCGTTCTCGGGACGCTCAAGGACGCTCCCGGCAGCAAGGCCGCGATGCGCACCGTCGAGCAGGCCAGAACTGCGGTCCACAAGATCGAGGGTGCGGGTGCCCGGCTCGGCGGCAGCACGGCGATCGCACTCGATACACAACAGTCTGCCGCCCGCGACTCCAAGGTGATCATCCCCGTCGTACTGATCGTGGTTTTCCTCATCCTCGCGCTGCTACTGCGGGCGATCGTCGCACCGCTGCTGCTCATGGCGACGGTGGTGCTGTCGTTCGGAGCGGCCCTCGGCGTGAGCGCTCTGATGTTCAACCATGTGTTCGACTTCGCCGGGGCGGACGCGAACTTCCCGCTCCTGGTGTTCGTGTTCCTGGTCGCCCTGGGCATCGACTACAACATCTTCCTGGTCACCCGGGTGCGGGAAGAGGCACTGCTGCACGGCACCCGGCGCGGCGCGCGGACCGGACTGTCCGCCACCGGCGGTGTGATCACTTCGGCGGGTCTGGTACTGGCCGGTACCTTCGCGGCGCTGGGATCGCTGCCGTTGGTGTTCGCGGCGCAGCTAGGGTTCGCGGTCGCGTTCGGCGTGCTGCTGGACACCATGATCGTCCGCTCGGTGCTGGTCACCGCGCTAACCTTGGACGTGGGTCGATGGATGTGGTGGCCCAGCAAGCTGTTCAAGCACCACGACCCACAGCCGGCGGGCGAGCCCGACCCCGAACCCGCTCCCGCGGGCGCGGGCAGGTGACAACCTTCCGCCACGGGCCTTCTGGCGGCGGCCGGAAGGCCCCGGTTCTGGAGGCGACGCCGCTCGGGAAGGCCGGCCGTACGGTGCGCGGCCACGACCGTGTCCGGCCGCGACCGGACCGCTGGGAACTCCAGATACGCGTCCAGCAGCGCTAGCCCGAACCGCACGACCAGATCACCAGCCGCATTCAGGGACCGCCGCAGACGCAGATCCCCCAAGACATACAGGAACCTCTCTGCCCGAGCCGCCAGCATCAACCGGCTGTGGATCAACAAATACCTGCATATCAAGCGGAAGCGGATACCGAGCAGATGCCACGGCGGGGTGGTGCGCAGCAACCCCACCATGACTCCGATTAAGGCGCTCAAGCCGGTTTCGTGGGCCAACTCCGGCCTTCACAGTGCTGTCAGGTTCAACCAAGGTGGGGCCGCCTCAGGTCGTCCAGGTGAGACCACGACAGCCGTCACACCACATCAGCGTCGCGCGAGTGCACGACACCTGTCGCGCACTCGCGCCCGGCAGGCGGCGGCACCGCTGCCAGCCGAAGCGCGCGGCGCGCTCACTGACCCGGCAGGACGCCACCGCCGCACCGGCACCGGACCTGATCAGGCGGAACTTCACCGCCGACGCCCCCGGACAACGCCTCGTCGGGGACATCACCTATCTGCCCACCGCCGAAGGCTGGCTCTACCTGGCCACCACCATCGACCTGCACACCCGCGAAGTCGTCGGAC
Source organism: Micromonospora sp. NPDC050200 (assembly GCF_040656135.1). Taxonomy (NCBI): domain Bacteria; kingdom Bacillati; phylum Actinomycetota; class Actinomycetes; order Micromonosporales; family Micromonosporaceae; genus Micromonospora; species Micromonospora sp. NPDC050200. The sequence continues at coordinate 10,728 of NZ_JBFALG010000046.1, forward strand.
ACGCCATGGCCGCGCACATGCGCGCCGAACTCGTCGCCGACGCCGTCACCCTCGCCCACCGACGCGGCCTGGTCGCCCCGCAAGCGATCTTCCACTCCGACCGCGGATCCCAGGGCAATACACCTCCACCGAGTTCCGCACCACCCTGACCAGCCTCAACATGCGGTCGCCAATGGGACGGGTTGGCTCCTGCTACGACAACGCAGTCGCAGAATCGTTCTTCGCCACCCTCAAAGCCGAGATCGGCACCCGCGTCTGGGCCACCCGAGCCGACGCCCGACGAGATGTCTTCGCCTACCTCACCTACCACAACCACAACCGCCCACACTCGACACTCAACCATCGCACACCCCACGAAACCGCGCCTGCTACCGTCAAAACCACGCCCTCGCGGCATGAAACCCCGGTGTCCGGTCCCAGGGTGGAACCTCACCACCAAACGACAGACGTATAGCCGGGCGGATCTCGACCTGCACCGCAAGCGAGTCCTGCTGGACTGACAGGGTCACTCCGATCACGAGAAGTGGGCCAGATCCTGGATTGAGGCGGCGTTGACACCACAGATCTGATGGCGGTTGCCACCCGCGCGGGGCCTACTACGGACCGTCGATCGGACCGGCTCGGCGTTGCGATACCGTCAAGGCGCCCACACCGGCGTCGAGCAGTCCGCGTTTGCCGGCTGGCGATGCTCCGCAGGGCGCCCGACGAATCCAGGGAGATACCGATGCCGGAGCCCGAGCCCGTTCAAGGCGCCCACGCCGAGGACGCGGACACGCCAACCACGACCGAGACCGAGACCGACGACCCTGCCGCTTACGCAAATCGGGCCGCCCGACGCGCGAAGGGCAAGGTTGCCTCGCCTCAACCGCATGGAAAGGGTCAACGCCTCGGCGGCCGGGGCTCGGTCCAGAGCCCGCGCCAGTGGGGTAACCGCCGAAGCGGCTGACCCGTTGGTGGAGCATTCGTCGGCACATGGCTCCCGTTGCCGTGGCGATGATGGCGGGGCAGCAGGGCTGGTGTAGTCAAGGTCCGCCAGCGAGACGGCCCTGCGGGCTTGAGATCCATAGGACGTCGGGATGGCGAAATTGCAGCTGCGTGAGGCGGTAGACAACCGATGCTTTCATCTGGGCGACGTCGCTGGCGAGACCCGCCGGGGCTGACAGGATGGCGACGTGTTGGCTGAACTCGATAGACGGCTGGTTGTGGCGCCGATGGCTGGCGGACCGTCCACCCCGGCGTTGGTCACGGCCGCCTCGCGTGCTGGTGCCGTAGGTTTCCTTCCGGCGGGCTACCAGTCGCCGGAGGCGGTGGAGGCCGCAGTGCGGACAGTGGCCGCGGCCTCGGTGCCGTACGGGCTGAACATCTTCGTGCCGTTTCCGCCGATCGCCGACCCAGGGCCGATCGAGCGGTACCGGCGGGCGTTGGCTGGCGAGGCCGAGCGGTACGGCGTCGAACTGCCGGCCGTGCGAACCTACGACGACGACAGCTTCGCAGCCAAGGTCGAGCTGGCCGTGGCCCTCGCGCCGCCGTTCGTCAGCTTCACTTTCGGGGTGCCCGATCGGGCGGTGGTGGTCGCCCTGCGTGCGGCGGGCGTGACGGTGCTCATCACAGTGACGAGTGTGGCCGAGGCGCTCGCTGCAGTCACCGCCGGGCCGGACGCGCTGGTCGTCCAGTCCGGTGCCGCAGGCGGGCATGCCTCGACGACGCGCCCGGCCGAGCACCGCGGCGACACCGAGGTGGGGTCGTTGGTGTGGGCCGTCCGGTCCGCGGTAGACCTGCCGCTCGTGGCCGCCGGCGGGATCAGCTCGCCAGCGGCGGTGGCGGCGGCGCTCGCCGCCGGGGCCACCGCGGTCCAGGCCGGCACGGCGTTCCTGCTGGCTGACGAGGCGGGCACCCGGCCGGCGCAGCGGGCCGCCATGACGTCCGGGCGGTACCGCGACACGGTGGTCACCCGGGCCTTCACCGGCCAGCCCGCACGGGCGCTGCGCAACCGGTTCACCGAGCAGTACGGCGACATCGCGCCACTGGGGTACCCGGCGGTCCACCACCTGACCGCTCCCATACGCGCCGCCGCGGCGGCCACAGGTGATGCCGAGGCCCTGAACCTGTGGGCCGGCACCAAACACGTCTCAGCTCGGCCCGCTCCTACCGCCCAAATCATCGACAGCCTCATACCGTGAACGTTGACGGGCAGGCCACACCCCACTCCACGGAGTGGACGAAGGCCGACGTGATGGCTGGGAGGCGAGGGCGGGACGCCGACAGCAAGCCATGAGCCGGCAAGATCGTCGGGCATGTTGCCGCACTTTCCGCTACCTGCTGGTGTTCTGTCTCGAAAATAGATAGCCGGTTGGTGTGATGCTGGTCGTGAGTCGTGCCGCGGCACCGTTGGTGCTTGATCCTGGCCAGCGTGAACTGCTGGATTCTCTGGCGAAGTCGCGGACCGCGGAGCACCGCCTGGTCCAGCGGGCGCAGGTGCTGCTGCACGCGGCCGACGGCGCCTCCCGGCTGGCCCCCTCTCGGGTGGCGTCAGATGCCGTCAGCCTGATCGGGCGAAGAGAAACCATGATCACGAGCATGCCGGCTCGCCGCATTAGGCGGATGAGCTGCCGTACTCATCCTGTGAGCACCAGGCCTCCGGCCACAGGCTCCCCTCGTGTGGAGCTGGCCCCTGCCGGTGTAGGCCCACCAGAAGCTGCGTGTTCTCGCACGGGACTCAACCTCACCGTACGAAACGTCACCACGCACACCCGGCATGAGCTCACTGAACAGGAAGGCATGAAGCGGCTCGCGGCCTATAGCTACCTGGCCCGACTGCTCGACAAGTCCGAGATTCGTCGTGCTGAGAGCATGACGGACGGCTGAGCGCAGCCCTCGCTGGCCATGCGGTCAGGGCGGCCTCGCTGCAGGGGCGGTACGGAATGCGGTGGCCCCGGTCAGGCCCATCCTCGGCGCCGCCGGTCACGGTCTCGACGCCGAGCCTCCCGATGATCGACGAGTCGAGAATTTGTGCGCCATTCGCTGGTGCCTATCGCTGGACGAGGGTCTGGCCGCACACTATTCGTATGGCTACCGCTACAGCCGCGCGGGTCCGTACGGTAACGGGGGCTGCCGTGCTCACCGCCCTGGTCCTGGTTATCGCCTTCGGCAACGCGGCCTACAGCGACTGGGCGAGGGACCATACATCGAACGACGCGTGGGGCTTCTTTCTGAAGCAGTTGGCGTGGCCGGCCTGGTCGTTCAGCTCGGATGATTCGATCCGGACCATCCTCGCCAACGATGTCAAGGCAATCCTGGTTGTGGTGCTCACCGGCGTCTTCGTCTCCCTGATGGCCGACCCGTCGCCATCCCGCAGCGCGAGGCTGTTTTTCTCGAGCTGGGGCGCCTATGTGTTCGCTGCGGCGTTCGCCGGCCTGCTGGCCGCGTTCATCCAGGCCGACGCCAGCCTCCGCGGTGCGATCGACTGGGCCGCCGGCGGGGGGATCTACGGGTTGTTCGTCGGTTGGGTGCTGGCCATCGTCGTCTTCGCCTCCCGGCACTGACCCCCGTTCCGCGTCGGTGATCACGCCTTCGGTGAGGCGGCGAGCCGCATCGCGTCGAGGATCGCCTCGTTGGGGGGAAGCCGTTGCCCTGGGTCTCCCGACCTCAGCTACCTGACGACGTCCGCGTTGACCATCGACAGCGACGTTAGGCGTCGCCGTGGGTGACGATCAGGTATGGCTCCTCGGCCGCGCGGACTTGCATCTGTAGCGCCACCACGAGGAGGAGGAGCCACGTGCTTGAGGCGAGGTTTGCCCGGTCGCCGGCTGCGGGTATCATCTTCGCGCCGTCTGTTCCGCCCTCGAAGGGCGCCCCACCGATGATGGGGGAGCAGGATGGGAGCAGCGGGGTGCACTGAACGGCCCGCACCCAACGGCGCTCAACTGCACTGAACGGCACCGATCCCTACCTGCGGTCTTCCGTTTCAGCAGCTCAGGGGCGACGCAGCGTCCCGGTTCACAAACTGCACTCAACGGCAGCGAACAGCAGTCAACGGTAGTCTATGCCGCCTGGTAGGGGAGTATCCGCAGGTCAGGGTGAGGACCAGCCCGACCAGAGTCTTGTCCAGCTCGATGGCGTAGACCTCCCAGGCGTACTCCACGTACTCCTCGGCGGTGCCGTCGCACAGAATGTCGAGCAGCCAGGCCCCGTCAGGATCCGGCACCGGCTGGAGACATGCTGAACGGTCAGTGCGGTGCGTCTATTTCGTCGGCTGTAGAGGGCCGGCGGCGCGAAACCCGATCGTCACGATCGGTCTTCGGGGCGTCCAGCCACAACATACCCACGGGCCTGCCCGTGCACCTTCTGCACACCGGGAGTTGTCCGGCGCATCACGCCCGCAGCTGCGTGGCCCGGCCCCGCCGGTCGTCCACCTGGTCGCGTCGTGGCTTGAGCACGCTCGTCAGGTGAAGCTGCGCGTCTTCCGGAGCGCTGCTCACCGGCACCTTGTAGGTCGCCACCCGCTCCAGCCAGTCATGGGGCACGTGGCCCCGGTCCGGATCGCCGACGAGGACCCGACCGCCCTTCGCCGCGACACGGGCGAGGAACGGCAGCATCCGGGCCGCCACAGACGGGTGGTAGAGCGCATCACCGGTCAACACCACATCCACGCCGTCACCGTCGCCGTCAAGCAGGTCACTCGACGACAGGGTCAGGTCGACGCCGTTGGCGTGGGCGTTGGCACTGATTGCCGCGATCGAGTAGGGGTCGATGTCGTTGGCGGTGACACCGGCGGCGCCCGCCAGCGCCGCGGCGATGGCGACCAGTCCGGATCCGGAGGCGACGTCGAGGACATGGAGACCGGCCACCGTGTCCGGGTGATCGAGGATGTAACGCGCGAGAGCCTGTCCGCCGGTCCAGGCCGACGCCCAGAACGGCGGCGGGAGGACGTGCCCCGCCTCGGCTTCGAGTCGGGCCCAGAGGACGATCGCGTCCTCGGCCATGACCAGTCGCACCTCTGGCACCAGCGGCACCGGGGCCAGCCGGAGCCGATCGATGCTGGCTGTCCCGGTCGCGCGCTCGGGGGCGGACAGCGCGTACAACACCAGCGGTTCGAGGCCGGGCACCGTGGCGTCGGAACGGACCATTATTCGCCGGTCCGTGGTCTCAGCCGCCGCCGTGGCGACGGGCGAGGCCTCGCCGCCACGGCTCCGCGGAGTCAACGTCAGACCAGACGGATGTTAGCGGCCTGAAGCCCCTTCTGGCCCTGCTCGACGTCGAACTCGACCCGCTGATTCTCGTCCAGGCTGCGGAACCCGCTCGATGAGATGGCGGAGAAGTGGGCGAAGACGTCAGCGCCGCCGTCATCCTGCGTGATGAAGCCGAAACCCTTGTCCGCGTTGAACCACTTGACTGTACCGAATGCCATGTCTTCTCCTCTGATGTAGCTGATGGAGCCACTTACGGCCCCGGTTGTCGCCGCTGCTCGTCCGGAAGAACCGGCAGAACAAAAAGCGCCCGGCGGGTTAGATACCCACCAGGCGCTGGCAAAGTATGCGACAAACCAAAGCTTGCAACCCGCACGCTAGCACGGGCGCGCCGCCCGCGGTGTCTTGGCTGTCAGCACTGACCACGCCGGCTACCAACCCGCGTGCCGGAAGAGAACGCCGCCGCGCCCTGCGGCAACGGACATGGTTTCCACGGCACTCGTTCGGCGACCTCTTTTCGAGCCTGTTCGGCGCCGCGCTGGCGGTCACGCGGCCGTCGCTACGCGGCGGGCCGGGCGCCCCGTGGCGCTGTGGCGTCGTCCGCTATGCGGCGCCGTCGGCGCCATGGGAGGCGTCACGAGGCGGGGCGGCGTGCCGCCATAAAGTCTCCAACGTGGGAATGGGTCGCCCTGCCCGGCGCTGACCGATCGGTCGCGGCGCGTGGTGGTCGACGTCAGATGCAGGCCGTGGTCGGAACCGGCGGAGTGCTTGATCATTCTACTGGCACCCGGCCCAAGCCGTACACGATGGTCGTTTTGGGTTAGGGTTTGGCGGGCCGAGCGAAACGATCCGACGCTGCCCCGGCGGGCGGCCGGATCCACCCCGCTCATCTTCCGCACCCGACTTGCATGTGTGAGCGGGTGAGTCGCGCGTTGACGCGCAAACTTTGGAGCAGCTGTTGACTGATGTAACCACGCATGACTCAAGTCCATTCCGTGAAGCACCGGGAGCAGATGCGCCTTTCGACCACACACCTGCCGTCGACGTGAGTTCGGCTGCGATGACTCGGCTGCGCACCCCGTTCGATGCCGAGGGCGACGCCGACCGGCAGCCGGCGGCCGTGCCCATCGCTGCTCGCTAGGCCATCACGACGCCACGGAGCGCAGCCGGCAAGGGCTACCACGCGTGCTCGGTTCGACGCGTCACAGGTACCGAGGCCCTGTGCAGGTGGATCAGCACGTCTCCACGACCCGACCGCCGGATGGGGCGGTGGCGGTGGACCGCCCGCTCGGCCTTGCCCGCATTCATCGTCGCGTCGGCCATCCGGCTGCGTTGCGTTGACCGTTGACATGGTCGGGGCAGACTTGAGCTGTGAAGGGGAACCTCAACACACGCCGGAACCTGTCCAGGTCCCCGACCCATCTGCCGCAGCACGATCATGCTCACCTTCAGAAAAGAACACGCGAGGGCAAGATCTCACAAAACTCCCTCATAGGAGTCGGGCGGCCGACCAGGCGCGGGCGAGCCCGAATTCGGCTACGCCGCAGAGGAGATCGTGAAGGGTCTCCTCGCTGACTCCGGCGGCCCTGGCGAGCTGGGCGTGGAGCTGGAAGGACTCCCCGAGTGTCTGGTAGAAGACATCAACGACCAGGCATGCGAGCGCTCGTTCGCGGACGCTGAGATAGGGGCGGGCCCATCGCTGGGCGAGTTGCTGCTCGCTGAAGTCGGCAAGTCCAGGGGCGGCGGCTTTCAGGCTCTGTACGATTCCGGCCAGCGTGCCGTCCAACGCGCCGACCTTCAGCGGCTGGTGATCCCTCGCCTCGGGCAGGCCCAGCTCGGTCAGGCGCTGAAAGGCGGTTACCAGGATGGGGTAGCCCACGTACGGTGCCAGATGCCGGTAGAGCTCCCTGATCGATTCGGGGTCGACCCCGCTGGTCAACGCCATTTGAACGTGCATGGCCAGCGGGGTTCCCAGGTGCGGGTGGCACAGGTCGGCGGTCAGGCAGATGAAGGCCTTCTCACGCATGGTCAGGTTCGGCTGGCCCCACAGGTTGTGGCCCGCGCTCAGGGCCATCTGCGCGAAGACGGGGTCGAGCTGGGCGAGGCCGTCGGCTCCGGCGAGTTGCTGCTGCGTCATTGTGGTCTCCTCAGGGAGCGCTGTTGTTCAGGACAGGCCGAGTGCGCGCATGCGCAGGGTGTCGAGTGCGCGCTGGGGCAGCCAGCGGCCGAGGGTGCTCATCAGCCGGGAGCCCTTGCCCACTGGGTAGCGGACGCGGGGGCGGCGTGCGGTCAGGGCGTGCAGGACGGCGCGAGCGACCACGTCGGGGCTGGAGCCGGCGCGCTCCTGCTTGAGGCCGGCGGCGACCATGGTCCGATAGGCATCGCCGTACAGTCGCCTGCCCTGCTCGCCAAGCGAGGCCAGGCGCGGCTCGACCTCGCCTTCGAGCTTGTCGACGGCGTCGGTGTGGATGGAGCCGGGCTCGATGAGGATCGCCTCGATCCCCCACGGCTTGACCTCCATGCGCAGCGCGTCGTTGAGCGAGCGGATGGCGTGCTTGGAGGAGCACAGCGGGCCGCCGAAGGGCAGGGTGATCCAGCTGCCCACCGAGCCGACGGTGACCACGCGGCCGCGCGAGGCGCGCAGCAGGGGCAGCATGGCCTGGGTGACCGCTACCTGGCCGAACACGTTGACCTCGTACTGCCAACGCAGCGCGTCCAGTGGAGCGAACTCCATCGGTCCGGTGACGCCGATGCCGGCGTTGTTCACCAGCGCGTTTAGGTGGCTGATGCGCTCGACGGCGCCGGCGATCTGGTCAGGGTTGGTGACATCGAGCGTGATCGGGGTGACGGTGGGGCCGAGCGCTTCCCCGTCGGCGTCCTTGCGCACTCCGGCGTAGACGGTGAACCCCTTGCGCGCCAACAGCAAGGCGGTGGCCCGGCCGATTCCGGTGGAGGCGCCGGTGACCAGCACAGTCTTGGACATCTTTGGCCCCTTCGATAGCTTTGCCAACAGTCGTTGGCATAACTGTCGCTGACCGCGATCCCGAAGTCAACAGGTGTTGGCCTACACTTGTAGGCATGAGGAGATCGGCAGAAGTCACCAAGGCGGCCATCCTGGCCGCCGCCCGCGAGCGCTTCGCCACCGACGGGTACGAGAAGGCCACCATCAGAGCTATCGCCACCGACGCCAACATCGATCCCTCGATGGTGATGCGCTACTTCGGCAACAAGGACAGGCTCTTCGCCGCCGCGGCCGAGTTCGACCTGGACCTGCCCGATCTGAACGCGATTCCGCGAGACCAGGTGGGCACCGCCCTGGTCAGGCATTTCCTGACTCGCTGGCAAGCCGACGACGCCCTGCAGATTCTTTTGCGCACGGGAGTGACCAACGAAGCCGCAGCCGAGAGGACCCGTGTCGTCTTCGCTGCCCAGCTCGCACCGCTCATCATCCATCTGGTCGGCGACCCTGGCCAGGCGCCGACCAGGGCGGCGCTGGTGGCCTCCCAGATGCTCGGGATGGCGCTGTGCCGCTACATTCTGAGATTCCCACCGGCGGTGGCCATGTCCGACGACGAGGTCATCGCCTGGATGTCTCCAACCATCCAGAACTACCTCACTGGCGAACGCCCCGACCCTCATTAAGGGACGTCTCGTAACCCCGGCGTCTGTCCGCCGAGGCCGATCACCGAGGATGCGTGGGTGCAGGTGATCAACGCGAGGCACCCGGAGTGGATCTTCCCGTTCACCGGGCTCACGCCCACCCAGTTCGGCAAGCTGGTCCGCCTGGTCGCCGAACGCGGTGGAGAAAAGCCGACCGGCTCACACCAGCAGTACAGCAGCGAAGTACAGCAACCGTGCCAGCCGCACCGCACCGGGACGAGCGTGAGCAGCCCATGTAACCTCGAAAGACGCTCCAGCCAACCGGCCCGCCGAGAGTTCATACCGAAGAGGTCACTGGTTCGATCCCAGTATCGCCCACCGTAAGAAACAGCAGGTGAGAGGCCGGTTGGAGTGATCTCCAGCCGGCCTCTCTGCTACCCCCCCCGCCGGAGATCATGAGTCGCCTGTGAGTCGCGGCCGTCGCGGCCTCGGCAGCGGGGTGACTCCACGCTCGGCCAGCTGGGCGCGGTAGCCGATCTCGAAGCCCTGCTCGATGCCGTCCTCGCGGGCCCGCTGCAGCCTCACCCCGGACGGGCCGGTGGCGGCGTCCACACTGGTCTGCCGGATTCCGGCGGGCGCTGGCTGGCTGGCCTGCGAGGCGTACGTGTGGCCGCCCGCCCGGCACGGCGACGCGGGCCCCGGCCGTGCACCGCCCCGGCTGGACAGTTGCTCCATCGCGCTGGTCAGCTCCGTCAGCCGGTCCAGGATCTTGCGCCGCTCGTCGGCCGCCTCCCCGCGCACGCGGCGCTCGGCCTGGCCCACCATCCACGTGATGGCCCAGCCGCAGCCGCCGATGACGATCCCTGCCGCGAGGATGGCGTACATGCCGGTCGCGAGTGCGACGCCGAAGTAGTGCTGGTAGCCGCTGGCCATTTCGGCGACGATGCGGTGGCGAGTTGCCCTGCCATGCCCGGCACCGGATCCCGATCAACCGTGGCCACTGGCCGCACGGAGAAGCCGAGTGAACGACGACCAGGAGCAGGCCATCCTCGCGTACACGTCCGAGGACTCGATGGCATGTGCGTCGGCTGCCGCGCATGGTGGTCGCGGCTGACGCCGTACCCGTGCTGGCAGGTGGAATGGGCGACCAGCCGGCAGGCCCGAACGATCACCACTCGGTTCCTTGGTAATGTGCGGTGACCACCCACGGCCCGGTCATGCCGAATGCCCTCGCCGGGCATCGCCCTGTGCCCCGGAGGTTGCCCCGACCACGCTGTAAGGCCGGGGCAGAACGCGGCGCCGGTTCCAGGCGTCATTTCCGGCGGATGCTACTTTTCATCGTCTGGAGATTGGGTTTCGAGCAATCCAGCCTTCGCCATATCGCGCGGGTCCCACGACGCATCTCGTCAGACGCCTGACCATGACCGCCGGTTTCCTGGCATGCTCTTGTCCCCATCGCCTTTCAGCTCCGGGTAAGCCATCAGACCCAAGAACCTGCCTCCAAGTTCCTCTCAGCTGAGCTGGGGATACAACAGAGCGCCTCGCGGCGCACCAACGGCAGTACTCCGGCACCGCCGGACGAATCGAGAACTGTCAGCTCGGCGTGTTCCTCGCCTACGCCAGCAGCAACGGACGCGCCCTGATCGACCGCGTGCTCTACCTGCCGCAACGCTGGTGTGACGACCCGGCGCGACGCGCCGAGGCCGGAATCGGCGAGCACGTGCAGTTCGCGACCGCAGGTCAGCGAGGCCAACGGTCATTATCACCGACGATCTTGAGCCAAGTCGGGTTCCCCAGCGACCCGGGCAGCGCACCTCCGGCGACTACGCCAGGGCCTGCCGCGCTCTGGGGGTGCTGCAGTCGATGGGCCGGGTCGGTTCCGCGCTGGACAACGCCGCCGCGGAGGCGTTCAACTCCACGATCAAGGTGGAGTACATCCACCGGCAACGCTTCCGGACCCGGGCCGAAGCCCGAACCAAGATCTCTACCTGGATCGTGGACTTCTACAACGTCAGACGCCGCCACAGCGCCTGTGATGGCATGCCACCCATCGACTACGAACTTTTTCGGCCGAGGCTCGGGGAGCCGAAGCCGCTTAACGAAGTACTCCACGATTCCGGGGATTGACATTCTGTCCGTCTGAGATGGCCCGTTACTCAGACGCCGTCCGCAGCCTCCAGGTGCAGTGCTGCACCGATGGCGAGCGCATCCTCGTGGTACACGACATCATCAGCATGGTTGAACGCTGAGTGCCCGGAGACGTTCGCGCCAAGGTAGACCATGGCGCCCGGCCAGCGCTGCAGGAAGTACGAGAAGTCCTCGGTCACCATCGACGGCCTTGTCATGGGCTTGAGCATCGCCCCAAGATCTGTGGAGGATAGGCGGGTGGTCAGCCGGTCGATGTAGTCCGCGTCGTTGATGACTGCGGGATAGCCCTCGTGAAGGACGAGGCTGGCATCCAGCCCGAGCCGCTCTGCGACGACGGTAACCAGGTCCCGCATTCCGGCGATCAGCGCTGCCCGATGGTCTGGGCTGAGCGTGCGGATCGTCCCCCGAAGTCGGCCTTTGGCGGGGATCACATTGACAGTGTTGCCCATCAGGCACTCAGTGACTGTCGCGACAACGTGCTCGTCAACGCCGAGTTCTGCAACGAGCGACCGGAGGCCGGTCGTGAAGTCCGCCGCCGCCTCGATCGGATTGCCCGCCAGGTGCGGCTGGCTCGCATGACCGCCGGGCCCGGTCACATCGACAGCAAACCAGTCCCCAATTGCCATGAACGGACCGGGTCGGTGCAAAATTGCACCCACCGGCTCGAGGGCATGGACGTGAATCGCGAAGGCGGTGGCGGGGCTGTCGATCTGGAGGTTGTCATGCCGCAGCGTCCCTAGCGCGCCACGGTCGGACTCCTCTCCTGGCTGAAACGCAAGGACCGCGTCGCGGCGCGGCGGGTGCACGGTCATGACGCTGGCAGCACCGAGGAGCATCGCCATGTGAAGGTCATGGCCGCAGGCGTGCATCGCGTCGGGGATGGTGGAGCGGAACTCCACATCGCTCCGCTCCTCGACCGGAAGGGCGTCCATGTCCGCGCGGAGCACCGAGACCACCCCGTCGGGTGCCGAACCGGGTATTGCAACAGTGAGGCCGGCCCCGTCGTGTCGCTCCACGCCCAGGCCGAGCCCCGTGAGCACGCCCTCGAGGTAGTCATGCGTCCGCGGCAGGTCGAGCCCGATCTCGGGGTGCCGGTGGAGGTGTCGGCGGTGCCCGGACATCCACCCCTGCAGCGCCCTTGCCTGTTCGAGTCGGCCGCTCATGTCGCGCTCTTGACTGGCAGCGCCGGTGCGGCGAAGTCAGGCGGCAGTTGGGCGCCGGCGACGAGTGTGCTGCGGCTGGCGACCTCGACCGACCAGGCGACGGCCTCATCCAGCCCAGACCCGTGGGCGAGGGCTACCGCGAGCGCACCGCAGAAGGCGTCACCGGCACCGCTGGTGTCAACCGGCTTCACGGTCGGCGCCGGGTGGTGCCGTCGTGGCTGGTCCGGTTCGTACACGACCGCGCCCTCGCCACCCAGCGTGACGACGATGGTGCCGGTGAAGGCGAGTCGCTCAACACACCGGTCGACCTCGATCAGGCTGGTCGGCTCGGAAAGACCAGCAAGTTGGCCGAGTTCCTTCCTGTTGGGGACGAGGATGTCAGCGCGGCTGAGTAATCCCGCAAGAACCGTCGGGGTCGCCACCATCGGGGCAGGGTTGAGCACAAAGGTCTCGCTGGTTGGCAGCGCCGTGGCTGCGGCCTCGAGCGCCTCGACCGGCACCTCGAGCTGGGCGATCGTGACGGACGCATGCCGTTCACGGACCTGGTCTCGTACCCATCCCGGGTCGAGGGCTGCGTTGGCGCCCGGGTGCACGGCGATCAGGTTTTCCCCCGTCTTATCGACGAGGACGATCGCCACACCGGTCTCCGCCGCGCCTTTTACCTCAACGCCGCTCACCTGGACGCGTCGTTGCCGGAGATTGTCGAGGTAGCGCCGGCCGTCCGCATCGCCACCGACGACACCGATCAACTCGACGTCGCCCCCAAGGGTGGCCACGGCGACCGCCTGATTGCCGCCCTTGCCCCCGAAGGCTTGGGCCCGGCCGCTGGTGAGGATCGTTTCTCCCGGAACGGGAAGAGTAGCCACCCGCAGAGTGAGGTCAACGTTGAGGGAACCGATCACCCTGATCCGGCCGGGCTCCGCGGTGACCGGATCATTCATGACTGCCTCCCGAGCCGATCGACGCTCTTGAGAACGAGATCCCAGTAGCGCTCGGCATCGAGGGTGATCGCAACCTTGGCGTTGGGCGCCTGCTCCCGATACCGTCCGTGGAGGTCGACCACGGTCGTGCCGCGCGTCCACTTTCCCTCGAGCTCGACCGCCACGAACGCTTCACGCCATCCGATGACGTCACGGTCGATGAGTGCCGCAACGGTGCATGGGTCGTGCACCGGGGGCGCGTCGAACTCCCAGATCCGGTTGTAGGAAGCTCCGAAGAACCCCATCCATGCAGCACAGGTTTGACCGACCGTGTGATGCATCGCGGCCATCCGCTCGACGACGGCGGGAGCCGCGAGGGCCTGGTGCGTGAGGTTGAGACCGACCATCCGGACCGGCAGGCCGGACTGCAGGACGACGTCAAGAGCCTCCGGATCGGCGTATGTGTTGAACTCTGCCGTCGGCGTATGGTTGCCCCGCTCGGTCGAGCCGCCCATGAAGATGATTTCGCGGATGCCCTCCTTCGACTCCGGCGAGTCCAACAGCAGCTGTGCGACGTTGGTGATCGGGCCGGTTGCGACGACGGTGACCGGCTCCGAGCTCTTCTCGATGACCCGCCGCATCATCGCGGGTGCCGGCTCCTCCACGATGTCGAAGGCCGGGGCCGGCATCGGTGGCCCGTCGAGTCCGCTTGCGCCATGCACGTAGTTGCCCAGAGTCGATAGCCCGCTCAGCGCTCCTGCCGCTCCCCGCGCAACCGGGACGTCGGTCGCGCCAGCGAGCGTGAGGATCTGCAGGGCGTTGCGGGTGGCGTCCTCGACCGAGCAGTTACCAAAGGTCGTCGTGACGGCGCGCAGGTCGATGGCATCGGAGCCGACGGCCAAGAGCAGGGCGACGGCGTCGTCGTGCCCGGGGTCACAGTCGATGATGACCGGCTTGCCGGCCATCACGCGTTCCTGCCAGCGCCAAGCCACCGCAGCATGGCACCAACGACAGGCGCGAAGCCCTCCCACGTGAGGAACTCGGCGGGGCACCAGTGCGGGCCGATGTCGGAGGTCCACACGAGCGAGCGGCCCTTGCCGACCTGCCTTGTGGCGATCAGGACGTCGTTGCCGACCGTTGCAACGACCTCGGCATCCGGCTTCGCCGTTACGACGTTGTAGCCGAGAAGCTCCGGAGCGGTGCCGGCCCACACCTTGGCAATCTCATGCTCCGGGGCAACCACCACGCAGGCGGAACCTTCGGGAGTTTCGGCACGGTCGTCGCCGATCAGCATGTCGACCGGGAGAACTTCAGCGATCGGGCTGCGGGCGAAGTTGGCCCGCGCCTGGAAGCCTTGGAAGCTGAGGTAGCCTCCGGCCATCATGAGCCCGCCGCCGGCCCTGGTCCACTCGGCCAGGCTAACGAGCGGGTTGTCGCTCTTCTGGCCCTGCAGCCAGGTCTGGTTCGGCAGGACGAACGAGTTGTAACCGATGTCCGACAGAATCACCACGTCGTACGCCGAGAGTGCCTCGACGGTGCGCGGGAACTTCTCCGGCACGTCGTGGGCATAAATCTGCTCGATGCTGATGCCCTCCTTGGCGGCAGCCGCGATGAAGTCGTCGGCGCCGGTGTGGAAGGTTGTCGACGAAAAGCTATCGAAGCCCTTGAAATGGACGGACTGCGAGATCCAGCTCTCGCCAGCGAGCAGCACCCGTGCCATGTCAGTTCTCCCTTTGATCAGTGGTGGTGAAGAGCGCCCGTGGATTCTCCACGAGCAACTTGTCGATTTCGCGCTGGGTCATCCCGAGGCGGAGCAGCCTCGGGACGAAGTACTGGAGGATGTGGGCGTAGCCCGGGCCGCCATAGTGGCGCAGGAGCGACTTGAGGAAGATGTCCTGCGAAACGAGCAGCTGACCGAGGTGGCCCCGCTCCGCAAGCCGGCACAGCCAGATGGCGTTCTCTTCATCGGACGGGCACTGGACATCCTGGTCCGCGTAGAAGACCTCCATCCCGATCATGTCGTACTGGACGTGGACTCCCCGGCGCAGCAGATGCTCCTGGTAGGCAAGGTCGTCGCCGGACGGCCCCATGTGGCAGAGGACGAGGTGCCTCGGATCGACGTCGTGCTCCTCGGCGATGTCGAGGACCTCGTCGGCGCGGCGGAACCACGCTGGCAGGTGCACCTGAATCGGCAGGCCGGTGTGTCGCTGGGCGATCAAGGCCCCACGGAGGCTTGCCCGCTCAGCAGGCGTGAACTCGCTCCCGACGCCGATCTCCCCGATGATCCCCGGACGGATGCCGTCCTCGCCCTCGAGCACGTCATGAACGATGATCTCGGCGATGCGCTCCGCCGGCAGACCCTTGACATCCGAAGGCTGGGCGCCGTCGAGGTAGAACCCCGTCCCGGCGATGATCGTCACCCCAGTCTGTTCACTGACCCTCTTTAGGCGGGCCAGATCGCGACCCAGCCCGAGGCCCGTGGTCTCGATGATCGTGGAACCGCCCTGGGCGGCATAACGTGCTACTTCGGCGATCGCGAGCGCCTCGTCGTCCAGGCGGCAGTTGTCCCGGTTCGCGAATGGGTCGTGCTTGAGGTCCCATAAAAGGTCCATGGTCACCGGTCGGCTGGCGAGATCTTCCGCATCCCATCCACGTGAGCGGGTCGGGTGCCCCCAGGAGGAGACGTCGTTGAAGATGTGCTCGTGAGTGAGGGTGACACCGAGCTCGGTGCTGTCCACCGGTCCGCAGACAGACATGACCTTCGTCATCGGCGCGATCCCACGAGCCGGCTGAACAGCTTGCTGTTGAGGAAGATTGCGACGACGAGGATGGCGCCCTGCACGATCGGCACCCAGTACACGTTGACCTGGAGCAGCACCAGACCGTTGCTGATGATGCCGAGGGTGAGGGCGCCGATCGCGGACCCGATGACCGAGCCACGGCCGCCCATGAGACTCGTTCCTCCGAGAACGACTGCGGTGATGACCTCGAGCTCGAACATGGTGCCCGAGTTCGACGACCCGCTGGCGAGCCGTGTTGCCGTGATGATCCCAGCCACCGACGCGAGGACTCCGGTGATCACCAGAGCGGCCATCTGGATGCGTCGGATATCGACACCGGAACGGCGCAGGGACTCTGCGTTCGAGCCGACGGCCACGATGTAGCGGCCAAAGCGAGTGTGGGTGAAGACGTACCACGCGATCGCGATTGCACCGATGGCGATCCAGGTCGGGGTGTAAAGACCGAGAAGCTTTCCGTTGCCGAGTGGGAGCAGGAAGGTCGAGTCGATGGGCGTGCTGTAGCCCTGGGTGATGAGTAGGGCGATGCCGCGGACAGCGGTTAGGGCCGCGAGAGTGACGATGAAGGACTGGAGCCTGCCGAACGCGGTGAGAGCGCCATTGATGACGCCGATTGCTGCGCCGATCGCAAGTGTGAGCACCAGAGCGACGACAGGGTTGCCGCTCTGGGCGAAGAGTGCAAGCGCTGACGCGGTGAGCCCGACGATCGAGCCGACTGACAGATCGATGGCACCAGTCGTGATGACGTAGGTCATCCCCATGGCGACTACAACTGTTGGTGCGATTTGCCGGGCAACATTGACAAGGTTATCGGCGGTCAGGAAAGCGTCGGCGCGCGCGCTGAAGAATACGAACAGCGCGACGAATACCACGGATATCGACAACAGTCCCAAGTGGCGGCCAACGAACTCGATACGTGACCCCCTCAAGAAGCGTGTGGGCCGGGCGGCGGTCGTGATCACTGGTTCACTTTCCCATCATCGCGTTTACGAGCTGTGCAAGATCACTCTTCGAGGGCTGAAGTTCCTGATGGATGACACCCTCGTAGAGAACGACGAAGCGGTCGGCGACCTCGAAGAGGTCTTGGAGCCGGTGCGTAATAAGCACGACGCTCACCCCGCGCTTGGAGACGTCTCCGATCAACTGGAGGACCATCTCGACCTCTTTGGCCGCGAGAGCGGCGGTTGGTTCGTCGAGTACGAGGACCTTCGGGTCGAACGTCACCGCTCGGGCGATGGCGATCGCCTGCCGCTGGCCGCCGGACATCTTGCCGACTTCCTGCCGGGTATTGGTGATCCGGATGTGGAGCTTCTTGAGTTCCTCGGCCGCCTCACGGTGCATCTGATCGCTAGCGAGGCGCCGCGTAACAGGGTGGTATTTCTCGCGGCCGAGGAATAGGTTTGCCGTGACATCGAGGTGGTCGCAAAGCGCCAGATCCTGGTAGACCATCTCGATCCCATGAGCACGGGCGACGCGGGGACCCGCGCCCGTCATCTCCGCGCCATCGATGAGGATCTGACCACCGTCCGGGGTCTCAGCACCGGCCAGCATCTTCATCAGCGTCGACTTGCCCGCGCCGTTGTCTCCCACCAGACCCACGACTTCGCCGGGGGCGATTTGCAGGTCGACCCCCTTCAGCACCTCGAGCGCGCCATACGACTTGTTGATCCCGCGCATGTGTACCCGCGGTGGACCATCATGAGCGGTGCGGCCGTGCGTCGTTGCGATCTCAGTCATCAGGGGGTCGGCCTTCCATCAAATTGGTTGCTGCGAATCAGGGAAAGATCGCCTTGTAGGTCTCGACGTTGTCCTTGGTCACGATCGTGATCGGGACATCAATGAAGCCCTTGGGGGTGGCACCTCCGAGGATCGCTTTCAGCTCGTTGACAGCCTCGACGCCCTCTTGCCTGGGGTTCTGCTGGACAACCGCCGTGACAACACCGCTGTCGATCCCCGCGATGACCTCCTTGGTGAGGTCCCAGCCGATAATCTTCGTCTTGCTCGATGCGCCGAGCGCGCTCGTGGCACCCACCGTGGCCGGCTCGCCTGTCGTGTAGACAAAGTCAAGGTTCGGTACGGCCGTAACGAGATTCTGAGCTGCCGTCGCAGCCTTCTCCTGCACGTTGTCGCCACTGACGCTCTGGGTGTAAACAGCCCCGCCGGCATCGGCAGCCTTGCGGAAGCTGTCCTCACGCTGATTCTGGATGAAGGAGTTCTTCGCGTCGACGACACCATATTTCTTGCCCTTGACAAGACCGTGCTGGATCGCCCAGTCAGCCGCCTCCTTTCCGGCCTTCTCGTTGTCGACGCCCACGAACGTCTCGACCGAGCCTTCTTCAAGCTTGGCGTCGATGGCGACCACCTTGATGCCCTTGTTGCGGGCGGCCTTCACTGCCGGCAACACCCCGTTGACGTCGATGGCGACGACGATGATGCCGCTGACACCCTGCGTGACGAAGTTCTCGATGTCGCTGCTCTGCTTGGCCGAGTCGTTGTTGGCGTTGGCGATGTTCAACTCGCATCCCGCCGACTTGGCCGCTTCCTGGGCACCCTCGTTCATCTGGGTGAAGAACGCCGCGGTCTGGTTGATCTGAGTCATCCCGATCACGCACTTGCCGCCAGCCGCGGTTTGTCCGCCGGACGAAGCCGCTGGCTCGTTCCCCGTGCTGCACGCGCCCGTGAGCAGTAGTGCCCCGGCCGTGGACATGGTGAGCGCAAGTCGGCCGAGAGACGCTCTCTCGTATGTCATGAGGCCTCCAACGAGGATCTGGGTAATCGATTGCCGGTGTGCGTAAGATACTCGCGACGACACGGTCCGCCAGTCACGTTTTGGTAACGGACGCTGGTCGACGAGGAGGAACCTTGGCAGTGGGCGCTGACCGGATAGATCCACTAGCACAACTTTCTGCCCAGCACGTGACCATGGCCGATGTCGCCGCCCGCGCGGGAGTATCGACGGCGACCGTGTCGAGAGTGCTAAGCGGATCGCGGCCCGTCGCAGAAGACTTGAGACGTCTGGTCCTCGGCGCCGCACGCGATCTTGGCTACAAGGTGAACCTCGTCGGCCGGGCGCTCAGGAAGGGCCGAACGTCGACCCTGGGGCTGCTCGTTCCTGACCTGGACAACCCCTTCTTCTCGTCCCTGGCGCAGCACCTGTCACGCACGTTCGACGGGTCGGGCATCGATGTATTGGTGTTCAGCGCAGACGACGATCTACGGATCGAGAGACGGGGCATCGAGTCCTTCCTGGGCCGGCAGGTCGACACGCTCGTCATCATCCCGTGCCATGAGTCCGAGAGCTCTGTAAGCGTCGCTCTCGCCGCCGAGTCCACGCTGACAATCCAGCTCGACCGCAGAGTCTCCGATGTCGACGTTCACTTCGTCGGCTGCGACAACCACGAGGGAATGCGGCTCGTAGAAGGCCACGTGAGCGCCTGCGTCGACCAGAAGCGCCAGCCCGTTGTCTACGTGGGCGCGTCGACCGAGTCATCCTCCGGTCACGAGCGACTCGAGGGGTTTCGGTCGCATTTCGGGGAGCACCCTACCTACCTCGGCACCTTCGACTTCGGCTGGGGCCAAGACGCAGCACAGCGGCTACTTGCCGACGGGTTTAGATCTGCGACTGTCGTTACAGCCGCAGACATCATCGGCCTCGGTTTGCTTGGCCGTCTGCAGTCACTCGGCCATCGCGTACCAGAGGACTTCCGGGTTATCGGCTTCGACGGGATCGGGGTTGCTCGCCTGGCTCATCCCACCCTGACCACGGTTCGCCAGCCCGTAGAGGAGATCGGGCGTACGATACTCAATCTCATCAACACCGCTACATCGGCAGACCGGCACACACTGGTGCGGATTGCGCCTGAACTGGTCATCGGCGAATCGAGCCCGGCATGACCTGCACTCGCGAGTTCCGGGGTAACTGCTCAGCCGGTTTGGGGTATCCAGGTCTGTCCGTTGTGGAGGCGGGTGAGGGCTTCCAGAGCGTTGATGCCCTGTTTACGCGGGGTGGACAGGTAGCTGCGGATCGCGCAGAACGTCTCGGCGCCGGCCCAGGTGCATAGCCCGCCGCTGATCTTCTGCCGGAGTTTGACCATGCGGAGGTCCCGTTCGGCGCAGGGCCCCGGAGTAGTCCGCGGATGTCCTCTTTGGCCTGATCTTGGCTGGTGCCCGGTGTAGGGCGAGAACGGCACCTGTGGATTATGGAGTTGTCTAGTGCTCTGACCGGGAAGGTTCGCCGGGTTGGTGGTCGCGACGGTTGGATGTGCGGTGACGTCCGATCCGATCGCTGGAGGCGCGGTGGCTGAGCCTGTCCGTGTACGCAGACTGACCGACCAGGAGGGGCAGAAGCTGCAGCAGATCGTGCGCCGGGGTAGCACGAGTTCGGTGCGCTACCGGCGCGCGATGATGCTGCTCGCCTCGGCGGGTGGGAACCGGGTGCCGGTGATCGCCCAGCTGGTCCAGGCCGACGAGGACACCGTGCGCGATGTGATCCACCGCTTCAACGAGATCGGCCTGACCTGCCTGGACCCTCAGTGGGCGGGAGGCCGTCCCCGCCTACTCAGTCGTGACGACGAGGACTTCGTCATCCGGACGGCCACCACTCGCCCCAGCAAGCTCGGCCAGCCCTTCACCCGCTGGTCGATCCGCAAACTCGCCGCCTACCTGCGGAAAGTGCACGGACGTGTCATCCGCATCGGCCGTGAAGCCTTACGGTGCCTGCTCCGGCGCCGCGGCATCACCTTCCAGCGCACCAAGACCAGGAAGGAGTCACCCGACCCTGATCGCGACGCCAAGCTCGACCGGATCGAGCAGGTGCTGGAACGCTTCCCGGACCGGGCTTTCGCCTTCGACGAGTTCGGGCCCCTGGGGATCCGGCCCACCGCAGGCTCCTGCTGGGCGAAGCAGGGCAAGCCAAACCGGCTGCCGGCGACCTACCGCCGCACCCATGGCGTCACCTACTTCCACGGCTGCTACTCCGTGGGCGACGACCGCCTGTGGGGCGTCAACCGCCGCCGCAAGGGCACCGCCAACACCCTGGCCGCGCTCAAGTTGATCCGCGCCGCCCGACCCGACGGCGCCCCGATCTACATCATCCTGGACAACCTCTCCGCCCACACCGGCGTGGACATCCGCCGCTGGGCGAAGAAGAACAAGGTCGAGCTGTGCTTCACCCCGACCTACGCTTCCTGGGCCAACCCGATCGAGACCCACTTCGGCCCGCTGCGGCAGTTCACCCTGGCCAACTCCCACCACCGCAGCCACCCCGCGCAAACCCAGGCACTGCACCGCTACCTGCGCTGGCGCAACACCAACGCCCGCCACCCCGACGTACTCGCCGCCCAACGCAAGGAACGCGCCCGCATCCGCAGCGAGAAGGGCATCCGCTGGGGCGGACGCCCCCTCAACACCGCAGCCTGACCAACCGCGAACCGCAGCTCCCGAACGCCGAAGGGGCAAGTTCAGGAGAAGGACAGCGACAGAAGGATGACTCAGGAGGCGGACGGCTCGATCTCCCCCGCGAAGACGATGACCTGGTCGATGAGGCTCCGTCGCAGATGGACGACGTCCGTTCCCGCCAGGCGGGGGCCTCCATCAGGCGTGGTGAAGAGCCACTGGTACCGGGCCCATTCGTCAGGCATGTCCACCGCTGAGCAGCGCACCATCGTGCCGGTCCCCGCCGGGTGGCGCCGGATGTCCAGCACGAACCGCTCGACCGCCGCGATTCCTTCGCTGCGACCCAACGGTCCCCAGAAGACCACGTCTGAGGTCAGGGCCTGGGAGAGCAGGGCAGTCACATAGCTGTCGTCCGAGGCGTTGAACGCGGAGATGAACGTGTCGATCGCGGAGCGTGCGGTCTCTTCCTGCATGCCCTAGTAATACCAGCCGTTTCGCGTGCGCTCGTCCCACGAGCCGCCTTCCGATCACGGTGAACCATCCCGGTCACAGCACTAGGCTTCAAGATCCGCAAGGGGTGCCGTGCTCGCCGTGTCATCATCGCTCATGGTCTCGGCGGGTCGCGCCGCGGCTGTCTCCGCGGCACCTGGGTCGACCACTTCCGACGGGCTGCTCGACCGGTTGGCGGGGGTGACTGACCCTCGTGACCCGCGTGGCGTGCGGTACGCGTTGGCGACCCTGCTCGCGATTGGTGTCTGCGCGATGAGCGCGGTCGGCCATAACTCTCTGACCGCGATCGCGGAGTGGGTTCGCCGTTGTGACCAGCGGGAACTTCGCCGGCTGGGCTGCCCGTTCAATCCGTTCACGGGCCGCTACCGGGTCCCGGACGAGCGGACCCTGCGCGACGCCTACAGCAGAGTTGATCCGACTGATCTGACCGCCGTCGGATTCGGGTACCTGGCCACCCTCGCCAGACCCGGACCCGCCCCGCTGACGCCGGACGGTGTGGTGGAGCGGGAGCAACGCCGTGCTCACCGCGCCGTCACAGCCGACCCGCCGCGCCGCGCCGCCATCGCCGTGGACGGCAAGTGTCTTCGCGGCGCCAAACGCCCCGACGGCAGCCAGATGTTCATCTTGTCCGCCGTGCGTCACGCCGACGCGGTCACTGTCGCGGCCCGCCAGATCGGCGCGAAGACCAACGAGATTCCCGAGGTCGTCACCGTGGATGATCTGCTGTTCCCCCACGCCCGCCAGGTCGTGCGGATCCGCCGCCGACGCCGCCAGCCGGGCACGAAGAAGTGGACCCCCGAGGTTGTCTACGCAATCACGGACCTGCCCACCCACCAGGCCTGACCCAAAGAAATCGCCGCCTGGGCCCGCGAACACTGGACCATCGAGAACAGCGTCCACTGGATCCGCGACGTCACTTTCGGCGAAGACGCCAGCCACACCCGCACCCACCACACCCCCGCCGTCAGGGCCGCCCTCCGCGACATCATCCGCAGCACGTTCCGCCTCACCGGCTGGGCCAACACCGCCAGCGCCCGCCGCGCCCACACCACCCCCGCAGCCGCCCTCACCCCCTCCACCGCATCCCATGATCAAAACGGACAATCACGGAACACTCCGGGGCCCTGACTCCCACCACATGACGAGCGCGAGCCCCCAAGGGGCGCGACCCGACCGGGTGAAGATCGGGACCACCGGGTGAAGATCACGACGCCAGCTCGTAAAGACCCTCTATTGCCCGGTTTCTCCCGTCAAGGGCGCAGCGACGCTGCGTGCGGCGCGCCGGACCGGCTCGGTTCCCGAGGCCGGTTCTTGCCATTGGCGCCAACCGGCCTGCCCGCGACCTTCCACCGAGCGGTACCGAATGTCATCGTCAGTCGCTGGCCGGCCCCTTCCTGATTCACCCCCTGTTCGCCGAGGAGTTTCATTCATGCGTTCTCAACGTTGGCGGCTGCGAGCAGCGGTCACCGGCGCGGTGGTACTCGCGCTGGTGGCCGCGACCGGGCCGGCCGGCACGGCGGCACCTCCGCCGACCGTGCCAGCCTCGACCGCGTTAGCGAGCCCGGCCGGGGCGGCGTCCGCCGGCGAATCGCCGCTGCCGGCGACCAACACCCCGCTCGCCGGTGCGATCAAGGTCACCCTGGTCACCGGTGACGTGGTGTCCTACCTGCCCGGTGCCAACGGTGGTGCGCCGCAGGTGGAGGTGGCCGCGGCACCCCGGGCCGGCGGCCGGTCGGTGTCGTTCACACACCTGCGCGAGGGTGACGCGTTCTACGTCTTCCCGTCCGACGCGCGCGGGCTCATCGGCGCAGGGCGGTTGGAACGCGGTCTGTTCGACGTGGCGTACCTGGTGAAGAACGGCTACGCCGACGACGCATCGAAAGAACTCCCACTCATCGTGCAGTACCCGAAGTCCACCCGGGACGCGAAGGTACTGTCCACCAAGACCGACGCACTCCCGGCGACCGCCACACCGAAGGCCCTGCCAGCGGTGAGTTCCGCCGCGGTAAAGGTCACCAAGACGCAGGCCGCCCGGTTCTGGGCGTCAGTCGACTCCCCGAACCCTGCCGGCAGGGCGGCTGCGTCCACGCTGGACGCCGGGGTGTCAAAGATCTGGCTGGACCACAGGACCAAGGCCCTGCTCGACCAGAGCGTGCCGCAGATCGGCGCGCCGGAGGCGTGGGAGGCCGGCTTCGACGGCACCGGCGTCACGATCGCCGTGCTCGACACCGGCATCGACGACACCCACCCCGACCTGACCAGCAAGGTCCTCGACTCGAAGAGCTTCATCGACGGCGAAGCGGTCAAGGACGGTCACGGCCACGGCACCCACGTGGCGTCGACGATCGTCGGCTCCGGCGCGGCGTCCGGCGGGAAGTACAAGGGTGTCGCCCCAGGCGCGGAGCTGATCGTCGGCAAGGTTCTCCGCAACGACGGCTACGGCTCCGACTCGGCGACCATCGCCGGCATGCAGTGGGCCGCCCGGTCCGGCGCCAAGATCGTCAGCATCAGCATCGGCGGCGCGGTCACCGACGGCACCGACCCGGTTTCCCAGGCCGTCAACGAACTGTCCGCGCAGTACGGCACCCTGTTCGTGATCGCCGCCGGAAACTACGGGGGCTTCCAGCAGATCAACACACCCGGCGCCGCCGACGCGGCGCTGACCGTCGCGGCGGTCGACAAGCAGGACCAGATGGCGAGCTTCTCCAGCCGCGGCCCCCGGCCCGGAGACTACGGCCTCAAGCCCGACATCGCCGCCCCCGGTGTGAACATCACCGCCGCGAAGGCCGACGGCACCGCCCTCGGCCCGATCGTCGACGACAAGTACACGAC
The DNA here is from genome assembly GCF_040656135.1 of Micromonospora sp. NPDC050200. Taxonomy (NCBI): domain Bacteria; kingdom Bacillati; phylum Actinomycetota; class Actinomycetes; order Micromonosporales; family Micromonosporaceae; genus Micromonospora; species Micromonospora sp. NPDC050200. The sequence continues at coordinate 35,279 of NZ_JBFALG010000046.1, forward strand.
CATCTCGGGCACCTCGATGGCCACCCCACACGTCTCGGGCGCCGCGGCGATCCTCGCCCAGGAACACCCGGACTGGACCGGGCAGAAAATCAAGCAGGTACTCACCAGCACCAGCAAGGACCTCGGCCACGGCGCCTACTCCCAGGGCGCCGGCCGGGTCGACGTCGCCCGGGCGACCGCCCAGCAGGTGTACGCGACCGGCAACGTCGACTTCGGGCTGCTCACCTATCCGCAGACCGGCCCGGCCAGCAGGACGCTGAGTTACGCCAACGACGGCGATGCACCGGTCACCCTCGACCTGTCCACCACGCTCGTCACCAAGGCCGGCCCTGCCCCCGCCGGCGCACTCACCGTCACCCCGTCGACCGTGACCGTCCCGGCCCACGGCACCGCCGAGGTCACCGTCACGCTCGACGCCACCAAGGGCGATTTGACGACCTACCAGGGCTCGGTGCACACCACCGGTACCGCCCCTGCCACCGGCGGTGACATCCAGGTGACCACCGCGGTCGGCGGGTTCAAGGAACCCAAGACGGTGAACCTCTCGGTCAACGTGATCAACCCGCCGGGCGCCACCGACGTCACCTATGGCGGATTCCTCGCGCTGCGGCTCGACGACCAGCCCGAGTTCACCCCCCTGGGTCTGTCCGACCCGGTGCAGAGCCACACCGGCGAACTGGTGGCGGGGATGTACAGCATCGGCACCGACGTGACCTGGCGGGACGCCGACGGCGAGTTCAACCACGCGGTGGTCACCAACCCCACAGTCGACGCCACCAAGGATGTCTCGGTCACCTTCGACCTACGCAAGGCGCAGCGGGTGACGGTCAAGACTCCCAAGCCCTCCGTGCCCTACCAGATGGCGCTGGGGTACCGGGACGTCACCGAGAACAGCCGGTTCGAGCTGGAGCAGTACTACAACCAGCCCTACGGCGAGACCCGCCTGTGGACACTGCCGACCGGCCAGGCCACCCGGGGCAGTTTCACCTCCTACACCCAGTTCCTGTCGGGCGTCGACCCGGTCACGATGACCCTCCACGGCGCCGGCCACACCAGGCTGACACCGCATTACCAGATCGCCGACGCGGAGATACCGAAGCTGGACGGGCGGCGTACCCTGCCGCTGGTCTCCGCCGGAGCCGGCCTGCCGGCCGACTTCGAGGGCCTCGACGTCCGTGGCAAGCTGGTTCTCCTCGACCTGTCCGACATCTGCCCGGCAGAGCCCTCCTCGGAGTGGTTCCCCTGCGACACCGACGGCCTGGACCGGGTGGAGAACGCCCAGCGGGCCGGTGCGGCCGGGGTGCTCGGCTACGGTCCGCTCGGCCGGCCGTTCCTCAACCCGACCAGCCGGTACGCGACCGAGCAGTGGTGGCCGCTCTACCCGATCCCGACGATGAACCTCGCCGCGGGCGAGGGCCGGATGCTCGCCGACATGCTGGCGAAGGGCCCGGTCAGCCTCGACGTCAACGCCACCGCGTCGACGCCCTACGTGTACCCGCTGACGTTCGTCGGGCACGACCGGATGCCGGGTGGGGCGCACGCGGTGACCGATCGGGAGCTGTACCGGATCGACAACCGGCTGCACGCCGACGCACCCGGTATTGCCGCAGTGTCGTTCCAGCCGATCCTCGCCGGCCCGAAGCTGCTCCGACAGAACCGGCTCGACGTGACGGCGCCCGGCACCCTGACCTCCTACGTGGGGCCGGCGCAGAGGGACCTGGTCTGGCTGGACAACGCCGAGTTCGTCTACGAGACCGGCTACCGAGGCTGGTCACAGGGCTACACCGATGCCGTCGCGCGGTCAGGTTCGACCGTCCGCGACTGGGGCGAGCAGCCGATGGTGCCTGGTTCGATCCGGGTCGACCCGGCCACGGCCGACTACCTCTGGCAGATGTGCATGTCCTGCCGCAACGGCAACATGCTCAGCATCCAGCACGCGCTGAGCAACAACGGCGCCGGCGGAGGTCAGCTGGCCTGGGCCCGGGACCCCGACGGAAAGCTGAGCACCGAGCTGCACCTGTACAAGGACGACGGCACCGAGATCCCGGTGCAGGAGGGGCTCTGGTTCTACTTCCTCTTCGGGTACTTCAGCCCCTACGCCATGCTGCCGGCCGAGCAGACGAACCTGCGGATGACCGAGCGGTACCAGACCCCGCGTGCCGAGCAGGTCTACGCCCGCGAAGTCCAGACCGAGCGGACGTTCACCTCGCAACGGCGTGACGACGGGTTCACCACCGTCCCGCCGGCAGGGGTGGGCATTCACTGCAGCGGCTGGTTCGTGCACACCCCGGTCGACGACGAGGACGGCTGGGCCGATCCGATCCTCGACCCGTGCCAGGCGACCGACGAGCTGTACCTCGGGTACGACTTCGACCTGGACCTGGACAACACCCTGCCCGCCGGCACCCGGCGCCAGGTGACGGTCACCGGGTACCACAGCCCGTACCTGACCGGGCCGGAGCCGACGCTGAAGAGCCTGAAGCTGTGGCTCAGCTTCGACGACGGCAAGCACTGGAAGCAGATCACCACCCAGGCGGCCCGCGACGGCGCGTACACCGCGACGTTCGACCACCCGGCACTGTCCAAGACCACCGGCGCGGTCAGCGTCCGCGCCGAGGGTGTCGACTCCGCCGGCAACACCGTCACCCAGACCATCACCCGGGCCTACGGCCTGAAGGCCGGAGAACACCACGCGGGCCAGTACCGCGGCACGGGAGCAGCCGCGATCTAGCATCCACTCACCCTCTGGGGTGGCGGACACACCGTCCGCCACCCCAGACCCATGCTCCCGTCCGATGTCACGGGAAAACCGGCGGCTCACCCGTCCTCCGTCGGTGATGATCGACGGGTGCTACGCATCCTCGGTCTGTCGCCGGTGGAGCAGGGCCTCTACGAAGCGTTGGTTGCCCACCCACCGGTGACCCACGCCGAACTCACCCGGCTCGCGGCCGACCACGCCTGGACCGACCACACCGGACCAGCACTCGCCCGACTCCGACAACTGGACCTGGTCACCCTGACCAGCACGGACCCGCCGCGGTATGCCGTCACCCCGCCGCAGACCGCACTGGGAGCCCTCGTCGGCGCACGCAGCCAGGAGCTGACCCAGGTCCACCAACGCATGCTCACGCTGAGCACGCAGTTCCACCAGGTTCACGGCACCACGGCCGACGGCGGTCCGACCGAACCGGTCGAGGTCGTCCACGGCGCCGCCGAGATCGACCGGTACCTCACTCACGTCCTGCGCAGCGCCCGACACGAACTGTGTGTGTGCGACGCACCGCCGTACGCCGCAGAGAACCAGCTGGACCCCAACCAGATCGAGCTGGAACTGCTGCGCGGCGGGATGTCCTGCCGGGTGCTGTACGACCACGGCGCGCTCGACCTGCCCGGCCGGGTCGCGGCCATCTCCCAGACCATCGAGGCCGGTGAGCAGGCCCGGGTCACCGAGACTCCGCTGAAGATGATCCTGAGTGACCGGCCACTCGGGATGCTCCAGCTCGACACCGACACCGCGCCGTCAGACCGGGTGCTGATCGTGCGTGACCCGGTGCTGCTGGCGGCGCTGTTCGCACTCTTCGAACTGTGCTGGGAACGCGCGGTGCCGCTGCGCATCCGCGACGGCAAGGCCGAGGTGAGCCGGCCGGGTGAGTTGCCCGATGTGGACCGCGATCTGCTGTCCCTGCTGGTGTCCGGATTGACCGACCGGGGAATCGCCGACCACCTCGGCTGGTCCGAACGCACCGTGCGTCGTCGGGTGAGCGACATGATGTCCGAACTCGATGCCCGAACCCGGTTCCAGGCCGGCTACCGGGCGGTCGCCCGCGGCTGGCTCACCGCGCGAGGGGAGGGTCACGGTGCCCAGCCCTGACGGCCTTCGACCGGCACCGGACTCAGTCCCGGACTCGGCAGCGGGAACAGCCGCCGACGGACGCGGCACGCTGGCAGCGATCGGGCTGGCCCCGGCCGAGGAGGCGGCCTACGAGTTGCTGGTGGGCCGGCTCCCCACCACCGTCGCCGACCTCACCACGGCCTGGCAACGCCCCGAGCCGCTCGCGGACGTACTCGCCGCGCTGGAGGCCAGGGACCTGGCCAGCCGGGTGCCCGGCCCGCCGGATCTGTACACTGCGGTACCGCCGGACATCGCGATCGAGGCGCTGCTGCTCGCCTACGAGCGGCAGATGCGCGAGGCCCGCCGGCACATCGACGAACTCGCCACGGCCTACCGCGGGCACGCCGCCGGCCGCCGCCCCACGGTGGTCGAGAGGGTGAACGGCCGCAGAGCCGTCGTGCAGCGGCTCATGACACTGCATCGGACCGCCCAGCACGAGCTGCGTTTTCTGGTCCGACCGTCCGACCTCGGTGGTCCGTCCGATTTGGACCCCGGCGTGGTGTTCGAGCCGACGCCGCCGTACGGCCAGGTGATCTGCCGCGCGGTCTACCAGAGCGACTGCCTCGAACTTCCCGGCGCGCGGAGCCGGCTGACCGACCTGGCCGCCGCCGGCGCGCAGGTACGGACGCTGCCGGCGCTGCCCGTCAGCCTCTGCCTGGTTGACGACCGGCTGGCGCTGCTGCAGGTCGAGCCCGAACCCGGCGACGCCCAGCACACCCAGGGCGCAATGGTGGCGTACCCGAGCGGGCTTCTCGTCGCACTCGGCAAACTCTTCGATGCACTGTGGGAGCGCGCCGCGCCGGTGCCGCAGCCTCCGCTCGACCCGGCAGATGCCGGCCAGGGCATTTCGCCGGCCAGCCAGCCGCCCAATGCGTCGGATGTGGATCACAGCGAGACCGAACGCTTACAGCAGCAGCTCGTGGCACTGCTCCTGTCCGGCAGCACGGACGAGGTGATCGCCCGGCAGCTCGGGGTCGGCTACCGCACGCTGGGCCGACGGATCGCCACCCTGATGACCGAACTCGGCGCGCGCAACCGGTTCCAGGCCGGCGTCCAGGCCGCCTTCCGCGACTTCCAGGAGTACCAGGACCCGCGGGGCCACCGCGGCACCTCGGGTCAGGCGTAGATGTCGGCGGCGGTGACGAGCGTGACCGTGGACTCCTCCGCGGCGAAGGCTCGAAGTCGGCCACTGAACCGGCTGCGGGAGAAGAGAAAGCGCTGGACCGGTCCCTTGGTGCCATCGATGCGGGGGATGAGCCGGTCCATGAGATCGGGTTCGTCGAAGTCGGTTTCCCCCACCGTCCACCTGCACACCCGACCACCAAGGGTGTGCCGTGTGCGTCAACTCCGACGACGTCGACCTCGCGCTCCTCGGTCCGCTGCCCCTGCCCGGTGGGCACCTGCCCCCACCACCGCCCGACCAAGCACTCACCCCGGGGAACCGTGTGGAGCACATGCTCCCGGCAGATGTCCTCCCACGCCTGTGACGCGTGGTGGTCGAGCTGCGGGAGCACCCAGTCGCGCAGGTGATCCGCGGACAGGGCGTTGGTGCGTAGTTGTGAACGGGCCGGGTCGACGAACCGGTAGTGGAACCGCAGGAACTGGTCGCAGATCCGGTACGCGATCTTCCTGGCCCGCGGCGATGACGTGATCGGCCGCAGCCGCTCGACCAGCCCGAGTCGCTCCAGCGAGTTAAGGATCTTGGTGACCCGGGTTCGAGGTGGATGCGCTGACTCGGTTCATCCTGTTCCCGCCCGGGGAGCTGCGCCTTCCTCACGGTGGGACGAGGACCCTCCGGCTTTCCCCTCGGGCTTCGCACCCCACCGTTGCCCGCAGCGCACGCCAAGGGCAGGGCCAGGCAGCAAGCACGCGCCCGGGACTACACAACCGACATCACGTCGGCCCTCCTAACTGCGAGTCCACTCGCAAAGTGCGACATCGTGTCGCAACGGCAGATCAGTTCGTTGCTCTCCGGCATACAACGCAGAGCGGTCACGTGGTGGTGATGATCCGGCGCGCCAGCTGGGCCACCGGCAACGCCGCGTTGTCGCCGTAGTTGCACAGCACCACCACCGACCAGCGGGTGTCCGGGTACAGGTCTATCGACGTCGATGCGCCGGGTGAGCCGCCGCCGTGCCCGAGGGTGGCGTGGCCGTTTATGTACCCGCCGATCGGCCCGTAGCATTGGAACGTCGTCGTCGGCGGCGGCGGGGTCGCGCCTGGCGGCGGCGGCATCGGCACCTTGCCGCTGAGCGTGATGTGCGTGACCGGCGGCGTGAGCAGCCGCTCCTGTAGCAGGGCCTGGCCGAACCGGTCCAGGTCCGCGGCCGTGGCATAGGCGTCGCCGGCCGGGGTGCCGACGAACATCATGCGGTCGGTGAGGTCGACTCGCTCGCCCGACGGCTGCTTCCCGTACGGGTGGGCGATCCGGGCGTCGGTGGCCCGCTGCGGCCGGGCGGGGAAGTCGGTGTCGTACATGCCGGCGGCAGCGAAGACGTGCTCGCGGACGTAGTCGTAGTACGTCCGCCCGGACGCTCGCGCGACGATCTCGCCGAGCAGGTGGTAGCCCGAGTTGCTGTACCGGTGACCGGCACCCGGCTCGAACGCCGGCGACGATTGCCGGATGAAGGCGGTGCAGCCCGCCATGACCGACTCAGGGCTGGTCCAGTTGGCTGCCTGGTCCCAGAAGCCCGGCGCCATGTGGTGGTCGCCGAGGCCGGAGGTGTGCGTCAGTAGGTGGTGGACGGTCACCTTGTCCGCGATCCCCGCCGGGAACCCGTCGAGGAAGCGCCCCACCGAATCGGTGTAAGCAACCGTGCGTTGCTCGACCAGCCGGGCGATGGCGACGGCGGTGAACAGCTTCGTCACCGAGGCGAGCGCGAACGCGGTGTCCGGTCCGTTGGGCACCAAGCGCGCCTTGTCGGCCATGCCGTACGAGCGGCTCAGCACGGTGCGACCCCGGTGGGTCAGCACGACGGTACCGGAGAACTGGTCCTTGGCGGCGAGGTCGGCGACGAGTCGGTCCAGCTCTCCGCCCGGCTTGAGGCCATCGGGAACCCTGCCCGCCGCGTTGCCGGTCGCGGCGGGCTCCGCACCGGCCCGCGCCGGAGCCAGGGCCGTGCTCGCCAGGGGAGCGGTGCCCAGCAGGGTCAACATCGAACGTCGAGTCGTCATGGCCAACTGTCTACCGGCGGGCGGGGATGGACAGCCGATCGCCGACCCATATCCGGTCCATAGGCCGATGCCGGGATACTGGGTCGATGCGGGTGCTGCTGGTCGAGGATGAGCAGCCGCTGGCCGGGTACATCACGGTCGGGCTGCGCAAACACGGCTTCGCGGTGGACGTCGCCCTCGACGGCCGCGCCGCGCTGGACAAGTGTGCGGTTACGCCGTACGACGTGGTGGTGCTGGACCGGGACCTGCCCGTCGTCCACGGCGACGTGGTGTGCCGGCAGTTGGCGCAGGACGGTACCGCGCGGGTGCTCATGCTCACCGCATCCGGCACGGTGGAGGACCGGGTCGACGGGCTCGCCCTCGGCGCCGACGACTACCTGGGCAAGCCGTTCGCGTTCTCCGAACTCGTCGCGCGGGTGCGGGCGCTGGGCCGGCGTACGACCGTGGCCCGGCCACCGGTACTGCGCGCCGCCGACGTCGTGCTCGACCCGGCCCGGCGCACCGTCGAACGGGCCGGCCGGCTCCTGCACCTGACGCCGAAAGAGTTCGGTGTCCTGGAGGAGCTGCTGGCCGCCGGGGGCGCCGTGGTCAGCGCCGAGATGCTGCTGGACAAGGTGTGGGACGAGAACGCCGACCCGTTCACCAACGCCGTCCGGATCACCGTCGGCACGCTGAGGCGCAAGATCGGCGGCCCGCCGCTGGTGGAGACGATCATCGGCGCCGGGTACCGGATCACACCGTGACCCGGGTGCGACTGACGGCGCGGGCGCGGCTCACGCTGCTGTACACCGCGCTGGTGCTGGCCGCCGGCCTCACGCTCACCGGACTCACGTACCTGCTGATGGGCCGGAATCTGGGCCGCCGCCTGGTGCACGTCCAAGTGCACACTGTTGACGGGACTGAGCCACCACCACCGCTGCACGACGTGGTGCCGGACGTCGCCGACCAGGTGCGTACCGAAGCCCTGACCGAGTTGCTCACCCAGGCCGCGACCGCCCTCACGGTGGTGACCGTGTTCGCCGCTGTGGCTGGCTGGCTGGTCGCCGGCCGGGTGCTGCGACCGATCCGGGTCATCGCCGCCACCGCCCAGCGGCTGTCCGCCGAGCACCTGTCCGAGCGGGTGCCGGTCACCGCGGCCGGCGATGAGCTGGCCGCGCTGGCCGGCACCATCAACGGGATGCTGAACCGGATCCAGCGCGGAGTCGCGGAGCGCGATCGGGTCCTGGACAGCCAACGTATGTTCACCGCGAATGCAGCACACGAGCTGCGCACCCCGTTGACCACCATGCGGACCGCAATCGACGTCACCCTCGACGGCCGGCCCAGCCGCGCTGAACTGCTCGCCATGGCCGAGGACGTGCGGACCGCGGTCGACCGCAGCCAGCGCACGCTCGACGGGCTCCTTGCCCTCGCGCACAGCCAGGCCAGCCCGGGGCGACGGCATCCGGTGGACCTCGCCGTCGTGGCGACCGCAGTGCTGCACGCCAAGGCGGGCGAGGCGGCGGCGCGGGGCATCACCGTGGGTATCGACCTGCGACCCGCGCCGGTCACCGGCGACCCGACGCTACTCGAACGCCTCGCTGGCAACCTCATCGACAACGCTGTACGACACAACCACCCCGACGGCGAGGTCACGGTAACCACCGGCACCGAGACGGGCCACGCGGTGCTGCGGGTAGCCAACACCGGCCCACCGATACCGGCCGACGCGGTGGATCAGCTGTCCGAGCCGTTCGTCAGGGGCGGCGTCGCGGGCCTGGGGCTCGGCCTGTCGATCGTGCGTGCCATTGTCCTCGCGCACAGCGGCGAACTTTCCCTCGCCGGCCCGGACACCGGCGGGCTCGACGTCACGGTGCGCCTGCCGCCCGGCGATTGGGCCTAGCGAACGGGCCTGTTGTCAACCCTGGGGCACGCTTCATGGCGATCGCCCGCGGCCTGTTGCGGCACGAGCGCGCCGCCGCGCTCACCGGCAACGCCGCCGAAAGCCGCTTCCTCCACTCCCGCGCCGCCCTCTCCGCTTGAGCCACAAGGCACTCAACTCTGCAGATCCTTTCGTACGCAGCGCACTGATCGCGGCAGACGGGTGCGCCTGATCAGAGGCGGGTGCGGGCACGGCGTGACGCCTCAGGTCTCGCGCTTCTCGACCCGGGTCCACCCGGTCCACCCACGCTCAGCGATCAGCTCCCGCAGCCGCGCGACGGCGGGGTGGGCACCATCGGCGAACGCGTCCATCAGGCGGATGAACTCCGCGTCGGGCACATGCTCATCCCGCCAGTCCAGCTGCCCAATGGCTGCCGCCTGCTCGAACAGCTCGCTCATCAGGTCGGCCGTCTCGCGCAACAGTTCGTCGTCCTCCCAGTCCTCCGCGATCCGACCGATGAGCTGGTAGAGCCGGACCATTTTCGGGTCGGCCAGCTCGGCCACCTTCTGGGCCATGAACGCCGGGATCGCCTCCGGCCAGCGCGCCGCTATCAGGATCCAGGCGTCGCGCTCGGCCACGATCATCGCCTCCGGCGCTCCGGTGGCACGCAGGCGGTCCAGGTAGTCGACCACCTCCTCCGGGAGAGCCAACGAATCGCCGGAGCCCAGCCGCGCGATCCGCCGCCGGTGCTCCTGCAGCGCGCGGATCTGCGCCCGCAGCTGCCGGTCGATCTCAGTGGTCGCGGCGGCGAACGCCTCCGGGGCGGCGTCGAGCAGCTCGCGGACCCGGGCCAGCGGGACGCCGGCCTCGGCCAGGGTCCGGATCCGGATGAGTCGCACGACCGCGACGGCGTCGTAGGTCCGGTAGCCGGAGGCGTCGCGCTCCGGCTCCGGGAGCAGTCCGATTTGGTGGTAGTGCCGCACCGCGCGGATGGTTACCCCGGCGTAGGACGCCAGCCGTCCGATCGTCAGCATGGCTTCAGCCTGCACGAAGGAGACACATCGTCAACTGATCTTGCGGTGGTAGATGGCCATGGCGACGCCATACGCGACGATGAGGAGGCTGGCACACCAGGCGAGGGCGATCCAGATGTCGCCACCGACCTGCTGCTGAGCGAACAAGCCGCGGATCGTGTTGACGATGGACGTCACCGGCTGGTTCTCGGCGAAGGCGCGCACCGGGCCGGGCATGCTGTCGGTGGGTACGAAGGCCGAGCTGATGAACGGCAGGAAGATGAGCGGATAGGAAACCGCGCTCGCGCCGTCCACGGACTTCGCGGTCAGGCCCGGGATGACGGCGAGCCAAGTCAGGGCCAGGGTGAACAGCATCATGATGCCAGTGACCGCTAACCAGTCCAGCGCGCCGGCCCCCGAGCGGAAGCCCATGACGAGGGCGACCAGCACCACCACCACGAGCGAGATCAGATTGGCGACCAGCGAGGTCAGCACGTGCGCCCACAGTACGGACGAGCGTGCGATCGGCATGGACTGGAACCGCTCGAAGATGCCGCCCTTCATGTCGAGGAAGAGCCGGTATGCGGTGTAGGAGATGCCCGAGGCCACCGTGATGAGCAGGATGCCAGGCAGCAGGTAGTTCACGTACTTGTCCGACCCGGTCTGGATCGCGCCGCCGAATACGTAGACGAACAGCAGCATGAACGCGATCGGCATGACCACGGTCGTGATGATGGTGTCCGGGCTGCGGCTGATATGGCGCAGGGACCGCCCCAGTAGGGCGGCGGTGTCATCGAAGAAGTGCTTGGTCATCGAGGGTCCTTAGTTGTTCGTGCCGTCGGAGCTGGCGGCGCCTACTTTGCTGTCAGTGCCGTCGTCACCGACGATGGCGAGGAAGACGTCCTCGAGGGTCGGCTGCTTCTCGACGTACTCGACCTTGGCGGGCGGGAGCAGCTGCTTGAGCTCGGGGAGAGTGCCGTTGGCGATGATGCGCCCCCGGTGGAGGACCGCGATCCGGCTGGCGAGCTGTTCGGCCTCGTCAAGGTACTGCGTGGTGAGCAGCACCGTCGTGCCCTGCCCGGCGAGCTCCCTGACGGCCTGCCACACCTCGAGACGCGCCTGTGGATCGAGCCCGGTCGTCGGTTCATCGAGGAAGATCACCGGCGGGTTCCCGATGAGGCTCATCGCGATGTCGAGGCGGCGGCGCATGCCACCCGAGTACGTCGACACCTTCCGTGTCGCCGCGTCAGTCAGTGAGAAGCGAGCCAGCAGGTCATCCGCGATCCGGCCCGGATCCCTCAGATGCCGCAACCGGGCGACCAGCACCAGGTTCTCCCGCCCGCTGAGGATCTCATCGACGGCCGCGAACTGTCCCGTCAGGCTGATGGACTCCCGCACGTTCGCCGCTTGCGTGGCGACGTCGAAGCCGTTGACGCTGGCCGTCCCCGCGTCCAGCTTGAGCAGCGTGGACAGGATCCTCACGACCGTGGTCTTACCCGCCCCGTTGGAGCCGAGCAGGGCGAAAATGCTGCCCCGCGCCACGTCGAAGTCCACGCCACGCAGCACGTGCAGATCCTTGTATGACTTCTCCAGGCCCTGAACCTGGATCACAGGCCCGCGGACCTGCTCGGTTGACATCTGAAAATTTATGGACATGGTGCCAGCATGCAGGGTTGACGCTGCGTCAAGGTCAAGCCCGGGAGCAAGGCAGCGTTATCTGCTCAGATTGCGGGAGTGGCGTCAGGGCTCCATCCACCGCTCGCTCATCGGCAAATCCGCACACCCGCCGAGGGCAGGCCGGGTGACCAGCTTCTACTCAGCGTGACTACGCCGCGGCGGCTGGACGCGCGACTCGCGGCAGATGTGCGCGTACCAACGCAAAGATCATCGCCGCGAATGGCTGTCCGGTCACTGCACGTTGGGCTCGGGGTGCTCGTCAAGAAAACGCGCGGCCGCATCGTCTTCGATGAGCGAGTTGGCGGCGAGCCATTCGACCACGCGGCGGCGGGCGCGGGCCTCGCGGAAGGCGTACCACGCTGGCAGCAGGTGCGGATACTCCTCGTGCAGCTCGGCTTTGAACCGGCGGAAGGCGCCCTTGCCCTGGATAGCCCGCGCCAGTCTCCGCCCGGCTCGGTCGTCGCTGATCTGATCGGCGAAGTCGGCCATGTCCTGGTACCAGATGTAGGACGGCAGCGGGTCGATGCAGATCAGGTCCAGCTCGTCGAGGTCAACGGGTGTCTGGCCGTCGATTCCGGTGTCGGATGTCCAGAACACGACCGCTCCGTTCTGTGGATTGATAAGCCACCGGTGCTCGTAGTCGGTCTGGTCCGCCAACGCGGTCGCGATCTCCTCCAGGTCAAGGCTGCTCAGATCAAGCACCTGACCACCGTAATCCCTGCACGGGCGCGGTCCGCGGTAGAATCGGACGTTGCCCTGCGCAGGTTATCGGCTCTGCTCTGGCCCGCTGGCGGGCCGGTTCACGGACCACCTTGGAGCGGTCCCCGCGTCTCACCGACACCGGCTTTGCGGACCGGGACACCATCACCGTGCTTCGTACCATTCAGCAAAAGGTCGCCGCCATCGTCCACGGCTCCGACGACCGCGTCACCGAGGTCGGGCCGCAGTCGCAGCCCGCCCGGAGCCCGATCTCCATGGACGCCGACGACGAGTACTGGACGCCGTTCTGTCGGCGATTCGCCTTCCGGCCCGGCATGCACTCCGGGGAGCCCGCGATAGCCGAGCCCGTGCCGTCGGTCACGGCCGACCTCGGCCCGATCTTCGCCCCGCGCAGCCTCCCGGAGTTCGCCGCCGGAGTCCACGCCGCCAAACAGCGTGCCGTTCACGCCCCGCCGGCGGGCGGGACGCAGGAAGTGGCGATCGACCCGCAGCGGCAGGAGCAGCCGGCGCTGACGGATGCGCAGGTCGTGCGGCTCGTGCAGCTCGGGCGGCGGATCGAAGCGCATTTCGGCCGCCCGCAGGACATCGAATGGTGCCTGGTCGACGTGCGACGGTAGGGAGACGACCGGCGCGTCCGGCCACAGGCATTCTGTTCTGCCGATGTCAGTGCGCCAACCGCGACGTACAGAGTGACCCCGGTTTCGTGACCTTGCCGGTGCGTCCTGATTGTTAGGCATTTGGCTTGGTTCCGAGGTGGTCGGACGGCGGCGGGATCATTGTTGACTCAGCTACCGCAGTCGCCTGGCCAGGTCGAGCACCTCGGACAGTTGCTCGCCGGTCAATCGCCGGGCATCCCAGGCCAACCGGGCAAGTTCAACGTGGTTGCGGTGCAGACGTGGATCGGTGGCCGCAGCAACCCCGGCGACGGCGGCCAAGTCATCGTCAGGAATACCCAGGACGGTGGCGAACGAGGTCACGTACTGCGGCGTCAGCCGCGTACGGCCAGGTCCCAGCTTCGCCATCGTGAAGGCCGACACCATTGGCCCGTCGCCGATCAAGTACAACAGCTTCGGGTCGTATGGCCCGATATTGCGGTTCCGCAGTAGCCACAACATCATCTCGCCAGGCCCCAGCCCGTACCTGTAGCGCGGCCCCACAGGCGGCCACGCCGGCGGATGCTCGGGTAGCGACCGGACGAACTCGCGCAACCGGCGCAGCGACTGCGGCGCCACCTTGGCCGCCCTTTCCAGAACCGTCCCGACATCCCAAGGCCGGGTACCGCTGGCAGGCACCAGATCTTGCGGCAGATCGAGCCCGGCGACCACGAACAGATCCGCCGTGTGCAACCCGAGCATCGGCGCCAGCTGCCGCACCAACGAAGGACTGGCCGCGCCGCCGGTCAGCACCGCGTCGAGTTCCGGCCGCAGGGCACCCGCTGTCGCGGCAGCCTCCGGCCACCGATGCGCTAACAACCGCCCCAACGCGGTTCCGCTCCCAGGCCCCACCATCGCGGTCAGCCTAGCCACCAACAGGCACCCACATCATCCACATACCCATCGAGGGAAACACCCTGATCTGCCGCGATCCGCGCGTTATGCAGCGTGACGCGACGCCGGTGGGCCGCCGCTCGAAACTGTCGATGAGCGGATGCCCGTGAGGCGTCCGGCACCATGGCCCCGTGCGGCAAGATCCGACTGGGCCACCGACCTCTGTGCTGGCGGGCACCGATGTGGTGCTCGTAGGCCTGTTCTCGGCAAAGGATATAGAGTTCGGCGCAAAGCTCGATCTGCTGGCGGCTTCGGTGGAGGCACATGGTGGGCGGGTAGTGAGCCGGCACGTCCAGCGGCGGGGCGTCTCGCACGGCGGTGCGGCCAAGATGACCGTACCGTTCTCTCGACGGACGCTGATTAGCCCCGGCAAAGCGCGCGAAATTGCGCAAGCATGCCGGGCCGCGAAGGTCGGCGTTGCGGTCTTCGTAAACCCGCTGACGAAGCACCAACGAGCTGTCCTCGGCGGCATGTTCGGGTGCTTCGTGATCAGTGGCGAGGACCTTTTCGCCCCCGGCCGGTGAGCGCCCGGACATGCCGCGAGTTGCGCGGTCTCGCCGACCGGCCGGATCTGCCGAGATCAGTACATGGTGGTTGAGCCATGCGGGCATTGGCCCATCAGGCCATCGCCGGCCCCACGGTCATCCAGCGCGAAGACCGAAGGTCGGTAGTTAAAGGACCGGACGCCCGTCACGGCCGGGCGGCAGCGCCGTCTCCGCCGCCAGCACGCTCCGCTTTCGGTCATTGTCGTCATAGCGGCGGCCAGTTTGTTGACCGGGAGGACGGTCGTGGTCGGTGAAGGCGGTCCAATCGTCCAGCTCGGTCCCCACGGCACCCCGGGAATCTCGTTGCCGTTGGCATCGGGCTTGCGGCGCTGTCATGCCCACCTTTCCCAGCCCGATCCGTGTGGGATCCGGGTCCGGGCAACGAACGCGGGCCGGGAGTGAGCGCGAGCACCACTCCGATACGGTCTCTGGACCGATTCGCGAATGGGGCCGCAGGTCCGCGCGGAGCGGTCGCGCCAGCACTGCGCGAGGCGAACGAACGGGGAGGCTGAGACGATGGCGGCGGGTAGGGGGCGCAAGCCGGTCGTGGTCGAAGGGCTGGTCCGCGAGGAGCCGACCGTCATGATATGGCAGGACGGGGAGCGGGATGTGTGGTGGTCGCGGGCCACGGCGCTCGACCACGGACTGGAGAAGCCCGACTGGGTCAAGGCGGCGACCGGCGCGGACCGGCTGTCCGATCTGACCTTGGAGCAGGTGTCATGGCTGTTCGCGAAGGGGCCCGAGGCGTCGGCGCGGGCGCTGCTCGCGGCGCCGCTGCAGCTGCTGCGGCACCGGCAACGGATCGATGTGGGCCGGGTCGCGGTCGCGCGGTTCGAACTGGACGCGCTGGCGCTCGCACTCAGCGAGGCGGGTGGGAGCGCCGACCGTCTGGGGGTACTGGTGCTGCCGTTCCGGGGGCCGGAGGTGGCCGCATTGGTCGCGGGATGGCTGCGGCACCTCGGGTCCGCGCGGCTGTGGGCGCGACTGTGGCTGCACCGGCATGCCGAGACCGCGGCGCGGGCGCTGATCCCGGGCGCGGTCGGGCGCCCGGGCAAGCCGCGACAGAATGCCGAGGACGCGCTGCGCTACCTGGCCGCGATCGGCCACGGGCCGATGATTGTCAAGATCGCTGACGAGTACGGGGTCGCCGCCCTGCTCGAGCCCGCCGCTGGCCGTGAGCTACCGGCCGCCGGGCCGAATTGGCGACCGGCGGATGACCTGCTCACGCCCGTACCCTCGGTGTTTCCGGACGCGGCGCAAGCCGCGCGAAAAGGGAAGGCGCCGGAGTGGGCGCGACCTGAGCGGCTGCCGGAGATCCGGCTGGCCGGGGGCGGGACGATGCCGGAGGACGAGGTCGCTCGGTTGGTCGGTGCGCTGACCCGGTCACGCCTGGCGGAGGCGCCAGAACCGGCGCCCGGGGATTCCGCACCGCACGACAGCGGTCTGCCGCTGGCCGTCGAGTCGTCGGCGGCCGCGCAGCCGCTGGTATCCGCGGCCGATCCGGAGTCGGAGAGGCTGATCGCGGGCTGCGACAGACAAAGCCTGGCGGCATTCGGGCGGGCGTTTCTGCAGGAGTGGCTGACGGACAAGATGCCGGCGTCGGAGGCGTGGGTGGTGCTGGCGCAAGCGCACGTCGGCGACGACGCCACGATGGACACGCTCGCGCCGCTGGTGCGGTCGTGGCCAGCGAAAAGCCGGTACGCGCGGGCGATCGACGGATTCGCGGTGCTGGCCACGGTGGGCACGGACGTGGCGCTGCGGCACCTGCTGGCGATCGAGGAGGGCATGTCGGGCGGGCCGACGAACGAACGGGTTGTGGTCTACCTCACGCAAGCCGCCGCGCGGCGCGGGCTGTCCGTGCCGCAGCTGGCGGACCGCTTGGCGATCACACACGGGCTGGACACCGGGGTCACGCTGGACTACGGCCCGCGCGCGTTCACGGTGGTCACGGACGATCACCTCACCGCGTACGCCATGGACGCGGACGGGCGGCGTCTGACGAGGCCGCCCAAGCCGGGCGTCAAGGACACCAATCCCGAGGCTTACCAGCAATTCCTGCGGTTGAAAAAGGATCTGCGAGCGACCGCGGTGGCACAGATCGCGCGCCTGGAGCAGGACATGCTCGCGCATCGGCTCCGGCCGGCGCGGGACCTCCCGGCAGTCCTGCTGCCGCACCCGATCCTGGGCCCGATCGCACGGCGGCTGTTGTGGGGCGAGTACGACCCGGGGAAACGCCTGGTCCGGGCGCTACGGATCGCGGAGGATGGCAGCTTCGCGGACATCCACGACACGACCGCGATCGTCGACGGGAACGCGCCGTTCGGCATCGTGCACCCGGCGGAGCTCGGTGAGGACCTCGCCGACTGGGTGCAGATCTTCGCCGACTACGAGATTCTGCCGCCGTTCCCGCAGCTGCACCGGCCGGCGGTGGCGCTGACCGAGGCCGAGCGCGCGGCGACGAGCCTGGCGGGATTCGGACCGGTGGCGACGGACCAGGTCGTAGGGCTGCTGCGCGGACGGTGGCGGGGGAACGGGTACCACCAGTCGAGCCGTCAGCACACCCAGCTGGCGCACCAACTGCCCGGCGGGCTGACGTTGCTGGTCGAGCTGGATCCGGGCGTAGCGACGTCAACCTACAATACGTGCGACGAGCAGCGGATCACCGAGATCTGGGCCGATGACGTGTGGTCGGATCACTGGCAGATCGCGCGGAGTACCCCCATGGGGGTTTGTGATCCGGCCGCCCTGTCGGAGTTGCTGGTCGAGCTCGATGCGCTCAAAAGCTGAGCAGCTCGAGGCCCCAGGTGCCGCACCGCCTCGCCAGGGGCGGTCCGCCGATACACCGGCACCGCCCCTGCCCGAGCGGACGAGCGGCGACGATGGCACCCGCCGCGGACCGGTTAGCGGCCTACGCCGAGGGCAGGGCTGGAAACAGCAGCGCACGTCGGCCGTTCACGCGCCGCCTCGCGCCCGCGGGGTCGGCATGAGGCAAGATCCGGTGCGCACATCTGCCGCGGTCCGCTCGTCGCGGCTGTCCGCGGCTGTCCGGAGTGGGAGACAACGCCTTGTAGGTTGCTTCGGGGCCCAGGCGGTCTTGTCGTAGGTTGATCGGGTCGCGTGTCGATCTCTACCGTCGCACCATGGATGTGGACTGGAACGCAGAGCTGGTCGACCAACTTGAGTGGCACTGGCAGCATCAGCTTCGTGGATCCGGGATGTCCGCCACCTCGGCCCAGCCGGACTAGCTCAACCGCAAGCCGCCATCTCACCGCCGGAATACGCCGACGCACCGATGGCGAAGCTCATCCTGCACGTACACCGCGAGGTCATTCACCACGGCGCCGAGATATCCCTGCTGCGCGACCTCTACCTATGGAAGGGCAGCCGAGGCCACCTATGACGTCCCGGTATTCGTTCCGATCTGGTGCACGCTCCAAGTAGCCGCGATGATGGCGCCGTGCGAGCCACAGGTCGACCGTGGCGGCTGGTGCAGATTACCGCCGGCAGGACGCCGCAGCCGTCCACCGTGTGTTTACCTTCTGATATGCCGCACCCCATCGTGTTTGACGAGGCAGATCCGCTTCTGAGCCGGCTGCGGGCGCTCGCCCTGGCCTTCCCCGACGCGGCCGAGAAGATCTCCCACGGACATCCCGCCTTCTTCACCACCAAGGTCTTCGCCTACTACGGGGGATCGGTGAAAGTCGACGGCGTCTATCGGCAGCATGAACATTCGGTGCTCGTGTTGGTTGATCCCGACGAGCGTGAGGCGCTGTTGGAGGAAGACCGCTGCTTCGTGCCGGCCTACCTGGGTGCCTACGGGTGGATCGGGGTGGACCTGACCGGCGACACCGACTGGGATGAGGTCGACGAGCTACTCGACGCCAGCTACCGACGTACGGCCGGGTCACGCAGGGTTGCTCTGCTCGACTCCGGCGGTCCCGAGCATAATTCCGGCCGAGGCCATGAAGAGCGATGACCGCCACGACAGCCCCGGCCCCACCAGACGCACGGATCTGCCGCGAACGGTGCTGGAACGGGCTGGCTCCACGTGTCGATCAGCCGGCGAGCTGGTCGCGGCGGCGGGTGAGGTAGGCCCGCTCCACGGGGTTGCCGGCGAGACCGATGGCCCGGTCGTACGCCGCCCGCGACTCGCCGCCGCGCCCGAGTCGCCGCAGCAGGTCGGCGCGCGCGGCGTGGAAGGCGTGGTAGCCGTCAAGGACCTCGGCGAGCCGGTCGACCTCGGCCAGCCCGACCCCGGGGCCGTCGACCTCGGCGACCGCGACCGCCCGGTTGAGCCGCACGATCGGCGAGGGATCGAGCAGCACCATCTGGCCGGTAGGCCGTAGCCCGCGAGACCCCGAACCCCGCCCCGAGGGTGGCCTTGTCCTCACCCTTGCGAAACCACACCAACACCAGGATCGCCTGGTAGAAGCACGTCAGCGCACGGGTTCCCGGTCGGGTGCCCACCGCCCGACGCTCGGCACGAAGCAGCCGCACCACGTGCTGTACGAGTTCCCTGGGCACGTCGAGCCTGGCAGAATAGGCGATCACGTGGAGCCCTCTCGAAGACTGGATTCTGTCGCAAGAACCTGTCTATCGATGGCTCCACGTCCATATCCCACACCGTCCGGTATGGACGTTACGCCCGTGTCATCCCCACCCGGCCGCCGAACCTTGCTGAGATCACCTCACTGGTTCCACGAACGGCTACGCCTTGATACGACACCATCCCGGAAACTCCTGCTCAAGGCAGCCCGCCGTCGTGACTGAGGAAAGGATCGACCTCCGTCCTTCGAAACGCACACTCGCCCGCTTGACTCCCCGGCAAACCGCGAGCAGTTGGGGAGGTCGAGCAGGTCTGAGTGTCGCGGATGTTCGCCCCTCGTCTGCAGATACGGCACGGCGTGACCGCTCATGCCGCTGACAACGGGCGGCCCCCGACGATCCGGCCAGCGGGGCGCGAGTCAGGCGCTGCCCGGGGCGGGTGGGGGCACTATCGTTCTGGCGTGCACATCCGTTTTGACGTCCCAGCCGACCCCGCCTACCCAGGCCGCGTGGCCGCTGCGCTCAGCAGTGTTCGGCTGCGCAAGTACGGTTATATCGGCGCGGTGCTGGCGGCGGTCGGGGCGATCGGTTTCGCCGTCTCGCGGGGGTTCGCGTGGGGCGACCAGATCTCGCCGCTGTGCATGGCGATGGTCGTGGGTGGCCTGCTGTCGATGCTGTACCCGCCGTGGGTGCAGTTGCGCGCCCGGCGCCGCTCCAGTCGCTACGCTGTCGAGGGCGCCTACGACATCACCGACGACAACATCATGATGCGCAGCGGCTCGGAGTCCGGCGGCATCGCCTGGGACGGGGTCGCCCAGGTAAGGGACACCCCTGAGTTCTGGATCGTGTACGTCGGCCGGATGCCGGCGACCGTGATCCCACGCCGCTTGATGTCCGCCGAGGACGCCGAGACGTTGCGAGCCTATATGGCCAAACGTGGGCTGCTCCAGCTTCAGTGAACTCATTTGCCGCGGGTCGGGCCTACGGATCGTTACCAACATTGATCGCGGTCCGCTGTGCGATGGGATGCTCGTCCAGCGACAGGGCTCCTCGGCTCGTTGCGGGTCGAGGGTGAGCCGTGACGCTAAGGCTGATCCAGCTGCCAGGCCCCGTCCACCCGCCGGTAGAAATCGCGTGTCAGCGGGTGATCGGCAGTTGGCCAGACACGGTCGATCAGCTCACCTAGTTGGGTTCGACCCTCCGCGCTGCTGGCCGGACAGAACGCGAAGATGTCGCGGGCCGGCGCAACCGCGAGGATCGCCGGTTCACCGAACTGCGCCTCGAACCACGCCCATACCTCGTCGAGGAACATGAGGCTGACCTCGAAGTTCCCGTCGTACAGGACCGGCGTGATTGCGTGGTATTTCGGCATGCGGACTCGTTGCTTGGCCACCAGTTCGGCGAAGTTGCGCACGGCCCGCTGGTGCAGTTCGTCCACGGTGATCGCGGTGCCGGTGAGGTCCTGCTCGGAGACGAACCGCAGCCCGGCGCCTATGTCAATGACGTAGGTGGTCATCAACGAACCGACGAATGCGCGGCTTACCGGCGTGAGATCCGAGATCCGCTGCTGCTGCCGATGCGGGCCGGCAGTCGCTGCCTTGACGTGTGGCAGGACCGAGCCAAGGTCCAATCCACGCGATTCCTCGTGTACCTCGCGATCAAACACGCCATGATCCTAGTGTTCTGTCTCAGTTTTGACTAGCCGCTTGCTGGAGTGCGACGCGTCCACGTCGAACCTTGGCCAGGATCGATTCGGCAGTGGCGGTCCAG
>NZ_JBFALG010000047.1:0-52705 GCF_040656135.1 Micromonospora sp. NPDC050200
GGTCGCTGAACCATCTACCGGAGACCTCTTCAGTTATCGATCACCGCCACGCCGTGACCTTCACCGGCAACCACACCTTTTGAAACACGCCTTAGACGGGCCAGGCCCAGGGCGGTCGCTTTGCCGATGCCTCGGGTTGCGCCGGTGATCAGCACCGTCCTGCCGGCCATCGGACCCCTGTCGGTCAGCCCCATGCCGTCACGAACCCTGGGCATGCGGCTGGGTGCGGACGCCCTTGACCAGAAGCCAGACGCCGAACGTCAGCTCAAACAGCGCGTCGGGGATGAGGAGGACCAGGCTGACGTGGCTGCCGAAGATCTCGGCGACGGCGCCCGTGAAGTGGATCACGTACCCGACCGCGCCCCACGCCGCCAGAAACCGGGGAACCAGGCGGGTTCGGTAGAGCAGGACGCACAGGAAGAACGCTCCGAACGCGAGCCCCGCCTGGCCAATCTGGTACGCCATCGTGTTGGAGTCCACCGCGAGCGAGCCCAGGGTCCGGGCTAGCTCTGTGCTGACCTGCCCTGCATCGAGCTGCTCTGACAACGGGATGAGCGAGAGGAGACAGAGGGCGCCGACTGCCAGCAGGGCGACCTCGAAGACCATCGCGGACAGATAGGTCAGGGCGGTCCGCTTGCTGTGCTTCTCCAGGATTGGGAAGAACAAGACGGCCTTGCCGATGTCGACGGCGGTGTTCAACAGCATGAGGCAGGCGCCGAGGACCAGGGTGGCCTGGTGAGCGGAGACGCTGATGACTAAGTCGGGCGTGTCCACCACGGAGCTGACCAGGGCGAAGCCAACTCCATACGTGACGAACCCTGCCAGGAAGAGTGACCCGATCAGGCGTCCGTAAGTCGTGCCGGTGTCGCTTGCCGAGCCTGCAGCGGCGGGCGGTGCAACAGCGGCGTGCTGGTCGGGCAACGGCGGGCCACTGGTTGTCGCGGTCATGGGTTGCTTCTCTCAGGCGGTGTGGACGGGTGGTGGGAGATCGTCTTGTCGGTGAGGTGCCCGGGGGGTTAGACGGTGATCGCGACCTTGCCGCGGACCTGGCCCCTCTCGAGCAGCCGCATGGCGTTGGGCGCCTCGTCGAGCGGGTAGCTGCGGTCCATGCTCGGGATGACCTTGCCAGCCTCGATCAGCTCGGTGAGCCGCTCAAGGTCGGTGGCGCGCTCCTTGGCCATGAACAGCGCCAGACGCTGCCGCAGGAATGGTGAGGCCAGCGCTCCGCGCAGCTGCCTGCCCATGCCGGTCAGGCTTCCGCCGTTCTCACCACCGACGAAGACGGCCGTCCCTCGTGGTTCGAGTGCTCGCCGCAGCCGCCTCACCGACGGGCTTCCTCCGATGTCGAGGATCAGGTCGTAGCGACGACTGCCGTCGGCAAAGTTTTCGCGGGTGTAGTCGATGACGCGGTCGGCACCGAGGGAAGTCACCAGGTCGAGCTTCGAAGTGCTGCACACTCCGGTGACTTCCGCCCCGAATGCCCTCGCCAGCTGTACCGCGTAGGTCCCGACGCCGCCGGATGCGCCGAGAATCAGCACGGACTGACCTGCCTGCACCCTCCCGACGTCGAGGAGCGCCTGCAGCGCCGTGCCGGCCGACACGGGAACGACCGCAGCCTGGGCGAAGGACAGGTTCACCGGCTTCCGGGCGAGCTTGTCCTCCCGCGCGACGGCGTACTCGGCGAAGGACCCGGGAGCGATCCCGTACACCTCGTCTCCGACCGCGAACCGTGTCACCTGCGAGCCGACCCTCGCTACCGTGCCGGCCACGTCACGGCCGGACACCGGGTTCTTCGGTCTCCGCAGCCCGAAGCCGAGCCGCATCACATAGGGCTTGCCCGTCATCAGGTGCTCCGTGCCGCGGTCGAGACCGGCCGCGCGCACCCGCACGAGCACCTCGTGGTCTGCGATCACAGGACGGGCGACTCGGGCCAGCCGCAGGACCTCCGAGCTGCCGTAGCGGTCCTGGATGACCGCCCTCATCGTCGTCGGCGTCGCCGTGGTCGGGGTCGGGGTCGTCATAGTGGTCCCCTCCAGAAGCCAGCTTGGAGATCCGTACTTAGTACGAATACGCTAACGTACTTTGTACGAAGGTGCCCCTAGCACGAACGGACAAGGAATATGAATGTCTGAGCCAGTCAGCGAGGGCGGCCGGCGGCGAGCGCGGCTGACCCGCGAGCGCGTCCTACAGGGCGCGCTGTCGGTAGCCGACTCCGGCGGTTTGGGGTCGCTCACGATCCGCTCCCTCGCCAAAGAGCTCGGCGTCAAGCCGATGTCGGTCTACCACCACGTCGCCAACAAGGACGAAATCCTCGACGCGCTCGTCGACATCGTCTTCGGCGAGATCGAGCTTCCGGTTTCTGGCCGTGACTGGCGGTCCGAGCTGCGGAGGCGAGCTCACTCGGCCCGCCAGGTCCTAGCGCGACACCGCTGGGCCATCGGTCTGCTGGAGTCGAGGAGCAGCCCGGGGCCTGCCAATCTGCGCCACCACGACACCGTCATCGCCACCCTGCGCGAAGCCGGGTTCTCGGCCGAGATGACGGCGCACGCCTACGCGCTGATCGACAGCTACGTCTACGGCTTCGCACTTCAAGAGGCCGCCCTCCCGTTCGAGGGCCCAGAGAGCGTCGGCGAAGTGGCGGAACCGATCATGGAGGTGATGGCCGCGGGAGAGTACCCGCATCTCGTCGAGATGGCGACCTCGTACTACATGCAGCCCGGCTACGACTTCGGCGACGAGTTCCGGTTCGGGCTCGACCTCATTCTCGACGGGCTCGAAAGGTCGCTCGGCCTGGGATGAGTACCGCTCGCGCGACGGGCATCACCGCGAACGTCCGATCATGCCGCTGGTCGGGCGTCGGCTACGTTGCATAGACGAGCATGAGGTGGATCTTGTTGGTGCGGGCGGAGGTCCCGCTACGTGCCGCGTGACACGAATCAGCTCTTCGACGTCGTGAAGAAGTTGCGCAGAGCCCGCCCACGCGTTGCGGATCCCCGTCGACCCGAGTGCCTTGACACCGAAGGCGTGTCGCAGGTCGATGCAATCAACGCGGCGACGGTTACGGCATTCGAGGACGGGCGACGGCAAGCACAGCGTCACAGCAAGGATCGGTAACTCGTCCCTCCACATCAGCAAGCACAATCGGCCTCTGTGTGTCGTCGGGATTGCACAGGCCGTCGGCCTGGACCGCACACCGACGGCATCCTCTTCTGCCGCGATCAGCGCGCTACACAGAGTCATGGCGGGCCGGCGCGGGTCGTGCACGGACGTGCCGAGATCCGGATACTGCGACAATCACTGGGGTGAGCAGCGGTGAGCACCGTTCACCTATCGGTAGCTTGGAGCGCGCAGGTGGTGTGTTCGAGGACGACGCGCTCATCGACCAGGTCAATCGGGCGCTACGGAGCATGTGGTCGCGTCTGGAGTCGCTGTCCAGGAGCGACGAGTTCTGGTCTGGCACTAACCATCACGCTACGCGGTACAAGGTGGAAGATTTCGCCGGCAGATGTGTCAGCCGGAATCCGTCGGACGAGACAGCTCGCTGGGCTCTGGTCGGCTTGTCGATGCAGGCTGGCTCGTTCAGCGGACTACATCTACTCGCTGAGGAGGCCCCGACGCGTGACGGGGCGGTGTTCGACCTGATCGCGGTGGCTGAGTGGGTGTGGCTCGAGGTCGGCCTCGACCCGGGAGCCGATCTTGAGCGTGCCCTGCTACGAGCCGACCCGGCTGTTTTGAAGCGATTGGCGGAACCGCCCGGCGGGCGTGTCGGGCGGGCGGCGGCCGCCGCCTTGGCGTTCCTCGGCGGGTGGTCGTTTGCTGAGGCGATCGGCCGCCGACGGTGGGAAATGTTCGTGCATGCTTTGGTGGTTTCGGGGAGAAGCAGCAGCGATCTGGCGGTCGTGAGTGAGGCGTTGATCGTGGCCGGCGAGCACACGCTTGCTGCTGCGCGGGAGTGGCTGGCCAACGATGCATCAGCTGTCGTCGACTTGGTCGATGCGGCTCATTGGTGGTCGGTGTATCGCGATGCCGACGTAACGGACCGGCTTCGGGAGCTGCTCGAAGCTGTATCCCGACGTGACCTCGAGCAGCTTGTCGGTGATCGGGAAGACAGGGCGGCCTCATCGCTACGAACTGCGCTCCTCATCCTCGACGGTCACGGACTCACGTCACGTCCAGACACGTGAGTCCGACGAGACCGCCCGGTCGCGCGTCCGCATCTGCCGCGATACGGTTGCCCGCCGGAAGTCGTGGTATCCGGTGGCGGCGCACCCCCGATCGAGGGTCGGACCGCTAAGGAATGAGGCTCTTGGCCATGATGTGCTCCCGACGCAGGCCGTCGGGCATGAGGTCGCCGGGCTCACCCGTGTCGCGGAAGCCGTTGCGCTGGTAGAGCGCCCAGGCGTTCTTGTTGCCCTCCACCACGGCCAGCCGCAGCGTCCCCGCGCCCACCTGCCGGGCCCACTTCTCGACCGCCCGCACGAGGTGGTCGCCCACGCCCCGGCCCCGTCCTACCGGCGTTACGTACATCGAGATCAGCTCGATGACGCCGTCCAGATCGGTCGGCACCCCGCTGGCCATCCCGACGGGCTGCCCGTCGAGCATCGCCACCACGTTGTACGAGCCGGGGATGGCCAGCCGCCCGCGCCAGCGTTCCTCACGGTCGCCGTCACCCTGCCAGTCCGCCAGTTGGGAGCCGAAGGCGTACGCCGCTTCTACCAGCGCGGCGAGCCGCAGTTCCCTCCAGATCTTCCAATCGCCCTCGTTGAGCACCCGGGTTTCGATCACCTTGCGAAGGCTGCCGCAGGTATGGGGACCAGGCAACCCAGTTCCCGCGGTAGCCGGCCCGGCTACGGCACCGTGACCACGACGCCCGGCTCGGCCACGTCGACCGGCCCGCCGTACGCCTGCCGAGCGGCCGCGACAGCGGCCTGCTACGACAGGCCGCCAGCGCCTCGTGGCGCACACCGCGCCACTTCCGTTCCTCGCCGCTGCGCGGCTCCGGTGCGGGTCGGCTTGCTACCGATGCCGTGACGCACGCTGCTCGCGTGCGGCGCTCCTGCGGTCCCCGGTCCCAGGAACGGGTGTCTCGCCCGCGCGAGGGAGGCGCTAATCCGTGCGGGGGAGGCGCCGGGTGCTGGCAAGATCGCCCGGCGGGGCGATCTCTTCGAGGCGGCGAAACGGCAGGCTCAATCACGTCGAACACACGACGGAAGCACCCCAAGGAGACACCGCCATGCAGTTCCGTCCTGCCTTTATCGCCGCTCCCGTCCTGGTCATGGGCTATGGGATAATCCGTCTCATCGACGGCCTGGACGGCACTCGTGGCCCCGGCCCGGCCTGGACCATCGGGCACCTCGCGTTCCTCGGTGCGCTCATCGCGTTCATCTCTGCGTTCTGGCAGATGCGGCGCATGGTCGGCGGCCGGGTCCTGGCGACGGTGAGCGCCACGGCCGGCACCCTCGGCGCGCTGGCGCTGATCGCCCAGTTCTCGATCGACCTCGGAGCCGGCTTTCTGGCCACCGACAATTACGGCATGAGCATGATCATCAACCAGGTGCGCGCCACCGGACCGGTGCGCCCCGACTGGCCGACGCGCCCGACGCCCGCCTCGACGTGCTCACCGCCCGCGAGCGGGAGACCCTGCACCTGCTGGGTCGAGGCCTGTCCAACGCGGAGATCGCCGAGACCCTGGTAGTGAGCGAGCACACCGTGAAGACCCACGTCAGTAACGTGTTGACCAAACTCGGCCTCCGAGACCGCGCCCAGGCGGTGATCTGCGCCTATGAGACCGGCCTGATCACCGCCGGCGAGAACTGAGCAGCTTCCCGGACCGGGTATTCACGGTCAGGACATGGAACGTCGACGGGGCGGCTGTCAGCTCACCCGACCGAGCCCGTGCAGGTAGACCCGAGTGGGTTCGGCGCCGGGGAGTTCCACCCAGCGGATCGCCGTGCCATCTGGCCGCACCTGGGCGCCGCGCATCACTTACCTCCTGACCGATACCTCGTGTTCGAGGTATCACGTTGTCGAGGTAAGCTAGCACGGTGTTGGAGTTCGCGATAATGGGCTTCCTGGCCGACACCCCGCTGCACGGGTACGAGCTGCGCAAACGCGTGGCTGCACTCACCGGCCACGTCCGGCCGATCGCAGACGGGACGCTGTACCCGACGATCAAACGCATGGAACGTGCGGACTTGCTGCGTCGCGACGTGCAGGCTGGCCAGGTGGCGGCACCACGGCACGTGCTGATCCTGAGCCCGGCCGGACACGCGGAGTTGCTGCGTCAGCTCCGCACACCCGACGAGCTGTTCATCACCGACGAGAACCGCTGGTTCACGCTGCTGGCCTTCCTGCACCATCTCGACGACCCAGCAGCCCAAGGAGCCGTGCTGCACCGCCGGCTCAGTTTCCTCACCCAGCCGGCGAGCTTCTTCTGGGACGGCGACCGACCACTGCGCGCCGACGACTTTCCCGACGACCCCTTCCGCCGAGGACTGTTCCGCATCGCCACCGCCACCAGCCGCACCGAGATCGCCTGGCTGCGGGAAATGCTGACGTCACTCACGCGGTGACCACCCGGACCGACTTCGGTAGGCCGACCGTCCGCAGCCCATACCAACGCGCACATCTGCCGCGAGTCTCGCGGTCTCGCCGACCGGCCGGATCTGCCGAAGAGCGGATGTTGCCGGTTGGACAGATGCCCGTCCTTCAGCAGGGCGGAGGGGGCGCTACGACGTGCCGCAGGGAGTATTCAATACTGGCGTAGGCCCCGCCCTGCGAGGCGGCGGCGTCGATTGGGACGTCCGAACCGGGCGCCTTCGCGGCACAACTTTCCGCGTCGTCTACTGGCAGATAGCCGAGCTGTGCCCCGGCGCCGGTATCCCAGAACCTGCGGGTGTTGGCCGAAACGGCATAGGCGGCCACGAAGTGAACGTCAGACGCCGTGATAGCCGCACGGATGAAGCCGACGCCGTCGCGCAGACTCAACCACGTTGCCAGATGTCGGGCCTCGGTCGGCTCGTCCTCAAAACTGCCGATCCGTAGGCACACCACCGACAGCCCGAACCTGTCAGCGTACAGACGCCCGAGTGCTTCGACGGCAACCTTGCTCACCCCGTAGAACCCGTCCGGCCGAACCGGCGCGTCCGGTACGACAACCTGCCCGACCGGGTAGAAGCCGGTGACACGGTTGCTACTCGCCAGGACACACCCTCCAGCGCAGCAACTACCGGATCCAGGTCTGCCAGATCCAGTTGGATCGCCCGCTTCATGCCGAGATGAGTGCGCCGAAGTCGGCTGCCGACGCCCAGCAGATGGCACAAATCACGAGCAGCCGCAGGGATAGCGCCTGAACCGCGGTGAGCGACCTTGGCATCTCGGTCGAATGTGGTGCGCTTGACGTCATCGGGTATCCACGAGCTCGGTTCCGCAGCCCATCCGTGGTCGTCTGCCGCACCGCCTTTTCTGCTCTTGAGAGAATGGCTCGACCGAAGCGCACTGAAAGCCGATCATCACGGGTGTCCCTTGCACCACCCGCGCGTGAGCCACCGCCGCCGTTCCACCCTGCGGGCTCGGGCACCTCAGCCACGAGGGCGTCGTGGGGGCCGATCGGCTTGGCGTCCTCGAGCTGCTCCACGTTGATCGTTGTCCTGTTCCGGATGGAGGACTGATGCTGGCTCCGCTGCGGTATGGCGCGTTCCGATACCTGGCTGCTGGCCGGCTGGTCAACATGCTGGGCAACGGTGTCGCTCCCATCGCGCTGGCCTTCGCCGTGCTCGATCTGACCGGCTCGGTGCGCGACCTGGGCCTGGTGGTCGGCGCGAGATCGCTGATGGCCGTGCTGTTCGTGCTCTTCGGCGGGGTGGTGGCAGACCGGATTCCGCGCCGGCTGGTGCTGGTCGGCTCCAATGTGCTGGGTGCGCTGACCCAGGCGGCGGTGGCCGCCCTGGTGCTCACCGGCACGGCGACGATCCCGCTGCTGCTGGCGCTCGGTGCGGCCAACGGCATCGTGAGCGCCCTGTCCCAGCCAGCCTCGGCCGCCGCGACGCCGCAGACCGTGCCGCCGGAGCTGATCCAGCCGGCCAACGCAATCATCCGGCTCGGCATCAACGCGGCCATGATCGGTGGCGCTGCGCTCGGCGGCCTCCTGGTGGCCGCCGTCGGGCCCGGGTGGGGCCTCGCCATCGACGCGCTCACCTTCGCTGTCGCGGCTGTCGCGTTTACCGGAGTCCGGGTCGCTGCCTCGCCGGCGAAGAGCACCCGCACGAGCATCGTCGCCGACCTCCGGGAGGGCTGGACGGAATTCACCGCGCGGACCTGGGTCTGGGTGGTGGTGCTCGGCTTCATGATCCTCAACGCGGCCCTCGCTGGCGGTGTGAACGTGCTCGGCCCGGCCGTCGCGGACGAGACGATCGGCCGTAGCGCCTGGGGCGTGGTGTTGGCGGCGGAAACCGCCGGAATGGTCGTGGGCGGCTTGATCGCCCTGCGGATCCGGGTGCGCCGGCTACTGCTGCTCGGGGTGGCCTGCATGTTCGCCGAGTCGTTCCTGCTGTTGGGGCTGGCCCTGGCACCCACCATCGTCGTGCTGTTGTCGGCCGGAGTGGCGGTCGGCATCGCCGTCGAACAGTTCGCGGTGGCCTGGGACACGTCGATCGCGCAGCACATCCCGGCCGACCGACTGGCCCGCGTCTACTCCTACGACATGTTGGGGTCATGGGTCGCCATCCCACTCGGCCAGATCGCGGTCGGACCGGTCGCCGCGGCGATCGGCACCCGCGACACGCTGCTGATCCTGGCGACCTTGGTGGTGCTCTCGGTCCTCGGCATGCTGGCCAGCCGGGACGTCCGCCGGCTGAAGGCGGTAGCCCCCGCCCGCGCCGCCGACGCAGCCCAGACCGAGTCAGCCGACGGCGGACCGAGCGACAGCCCCACCACGAAGCCCACCGAACCAGCCGCCCGCGCCTGACCCGGCGGCGGACTTCCTCGATGCCAGCCGCACCCTCAGTTCGAAGAGCAGGATCAGCCGCCGCCATGTACTGCGGCTCACTCTTCTGCCGCCATGCGCGCGAACCGTGTAGTGAATCTTCAAGCTGTCTGCCCGCTGTCTGCGAACGAGTTCGTACCCGGTAGTAGCAGTCAGTCCAGCCAGCGGCCATCACGCATCAGGTCGCGGCCGGCGAGCTCGTTCTCCTCCCGCCATGCCTGTATCCGTCGAGGTGTCACGCGGAAGTACGCGTAGCGGGTCTTACTTCCCCGCGCATCCCAGAGTTTCGCGGCGAATGCGTCGGCCAGATCGGCTGGCACAGTTTCGCGCGAGAACGTCTCGACGGTGCCGTCGACGAGCACCACGTCGCGGGTCGGGCCGACCGACAGCCGTACCCGTCCTGAGGAACGCAAGTTTCGCCCGGTCGGGCTGGACTCGGCTGTCGCCAAGATGAACGCTGCGCCGTCCCAGAGGAAGGACAGCGGCACCAGGTAGGCGTTGCCGTCCCGGTCCGCTGAGGCCACCCATGCGTCCAGGTCGTGGTCAAGGCGGGCCAGGGTGTCCTGCTTACGTTGCTGCAGGGTGCGCGGCGGTTCGGGTACCACGTCAAATCCTCCTTCATGCATTTGCGGGGCTTGCGGTTCTCCCGCCCGATAGGCGCCCCAAGCAAGGATCGGTGTTAAAGCGCACTTGAACGCAAGCGCCAACGCCTGGACCTCCGAGGCGGTCGCCGGTCGGGCTCACGGCGGCCTTTTCAGAACGAACCGACCGCTCATGCCGCGGACAACGCGCGGACTCCTCTGCGCGGCTGTCACTTCAGGCATGCTTCCTGCCTGAAAGTGATCTTGATTCGGTCGAGTGGTCCCGACGATCAACAGCCGGACTTGCCCTGTCCGAGACCGACAGACGAGGTCAGGACAAGTTCTCGTACACCCACTCCCGGGACCTCGTGAATGCCGTGACGGGATCGCCAACGTAGTTCCAGGGCCACTCGCTGACGTGGTCACCGAGCAGTTCGAAGACCCGCGCTGTCCCGTCGAACTCGTGGGCCAACTCCAGAGCCAGCGCGAACGCCGTCCCCCGGGAACCCCGCCAGGCCTACTAAATGCTGCTGACGAGCCAGCTGCTGCTGCTCGAGCCGCACTGGCTGACCAGCCGCCCCACCGCAAAGGTCCTCGGTAACATCCCCCGGCCGCTGCTGTCGGTCGTGGACGTCAAGCGTGCCGCCATGACCTCGGTGACGCTGTCGATCGGCGGCGAGGGCAAGGGCTGCTGGTCAAGGACCCCGGCGTTGGACAAGGAGGGCGCCGAGTCGCTGCTCAAGGCGTTCGAGGGGACCCACGTCTGACCGACTGATGTGGCGAGCCGACGATGCTGCCACGGCGAGGGGCCGGCAGGGGGAACCCGGCGCACGTCTTGCCGGGGCAGTCAACCCGTTGCGGCAGTCACTCATCGCAGGATTCCGCGAAGGAAACGGTCCGGGCGTACTGCGGTGACGGTGCCGGGAATGCCGTTGAGGAGCCCGTCGAGGTCGCTGATTGGCAGGCAGCCGGGTGCCAGGTCCGGGTGTTGCAGGGCCAGGACGACCGCGTCTTGGGGGATCGTGTCGGTGACGGCGCGGGGGTCGCATCGGTGTCCGATGTACGCCCACCGGTAGCCGATGACCTCGTCGAGCCGGACGGGTGCGCCGCCCGCGACGCTGACGCGCGGGTTGGGCAGGACATGACCAGCCTCGGGCAGCGGTCCGGCGAGGCTGCGCGGAAGCCGTCGCGGTGGCAAGGGTCGACCACCCAGGCGCGGGCGCAGCCCGGGCACTGCGGCCGCCGTGCGGACCAGCCCGCGGATCAGCCGTGATGCCGCGCGGTTGCGGGTCTGCACCAGCCGGCCGATGCGCAATGCCAGCGCAGTGGTACGTCCGACATCGGGCCGGCGTTCGCGCTCGTAGCCGTCGAGCAGGTCGGGACCGCTGACACCGCCGATGACATCGGCGAGGCGCCAGGCCAGGGCGACAGCGTCGCGGATTCCCATGCCGAGACCGAGGCCGGCGAACGGCGGGATGGTGTGGGCGGCGTCACCGGCGAGCAGAATCCGCCCGGCGCGCCACCGGTCGGCCATCCTGGCATGGAAAGTGAACACGGCCGCCCGCTGGATCTCCAGTGCTGCGGGATCCACCCAGGCAGCGACCAGCGACCGCACCACCTCAGGCGTGGTCATGGTCGCCGGGTCCTCGCCGGGCAGCACCATCCACTCCCACCGCCACCGGTCACGCTCGGACATGGCCACGGCGGGACGCGCGGGGTCGAGCACGAAGGCGACGGTCGCGACGCCGTCCGTGGCGCCGCCCACGCCGCGAATGCCGCTGGCCCCGGGCCGCGTCGCGGCATCGACGACCAGCCAGGGCTGTGCGAACGTGTCACCAGGAAAACCGATGCCGGCAGCGGCGCGGACAGCGCTGGCGGAACCGTCGCAGCCCACCAGCCACCGCGCGGTCAGCCGCCGTCCATCATCGAGCACCGCGGTGACGCGTTCGCCGTCCGGTTCCACGGTACGCACGCTGCGCCCGGCCAATACATCAACGCAGCCGGTGCCGGCAATGACCGTACGCAGCCCTGCCTCCAGCGCGGGCTGGTCAATGCGGACGATCTGCGGATGGCCGAACGCCCGCGCCGTGTGTTCGATCATGAACAGCGGCTGATGATCCGGACCGACTGCACCGTTGCGGGCCAGCGGCGTCGCCCATCGCTCCAGCGGCGGCATGCCAGGCAGGGTGGCCAAGACCCGGATCCCCTCGACATCGAGCACGGCGGCCCGCGGCTTCGGATACGGCCGCTCGTTGGGCTCGACCACCACCGTCGGAACTCCCCGCGCGCCCAGCAGCGCCGCCAGCACACCACCAACCGGCCCTAGGCCCGCCACGACGACCGACGCGTCCGGATCCTCCCTCGTGTCCACACACCCCTCCCTGTCGCCACCGGCGCCCGCAAGCGCTGCCTGACCGCACGGACGACGAACACCGCCCCCACGGCCCATGCGCCCCACCCGACCCCGTGCGCGCTCGTGCCCATTGTCGGCCCACCTTCGCGCACCTGACATCATGCCGCGATCCGAGCGCAACGCCCGGCGAGCAGGCCACGCTTGTCACCGTGCATCGCGAGATCGTCGATCGCTGGTTCGTGCAGGCGACAGCAGAGCCGGATGTGGGAACGGTCGGCGCCGGACCCGGGGATCTCGATTCCGGCGGCACGGTTTCCGGCGAGCGTGCCTCCGTGGCGGGCTGTCGGTCAGGTGCTGCTCAGCCGGCGCCGTGCGACCCGGTAGGCGCGTCGAGGGCTGGGGCCACGACGGCGAACGCCCGGTCGGTCAGCTCGGCGAGGCGCTGCTCGTCGTCTCCCGGCCGCCACTGCTGAAGCACGGTGTCGAACGCCAGCAGGGCCATCCCGGCGGCCATTCGCGGGTAGGGGTCGGTGTCCGGGTCGAGGCTACGGCGCGCGGCTAGTTCGACGGTCAGCCCGGCGCGCCACTGGATCTGGCGTTCCAGCCAGCGGGCCTGCAGGGCGGGGGTGTCCAGGATCAAACGGGCCACGATTCGGGCTCGCTCGGCGTGGTCGGCGTGGTCGGTGCAGGCGGCGAGCGGCACCCAGACGGCGTGGCGCAACGCGACCGACGGTGGCTCGGCGCGTGGCCGAGCGGCGAGTTCGGTGACGATGTCCGCGCCCATGTCGGCCAGGAACCGGACGACCACGTCCTCCTTCGACGCGAAGTAGCGGTTGAAGGTGCGTCGTGACATGCCGGCGGCCGCGACGATGTCGTCGACGGTCACCTGCTGATGGCTGGACCGCGGAACGGATTCCCGACCTGAACGGCCGTACCTTCGTCGTCACCGGAGCCACGAGCGGACTCGGCCTGGTCACCACCCGGGCGCTCGCCGCCCGCGGCGCGCGCGTGGTGCTGGCCGTCCGCGACGAGGAGAAGGGCCGCCGTGCGGCTGCCGGCATCGCCGCCGCCCGGCCCGCGCCGATTTAGAGGTACGGCGGGTCGACCTGGCCGACCTCGACTCGGTGCGGGAGTTCGCCGGCCGGATGCACGCCGAGCATCGCCGGGTGGACGTACTGATCAACAACGCTGGGGTGATGGCCCCGCCGCGCACCCTCAGTCCGCAGGGACACGAGGTGCAGTTCGCCACCAACCACCTCGGGCACTTCGCCCTCACCGGCCTCCTGCTCGAGCTGTTGCTGGCCGGCCGCGACCCGCGGGTGGTCACGGTCACCTCGGTCAACCACCGGCAGGCGAAGCTGCCCTTCGCCGACCCGACCGGCGAGCAGGGCTACTCCCCGATGGGCTTCTACAACACGTCCAAGCTGGCCAACGCGATCTTCGGCTGCGAGCTGCACCGCCGGCTCAGCGCCACGGCCAGCCCACTACGTAGCATCCTCGCCCACCCCGGCTACACCGCCACGAACCTGCAGACCAGCGCCACCACCCCGATCTGGCGGATACTGCTGGGCCGGATCGGCAACCCCCTGCTCGCCCAGCCGGTCGACCGCGGCGCCTGGCCGCAGCTGTTCGCCGCCACCGACCCCACGGCGCGGTCGGGCCAGCTCGTCGCCCCCGGCGGGCCGGCCGAGCTGCGCGGCCACCCCGCGCCGGGGAAACTGTCCGCGGCCGCGACCGACCCGGACCACTGCCGCCGCCTGTGGGAGCTGTCCGAACAGGCCACCGGCGTACGGTTCAGCTCGCTCCGGCCATCTGGCTGACCGGCCCGACGGCTCCCGCGTGTACTTGTCTGCCGCCGGGCGAGCGCACCGGGGCAGACGGCCCTCCGTCACCGTCCGCAAGGATGCCCTGCTGTCGCCGGCTCACGCCGAGGGCACTGCCTCCGCCCGGACCGGCCGCTGACTCAGGCGAACAGCAGGCCGGCAACCCAGAGGGCGGCGACGGCCAAGCCGGCCAGGAACTCCACCAGCATGGACAGCCCGGCCGCCTTCAGCGCCTGCACCGTCGCGGGCCAGGCCAGGCGGTTGTCCCCGAGCCGCAGCCGCTCGGCGCCGAACACCCCGCCGACGAAGCCGAGCACCAGCCCCACCACCGGGATCACGAAGAACCCCACCAGCCCGAGCAGGCCGCCGGCGAGCAGGGACGAGGTGGGCACGCCGGTCCGCTTCAGGTTCCGTCCTGGCCAGAGGTACTTGACCACCGTGCCACCGGCGACGACCACGGTGGCCGCGGCGAGCACCGCCCACCGGCCGGGCCCCGCCCCGCCGAAGAGCGCCCAGACCAGCACTCCGCCCCAGCAGAGCGGCAGCGCCGGCAGCCCGGGCACCACCACACCGGCCAGCCCGGCCAGGATGGCCAGCGCCGCCACCACCGACACCGCCGCCTGCGAGTCCGTCAGGCCCACGCCGCCACCTCCGCCCGTCGCCCCCGGGCCGACCCATCACCGGGGTACGGCCCACCCGGCTCGCGCCGGACCGCCACCGGAACGCTCACGCCGCCGCCTCTCCCCGCAGTCGGGCGGTTATCTCGTCCGCGGGCATCGGCGGGCCGAACCAGCACCCCTGCCCGGTGTCGCACCGCAGCGCCCGCAGCCGTTCGGCCTGGACGCCGGTCTCCACCGCCTCGGCGGTCACCGACAGCTCCAGCGCGTGCGCCAGCCGCACGAGCGCGTCCACGATGCGCTCGTCCCGGTGGTCGACCGGGGCGTCCGGGGCGTCGGCCCGGATGCCCTCGACGAACGGGCCGGCCAGCTTCAGGCAGTGGATCGGCAGCCGCCGCAGGTACGCCAGGTTGGAGTACCCGGTGCCGAAGTCGTCGATGGCCAGCCGGACGCCCAGCGCGGCGAGCCGACGCAGCGACCGCAGCGGCTCCCCGGCGGTGCCCATCACCGCGCTCTCGGTCAGCTCCAGCTGCAGCAGCTCCGCCGGCAGGCCCGTCCGGCTCAACGCGGTCGCCACGGTGTCGACGATCGTCGGCTCGTCGGCCTGCCGGGCGGCCAGGTTGACGCTCACCACCAGCCGCTGCGCCGGGAACTCGCGGTGCCAGGCCCGGGCGTCCCGGCAGGCCTGCCCCAGCACCCACTCGCCGAGGCGGACGATCAGGCCGGTCTCCTCGGCCAGCCCGATGAACCGGTCCGGCCCGATCAGGCCCAGCTCCGGGTGCCGCCAGCGGACCAGCGCCTCCACCGCCAGCATCTGTCCGTCCAGCAGCGAGACGATCGGCTGGTAGTGGACCACGAACTCGCCCCGGTCCAGGGCGGCCGGCAGGCCGGCGGCGAGCGCCGACCGGGCGATGTCGGCGGCACTGCGCTCCGGGTCGTACACCGCCCAGCGGCCCCGGCCCTCCGCCTTCGCCCAGTAGAGGGTGGTGTCGGCGGCCTTCATCAGCTCGGCGGCGCTGGTCTCCGCGGCCGGGCACTCCACCACGCCGACGCTGGCGGAGACCGCGAGCTGCTGGTCGCCGACCAGCACCGGGGCGGCCACCGCCGCCAGGGCCAGCTCGGCGACGCCGACGGCGTCGTCGAGCCCCTCGCCGCCGTCGACCAGGATGACGAACTCGTCGCCGCCCATCCGGGCGACCAGGTGGCCCTGCCCGGACACGCAGTCGGCCAGCCGGCGGGCGATGGTGATCAGCAGCCGATCGCCGAGGTCGTGGCCGAGGCTGTCGTTGACCGCCTTGAAGCCGTCCAGGTCCAGGAAGCAGACGCCGATCCGCTGCTCCGGGCCGGCGACGTCGAAGCACCGGCCCAGGGTCTCGAAGAACAGCGTCCGGTTGGGCAGGCCGGTCAGCGGGTCGTGCAGGGCCTGGAAGCGCAGCCGCTGCTGGAGTTCGTACCGCTCGGTGATGTCCTCGATCATGGCCACGGTGAACCGGGGGCGGCCGTCGTCGTGCCGGATCAGCGAGACCGCCAGCTCGGTCCAGACGACCGTGCCGTCCTTGCGGTGGTAGCGCTTCTCCACCCGGGCGTGGTCCTGCCTGCCTTCGATCAGCTCCTGGTACAGCTCCCACAGGCCAACGGCGTCGTCGGCGTGGAACAGCGACGCCACGTTGAGCTGCCGCAGCTCGTCGGTGCGGTAGCCGAGCATGTCGGCGAAGGACTGGTTGACCTCGATGATCTGCCCGTCGACACCGGCGATGCCGATGCCGATCGCCGCGCCGGTGAAGACCGCGCGGAAGCGGGCCTCGCTGTCGCGCAGCGCCCGCTCCACCGCGTCCCGGGCCTGCCAGGCCGAACGCGCGATGCGTTCCTGCTGGCTGAGGGTCCGGTTGCGCAGGGCGCGGGCGAACCCGGCCGCGAGCGCCCCCTGCAACGCCGCCACCCGGTCGGCGGCGTCGGCGCGGTGGGCCCGGACCGGCAGCACCTGCGCCAGGAACCGGTCACCGAGGGCGTGCACCGACCAGTCCAGGATCCGGGGCTCGGTGAGGTGCGCCTCCACCAGCCCCCGGCCCACGTCCTCCGCCGGGGTGGCGGCGAACTCCCCGGCCAGCACGGCCTGGCCCAGCCGTACGGTGTGCACGAGCAGCAGCCGCTCGGTCTCGTCCGCGCTCAGCGGCACGAAACCGAGCCGGCGCACCGCCCGGGCCCACTCGGCGGCGTACCGGTGGGCGCCAGGGCGGTCCAGGTCGTCCCCGCCGGGATCCGGGACGGCGGCCATGTCGGGCTCAGCCGGTGGGCCGGTCGTACCGGGCGAGGCCGCCGAACGCGCCGAACCGCTCGGGGTGCTCGTCCACGTCGGAGGGCGAGTCGGGCCGCCACAGCGGCATGTGCACCACGCCCGGCTCCAGGATCGTCCAGTCGCCGAAGAAGCCGGTGACCTCGGCCCGGGAGCGCAGCGTGATCTCGGTGGCGGTACGCGCCGACAGCCGCTGCGCGTCGAGCATCTCCTGCGGCTGGTCCTCGAAGGTGGAGTGGGAGATGACCAGGAAACTGCCGGGCACCGCGGCGGCCCGCAGGACGGCGAGGATGTCGGTCGGACGGTCCACATCGGGGACGAAGTGCACCACCCCGGCGAGCAGGATGCCCATCGGGCGGCTGAAGTCGATCAGGCCGCTGGCCCGGGCCTCGTCCAGGATCAGCTTCGGCTCCCGCAGGTCGGCGCGGATCGCGGTGGCCCGGTCGTTGCCGGCCAGCAGCTCCCGGCTGTGCGCCACCGCCACCGGGTCGATGTCGACGTACACGATCCGCGCCTGCGGGTTGGCCGCCTGCGCCACCTCGTGCACGTTGCCGACGGTGGGGATGCCCGAGCCGATGTCGAGGAACTGGTCGATGCCGGCGTCGAGCAGCACCCGGACGGCCCGGCGCAGGAACGCCCGCCCGGAACGCATGGTGGCCGCGAGGTTGGGGGTCATGCTGGCGATCTGCTCGGCCAACTGCCGGTCGATCTCGAAGTTGTGCGCGCCGCCGAGGAAGTAGTCGTAGACCCGGGCCGCGCTCGGCCGGCTCAGGTCTATCTCGGCGGGAAGTCCGTCCGGCATCTGCATCGCTTCGCCCCAGTTCGTCGCTGCGGCGCGGGACGGCACCGGCGTCCGGCGCGCGCGGGGCGCGGACGCGACACCGGCCGACCCGCGAATCGTGTGGTCCTGACCACTCTATGCGCGTACGCAACGCCACGGGAGATCCACAATCGTGGGTGGACCGGCGGACCGTCCGGCGGCGGCGCGGCCCGTCAGGCGGCGGACTCCAGCATCAGCGAGATGCCCTGGCCGACGCCGACGCACATGGTGGCCAGGGCCCGCCGGCCGCCCCGGCGGCGCAGCTCCAGCGCGGCGGTCAGCGCCAGCCGGGCGCCGCTGGCGCCGAGCGGGTGGCCGAGCGCGATCGCGCCGCCGTTGGGGTTGACGTGCTCGGCGTCCTCAGGCAGGCCCAGCTCGCGCAGCACCGCGACGCCCTGCGCGGCGAACGCCTCGTTCAGCTCCACCACGTCGACCTCGCCGAGGCCCACCCCGAGGCGGTCGAGCAGCCGGCGGGTGGCCGGCACCGGCCCGATCCCCATGATCCGCGGCGGTACGCCGGCC
The DNA here is from genome assembly GCF_040656135.1 of Micromonospora sp. NPDC050200. Lineage (NCBI taxonomy): Bacteria > Bacillati > Actinomycetota > Actinomycetes > Micromonosporales > Micromonosporaceae > Micromonospora > Micromonospora sp. NPDC050200. The sequence goes on from NZ_JBFALG010000047.1 coordinate 17,993, forward strand.
GCGGCGGCCCCGCCGATCCGGGCGAGGGGGGTCAGCCCGTACCGGGCGACCGCGGCCTCGGAGGCCACCAGCAGCGCCACCGCGCCGTCGTTGACGCCGGAGGAGTTGCCGGCGGTCACCGTGCCGCCCTCGCGGAACGGGGTGGGCAGCGCGGCGAGCTTCTCCAGCGTGGTCTCCCGGGGATGCTCGTCGACCTCGACCAGCTTCGTCTCGCGCCGCCCGGCCGGCACGGTCACCGGCACGATCTCCTCGGCGAACCGGCCGTCGGCCTGCGCCTTGGCGGCCCGCTGCTGGGAGCGCAGCGCGAACTCGTCCTGCGCGGCCCGGTCGACACCGAACTCGGCGGCCACGTTCTCCGCCGTCTCCGGCATCGAGTCGATGCCCCAGCCGGCCTTCATCAGCGGGTTGACCAGCCGCCAGCCGAGGGTGGTGTCGTACACCTCGGCGGTGCGGGAGAACGGCGTCGCCGCCTTCGGCATGACGAAGGGCGCGCGGCTCATGCTCTCCACGCCGCCGGCGACCACCAGGTCGGCCTCGCCGGCCACGATGGACCGGGCGGCGGTGGCCAGCGCGTCCAGGCCGGAGCCGCAGAGCCGGTTGACGGTGCTGCCCGGAACCTCCTCGGGCAGCCCCGCCAGCAGCGCCGCCATCCGGGCCACGTTGCGGTTGTCCTCGCCGGCCTGGTTGGCGCAGCCCAGCATCACGTCGTCGGTGCGGGCCCAGTCCACCGACGGGTGGCGGGCGACCAGCTCGCGGATCACGTGGGCGGCGAGGTCGTCGGGGCGTACCCCGGCGAGGGCGCCGGCGTACCGGCCGATCGGGGTGCGGACTCCGGCCACGAGGTATGCCACGGTCATCGGCGCTGTCCTTCGGGGGTGGGAAGGGGCTCGGTGGTGGCGCCGCCCGGGTCACGGGGACGCCCGAGCGCCAGGATATCCGCGCGCCGACCGGATAGGTTGACGGCATGGCCCGGGCCCAGTTCAGCGCAGAGACCGCCGGCGGAGGGCAGTTCGTCCGCCAGCCCAACCGGTTCACCGGTCGGGTCACCCCGCACTCCACCTCGCCCGAGGGTGGCGGCCCGGACGACCAGGACCGCTGGCCGCTGGAGGCCGGCCGGTACCGGCTCATCTGGTGCCGGGCCTGCCCGTGGGCGCACCGGGCGCGGATCGTCCGCAACCTGCTCGGCCTGGCTGACGTCATCTCGCTGGGCACGGTCGACCCGATCCGGGACGAGCGGGGCTGGCGGTTCAGCCTCGACCAGGACGGCTTCGACCCGGTGCTGGGCATCGGCTTCCTCTCCGAGGCGTACCTCGCCACCGACCCGGACTACACCGGGCGGGTGACCGTGCCGGCGCTGGTCGACACGCTCACCGGGCGGGTGGTCACCAACGACTATCCGCAGCTCACCCTGGACTTCTCGACCGAGTGGCGGCGGTTCCACAAGCCCGACGCGCCCGACCTCTATCCGGTCGAGCTGCGCCCGGAGATGGACGCGCTGATGGCCGAGATCCACCGGGACGTCAACAACGGCGTCTACCGGTGCGGCTTCGCCACCTCCCAGGAGGCGTACGACGAGGCGTACCTCGCGCTCTTCGCCCGGCTGGACGCGCTGTCGGAGCGGCTGGCCGGGCGCCGCTACCTGATGGGCGAGGAGATCACCGAGGCGGACGTGCGGCTGTTCACCACCCTGGTCCGCTTCGACGTGGCGTACCACGGGCACTTCAAGTGCAACCGGCAGAAGCTGACCGAGATGCCGGTGCTCTGGGCGTACGCCCGGGACCTGTTCCAGACGCCCGGCTTCGGGGAGACGGTCGACTTCGACCACATCAAGCGGCACTACTACGCCACCCACGAGATGATCAATCCGACCCGGATCGTGCCGCTCGGCCCGGACCTGCGCGGCTGGACCACGCCGCACGGGCGTGGCTGAGCCGGACCGGGCCGTCAGCCCCGCCCGGGTCGCCGCCGCGTCCGCCGCCGCCGGCTGCGTGCTCGCCGGCACGGCAGCGGTGACCGTCGCCGTGGTCGCCGGTCCCGGTCCGGGCCTGACCGGGTACGTCAGCGAGGCCGGCATCGCCGACAGCGGGTACGCCCCGACGTACCGGATCGGGGTCTTCGCCCTGGCCGCGGCGCTGCTGCTGCTCGCCACCGCGCTGCCGGCGGGGCTGCGGATCGCCGCGGCGCTGCTGGCCACGGGCGCACTGTTCACCCTGCTCTCCGGCGCGGTGACGTGCAGCGCCGGCTGCCCGCTGCCGCCGTTCGAGCGGCCCACCGTGGCGGACCTGGTGCACGGCGGGGCGAGCATCGCGGCGATGGTGTCCACCGTCCTCGCGATGCTGGTGATCGCCGTCTCCGGGCACGGGCCGCCGGGCCTGCGCCGGGTGGCCCGCCTCGGCGTGGCGGTGGCGCTGCCGCTGGCCGGGTCGATCGCGCTGGCGATGCTGGCGGTGGGCCGGGGCAGCCTGGTGGGTGGCCTGGAGCGGGTGCTGCTCGCGGTGGCCGCCGGGTGGGGGCTGGCCACCGCCACGGTGCTCGGACTGGCCCGCCGGTGACGGACGGGTTGCCGGCCGGGAAACACCCCCGGTGTAAGGAGCCTCACGCCTGCTGCCCCTTCCAGCTGAGTACTGGCTGGGAGTACCGTCAGCGGGCGATGATCAATGTCTGGCACCTCACCGTGCGCCTGTACGTCGACCTCCGACTGCAGGCCAGCGGCGTCTGTCCGGCGCAGCCCGCTTCCTGACGCTGCCCCGCACCGACCCTTCCAGACCTTGGACGCATCCTCATGGCTTCCGCCCTGCGCAAGATCCCCTTTTCCGTGCAGATCCTGCTCGGCCTCGTCCTCGGCGTGGCGCTGGGCTTCCTCGCCCGCGCCAACGACCTGAGCTGGCTGGCCAGCACCCTCCACACCGTCGGCGGGCTCTTCGTCCAGCTGCTCAAGCTGGCCGTCCCGCCGCTGGTCTTCACCGCCATCGTGGTCAGCGTGGTCAGCCTGCGCGGCGTGGCCAACGCCGCCCGGCTGGCGCTCAAGACGCTGCTCTGGTTCGGCGCCACCGCGCTGATCGCGGTCAGCGTCGGCATCGGCCTCGGCCTGCTCACCGACCCCGGCAAGGGGGTCACCCTCGACGTGGCCGGCGCGGCCGCGCCGAAGAGGTCGGGCTCCTGGACGGACTTCCTCACCGGCATCGTGCCGACCAACCCGGTCGGCGCGTTCGTCGAGGGCAACGTACTCCAGATCGTCTTCCTCGCCCTGGTGGTGGGTGCCGCCGCGCTGCTGGTCGGCGAGGCCGCCGAACCGTTCGTGGCGCTCAACCGCTCGCTGCTGGAGATCGTGCAGAAGGCGCTGTGGTGGGTGATCCGGCTCGCCCCGCTCGGCACCCTCGGCCTGATCGGCAACGCCGTCGCCTCGTACGGCTGGGACCTGCTGGCCCCGCTGGCCAAGTTCACCACCGCCGTCTACGTCGGCTGCGCGATCGTGCTGTTCGTGGTCTACCCGCTGCTGCTGGTGGCGGCCGGCCGGCTCAACCCGCTGCGGTTCTTCGCCGGCGCGTGGCCGGCCATCGAACTGGCCTTCGTGTCCCGCTCCTCGGTGGGCACCATGCCGGTGACCCAGCGTTCCGTCGAGCGCCTGGGCGTCCCCCGCGAGTACGCCTCCTTCGCGGTGCCGTTCGGCGCCACCACGAAGATGGACGGCTGCGCGGCGATCTACCCGGCCCTGGCGGCGATCTTCGTCGCGCAGGTCTTCGGGGTGGACCTGGGCGTCACCGACTACCTGCTGATCGCCTTCGTCTCGGTGGTCGGCTCGGCGGCCACCGCCGGCCTGACCGGCGCGATCGTGATGCTCACCCTGACCCTGAGCACGCTGGGCCTGCCGCTGGCCGGCGCCGGCCTGCTGCTGGCGATCGACCCGATCCTGGACATGATCCGCACCGCCACCAACGTGGCCGGGCAGGCGCTGGTGCCGACCATCGTCGCCGCCCACGAGGGCACCCTGGACCGGACCGCGTACGACTCCGCCGGCAAGCGTGAGCTGACCGACGCCGAGGAGACCGAGCGGCCGGCGGAGCGGCTCGCTCCCGTCCCGGCCTGACCTCGGGCCCCGGCGGACGCCGCCCCGCAGGCTCAGCTCCGGGCCCGCGGCGCCCACCGGGTCCGCGGCCCGCCGCCCGCTCCCGCACGCACCGCTGATCGCGCAGGGCCCTCCCCGGAGGGCCCTGCCCGTCTCCCGTCCCGGAGGATCACCACATGAGTTCCCTGTTCACCCCGCTGACCCTGCGCGCGGTCACCCTGCCCAACCGGGTCGCCCTCGCCCCGATGTGCCAGTACAGCGCCGGGCCGGACGGCCTGCCCACCGACTGGCACCGGATCCACCTCGGCTCCCGGGCCGTCGGCGGCGCCGGCCTGGTCCTCACCGAGGCCACCGCGGTCGTCCCCGAGGGGCGGATCAGCCCGCAGGACACCGGGCTCTGGTCCGACGCGCACGTCGACGCCTGGCGGCCGGTCACCGGGTTCGTCGCCGCGCAGGGCGCGGTGCCGGCGGTGCAGCTCGCGCACGCCGGGTTCAAGGCGTCGACGTACCGGCCGTGGGCCGCGCGGCGCGGCGGCGTGCCGGACACCGAGGGCGGTTGGGCCCCGGTCGGTCCCGGCGCCGAGCCGTTCCTGCCCGACCACCGCGAGCCGACCGCGCTCGACGAGGCCGGGATCGCCCGCGTGGTGTCCGCCTTCGCCACCGCCGCCGGCCGGGCGGTCGACGCCGGCTTCGACGCGGTGGAGATCCACGCCGCGCACGGCTACCTGCTGCACGAGTTCCTGTCCCCGCTGACCAACCACCGCACCGACGGCTACGGTGGCGACCGGGCCGCCCGGATGCGGCTCACCCTGGAGGTGGCCCGCGCGGTCCGCGCCGCCGTCGGCGAACAGGTGCCGGTGCTGACCCGGATCTCGGCCACCGACTGGGTCGAGGGCGGCTGGACCGTCGAGGACAGCGTCGTGCTGGCCGGTGAGCTGGCCGCCGCCGGGGTCGACCTGGTCGACGCCTCCTCCGGCGGCGCGTCCGCCCGGGCGAGCATCCCGGTCGGGCCCGGCTACCAGGTGCCCCTGGCCGCCCGGATCCGGCGCGACGCCGGGGTGCTCACCGGCGCGGTCGGCCTGATCGTCGAGCCGGAGCAGGCCGAGCAGATCGTCGCCGGCGGCGAGGCCGACCTGGTGCTGCTCGGCCGGGAACTGCTCCGGGACCCGTACTGGCCCCGCCGCGCCGCCGCCAAGCTCGGCGCCCACCCCGCCTGGCCCGACCAGTACGCCCGCGCCTTCTGACCCGCACCAACCCGACGGACCCCGGGGTCAGCCGGCCAGGTGGCCCCAGTCGTCCTCCAGGTCCCGCCAGGGGCCCTGCGCGGCCACCGCACCGTCGCACAGCACCACCACGTGGTCGGCTCGTACCAGCGCCGCTCGTTTCGACGTCGAGCCGACCACGGTCACCCCGTGCTCGCGCAACGCCGCCCAGAGCGCCAGCTCGGTGGTGACGTCCAGCGCCGACGAGACGTCGTCGGCGACCAGCAGCTCGGTACGCGGCGCCAACGCCCGGGCCAGCGCCAACCGCTGCAACTGGCCGCCGGAGAGCCGGGTCCCCTTGTGGCCGATGAGCAGCCCGAGCCCGCCCCCGGCCGCGGCCAGGTCGTGGTCGAGCTGCGCGGTGGCCACCGCCCCGGCGGCGTCGACCTCGTGGCCGAGCGCGATGTTGTCGGCGACCGTGCCGGAGAGCACCCGGGGCAACTGCCCGACGTACCCCACCTGCTGCGGGCGGAGGAACAGCTCCGGCTCGGTCACCGGTTCGCCGTTCCAGCGCAGCGTGCCGGTGTGGTGCACGATCCCGGCCAGGGCGCGCAGCAGCGAGGACTTGCCGGAGCCGACCGGCCCGACGACGAGCACCAGCTGCCCGCGCTCGACGGCCAGGTCGACCTCGCGCACGGCGAGGGTGCCGTCGGAGTGCAACGCCCCGAAGCCGGCCAGCTCCAGCCGGCGCAGCGGACGCCGGGCCGGCGGCACGGGCGCGGGCGCGGTGCCGGCGGCCAGGTCCACCCCGGGCACCGACGCCGAGTACGCCCCGACCCCGCACATCGCCGCCGTCCGCCGGGTCCAGACCCGGGCCGACGGGTAGTGCGAGACCAGCGACGCGGTGGTCCAGGCGAACCAGCGGGCCGCGCCGAGGGTGGAGACCGCCACCAGCGTCGCCCCGGCGGAGAGCCCACCGGCCAGGTAGAGCGCCCACGCGCCGATCGGCAGCAGACCGCTGACCAGCGACGGCGTGGAACGCGCCCACACCTGCGCGGAGATCTCCCGGCGCTGCCGGTCGCTGCGTACGGTGTCGAGCGCGGCCAGGTGGGTCAGCACCGGCCGGGTCGCCCCGGCGAGCTTCACCGTACGGGCCGAGGAGAGCGCGGAGACCAGCGCGGTGGCGAACGCCGCCCGCGCCGCCACCGTGCCCCGGGCGGACCGCTCCAGCCGGGGCCCGAACAGCGTCGCCGCCAGCCCGGACACCAGCATCGTCCCGGCGAAGAAGAGCGCCGGTACGACGCTGCCGGTCACCGCCGTCATGGTGGCCACGATCGCCAGACCGATGAACTGGTCCATCAGGTTGTCGGCGAGCTGCACCACCCGCTCGGTGTCGCCGCTCTGGGCCACCACCTCCGCCGGGGTGTGCGTGCTGACCCGGCGCGGACCGGTCTGCCCGTGCACCAGGCGCAGGCTGATCCGCAGCATCTGGCGTACCCACCACTGCGGGAACCACAGGTTGGTGTAGAAGGGCAGCGGCAGGACGACCAGCAGCGCGGCGGCGATGCCGAGGGCGGGCAGCCACGGGCTGCCGCCGTCGACCACGTCGGCCCAGAGCCAGGGCAGCACCGCGCCGTCCAGGCCGAGCAGCGTGATCGCGACGAACATGGCGACCGAGACGAGGCCGTACCTCGGGTCGTTGGTGCCCAGCCGGAGGATCTCCCGCATGGTCCGGGCGGGCGGCGGCGGGGGCAGCGGCGGCGGGTCGCTCTTCGGCACGGCCACCGTGACGGGCCGCTCGACCTCCGCCGGCGCGGACGCCCGGCCCGGCGTCTCGACCTCCCACGGGTCGCGCGGCCCGGGCAGCAGGTCCACCCCGCCCCGGCCCGCGCCCGCCGGGGCGTACGCGGCGGCGTGGCTGCTGGCCAGCAGCTCGGCGAAGCGTTCCGACTCGCGCAGCGGGCCGGCCTCCAGCACCGCCCCGTCGGCCATCACCACCACCTCGTCGCAGCGGCGCACCGAGGAGAGGCGGTGGGCGATGACGATGCCGATCCGGTCGGTGAGCAGCCGCTCGGTGGCCTGGCGTACCCGGGTCTCGGTGACCGGGTCCAGCCGCGCGGTGGCCTCGTCGAGGATCACCACGTGCGGGTCGCGGACCAGGATCCGGGCGAACGCCACCAGCTGTTCCTGCCCGGCGGAGAGGACGTGACCGCCCTCGCCCAGCCGGGTCCGGATCCCGTCGGGCAGCTCGGCGATCCAGCCGGCCAGCCCCAGTTCCTCCAGCGCCCGGGTGGCGTCGTCGAGCAGGTCGGGGTCGAAGAGCGCGACGTTCTCGGCGAGCGTCCCGGCCAGGATCTCGGTGCGCTGCGGCACCACGGCGACCCACCGGCGCAGTTGCTCGACGTCCAGGTCGACCAGGTCGGTGTCGCCCAGGAAGACCGTGCCGCGCGGCACGTCGACCGCGCGGGTGAGCACCTTGGCCAGCGTCGACTTGCCCGACCCCGTCCGCCCCACCAGCGCGTACGACCGGCCCCGGGCGAAGCCGAGCCGGATGTCGCGCAGCGCCGGCCCCCGCTCGCCGTCCCCGCTGTTCGGGTAGTGGAAGGTGAGCCCGCGGACGGTCAGGTCGCCGTCGGCCGGGGCCGCGCCGCCGGCGGGTTCCTGGCGGGCGTCGGAGAGCAGTTGCACCCGGGCCCACGCGCCGAGCGCGTACTGCAGGTGGGGCACCCAGCGGGCGATGTGCTCGACGGTGGCCCCGAAGGCGATGGCCAGCAGCCAGATCGCGGTCAGCCGGGCGCCGTCGATGCGGCCGGTGGCCAGCGCCCAGGCCCCGCCGAGGACCACGGCGGCGATGCCGGCGCGGATCCCGCCGGCGGCGATCGTGGTGACCCGGGCGGACATCAGGAACACCCGCCGGCACCGGGCGAGCACCTCGGCGGCGCGCCCGGCGTAGAGGCGCAGCACGTACGGCCGGGCCAGGCTGGTCCGCACGTCGTCCTGGCCGTGCACCGCCTCCTCCATCACCGCGGCGAGGTCCGACCAGGCCTCCTCCTCGGCCATCCGGGCGGGGGCGATGCGCGCGGTGGGGCGGCGCAGCACGACGGCGAGCAGCGCGGTGAGCACGAGCATGCCGACCCCGGCCGGCCACCAGACGAACAGGGCGCTCACCGTGGCGAGCAGGCAGACGGCCAGCCCCTGGGCGAGCCGTACGCCGGTGTTCCGCAGCTCCGAGGCGACCTGGTAGACGTCGTTGTCGATGCGGTCCAGCAGCTCGCCGACCGGGGTGGTCTCCAGGGCGGTCAGGTCCTGTCCGAGCGCGACCCGGCACAGCCGGCGGCGGACGTCGGCGGACCAGTCGGCGGTGAGCCCGGCCATCAGCAGGCCGATGACGAGATCGCTGACGACCGCGGCGACCAGCGCCAGCACCAGCGCGGCGAAGAAGGTGGCCGAGCGGTGCACCAGGACCGGGCCGGCCAGGGCCGACGCGGCGGCCTGGCCGGCGGCGCCGAGCACGATCAGGACGACCACGACCGCCATCCGGCGGGGCGCGCTGGCCCAGAGATCACGGAGCAGGCGCATGGGAGGGTCCCTCCGGACTCGGGGGTGACGGTGGCGGTACCCCCAGCCTCGTCCTCCGGCCGCAACCGTTCAACGCATTTACCCCGGGTTCTCCGGTCGGGAGGTGCGTGATCCCCGCCATGCCCGGCGGGAGGGGTGGGTCAGAACAGCACGGTGGCCAGGGTGCCGACCGGCCGGAAGCCGCAGCGCTCGTACACCCGGCGGGCGGGCAGGTTGAAGTCGTTGACGTAGAGGCTCACGGTCGGAGCGACCCGGAGCAGCGCGTCGCGTACCACCGCCGCCATCGCCGCCGTGGCGATCCCCCGACCCCGCCACTCGGGCGCCACCCAGACCCCCTGCACCTGGGCCGTACGCCGGGTCACCACCGCCAGCTCGGCCTTGAAGACCACCCGGCCGTCGACGAGGCGGGCGTACGCCCGGCCGGCCCGCACCAGGTCGGTCACCCGCCGCCGGTAGGCCCGTCCGCCGTCCTCGGCCAGCGGCGAGACGCCGACCTCCTCGGTGTACATGGCCACCGCCGCCGGGAAGAGCCGGTCGATCTCACCGCCGCGTACCCGGCGCACCTGCGGGTCGGCGGCCACCGGGGGCAGCGCGTCGGTGGCCAGCAGCGGCTGGTTGGGGCGTACGTCCCGGGCGGGGCCCCAGTGCGTGGAGAGCCGGTCCCAGAGGCCGAGCACCGCGTCGGCCCGCCCCACGATCGAGGAGCAGAGGCGCTCCTCGGCGGCGAGTTGCTCGGCGAAGGCCGCGACGGCCGGCTCCGAGGCGAGCACCGGGGTGAGGTTGCCGCCCAGCCAGCAGATCGACTCCAGGTTGCGCCGGGCCCCGTACCCCAGGATCCGTCCCTCGGCCCGCCACCAGGCCAGGCCACGGGCGGCGACCCGCTCGGCGACCTGCGCGCCCGCGAACGGGTCGAGGTCGAGCAGCCGCTCGACCGCGCGGCGCTCCGATTCCCCGAGTTGGCGTACCGGCACCGTCAGCACGGTTACCAGCCTGCCAGATGGGGGCGGGAGCGCGCCGGCCGACCGGGTCAGACGGCGACCGGCTCGGCGACCGGCTCGGCCGGCCGGGTCCGCGCCGCCCACCCCACGACCGGCGGCACCAGCGCGCCGAGCAGCAGGAACAGCCCGCCGAGCAGCATGCCCATCCGGTACGGGGCGCAGGCGATGAACGCGCTGCGCCAGGTGATGATGACCGGCACCGACGACCAGCGGGAACGGGCGGCCCAGGTCCTCGACGAGGCCTGCCGCAAGCTCTACGCCATCCTCGCCGAATCCGAGTGACCGCCGCCGCCCTCCAGGGCACGGGACGCCCTCGTACAGAGAAAGAGTGGCCATTCCGAGAGGAATGGCCACTCTTTCTCTGAAAGTACGTTCGCGTCGTGCGTCGGGGATGGCGTCTGTCAGTGGACGGTGACCGTGGCGCCGGGGACGAGGTCGCGGAGTTCCTCGGGGATTTCGGCGCCCATCTCGTCGGCGAGGCGGAGCGCCTCCTCGATCAGCGTCTCGACGATCTGCCCCTCGGGCACGGTCTTGATGACCTGGCCCTTGACGAAGATCTGGCCCTTGCCGTTGCCGGAGGCGACGCCGAGGTCGGCCTCGCGGGCCTCGCCCGGGCCGTTCACCACGCAGCCCATGACGGCGACGCGCAGCGGCACCGGCAGCCCCTCCAGGCCGGCGGTGACCTCCTCGGCCAGCTTGTAGACGTCCACCTGGGCCCGGCCGCAGGACGGGCAGGAGACGATCTCCAGGCCGCGCTCGCGCAGGCCCAGCGACTCCAGGATCTGGTTGCCGACCTTGATCTCCTCGACCGGCGGCGCGGAGAGGGAGACCCGGATGGTGTCGCCGATCCCCTCGGCCAGCAGCGCGCCGAAGGCGACCGCCGACTTGATGGTGCCCTGGAACGCCGGGCCGGCCTCGGTGACACCCAGGTGCAGCGGGTAGTCGCACTGCTCGGCGAGCTGCCGGTACGCCCGGATCATGACCACCGGGTCGTTGTGCTTGACCGAGATCTTGATGTCCCGGAACCCGTGCTCCTCGAAGAGCGAGCACTCCCAGAGCGCCGACTCGACCAGCGCCTCGGCGGTGGCCTTGCCGTACTTGGCGAGCAGCCGCTTGTCCAGCGAGCCGGCGTTCACGCCGATCCGGATCGGCACGCCGGCGTCACCGGCCGCCTTGGCGATCTCCTTCACCTTGTCGTCGAACTGCCGGATGTTGCCCGGGTTCACCCGCACCGCGGCGCAGCCGGCGTCGATCGCGGCGAAGACGTACTTCGGCTGGAAGTGGATGTCGGCGATCACCGGGATCTGCGACTTGCGCGCGATCGCCGGCAGCGCCTCGACGTCGTCCTGGCTGGGCACGGCGACCCGGACGATCTGGCAGCCGGACGCGGTCAGCTCGGCGATCTGCTGGAGGGTGGCGTTGATGTCGGAGGTGAGGGTGGTGGTCATCGACTGCACCGAGACCGGCGCACCCCCACCGACCGGTACCGAGCCGACCATGATCTGGCGGCTGGCCCGACGGGGAGCGAGCGGCGGGGGCGGTACGGCGGGCATACCGAGACTGACAGCGGTCACTTCAGGCACTCACCTTGAGAAGAGCGTGATCGGATTGACGACGTCCGCGGTGACGGTGAGCAGCGTGAACGCGCCACCGACCAGGATCACCGCGTACGTGATGGGCATGAGCTTGAGGTAGTCGACGCGGCCGGGGTCCGGGCGACGCAGACGCGCGTAGAGCCAGGAGCGGACCCGTTCGAACCAGGCGATGGCGATATGCCCGCCGTCCAGCGGCAGCAGCGGCAGCAGATTGAACACGCCGATGAAGAAGTTCAGCGAGACGAAGAGCAGGAAGAACCCGTACCAGGCGTCATTCGCCACGAACTCGCCACCGAGCCGGCTGGCGCCGACCACGCTGATCGGCGTGTCCATGTCCCGCTCGCCGCCGGTGATCGCGGTCCACAGGGCGGGGACCTTCTGCGGGATGCGCTGCATGGCGTGCGCGGTCTGCACCGCCATGTTGCCGGTGAAGTCGGCGGTGGCGCCGATCGCACCGACCGGGCCGTAGCCGACCCGAGTCGGGGTGGTGAACTGGAGGCCGACGCCGAGCGCAGAGACCGGACCCGCCTCGCCCTTCGGGTTGTCCAGCGGCGGGCGCTGGGTCTGGGCGAGCACGGTGCTGGTGGTGCCCGGCTGGCCGTCGCGGACGTACCCGATCTCGGCCCGGCTGCCCGGCGTCGTGGCCCGCAGAGCGGTGAGCAGGTCGCCGTAGTTGTTCACCGGAGTGCCGTTGAGCGAGGTGATCCGGTCGCCGTCGCGCAGCTTGGCCTGGGCGGCAGGGCTCGCCGTGTCATCGGCCCGGCACTCCCGGCCAGTGTTGTCCGGCACCACGCACGGGGCCAGCGAGATCACCGCCGGCTCCTTGCGGGCCTCGGCGTCGGTGGCCGGGAAAGCCGGGTTCGGCAGGCCGACGGAGACCGCCATGATCCAGAGCGCGCCCAGCGCCAGGGCGAAGTGGGTGATGGAACCCGCGGACATCACGATCGTCCGCTTCCAGACCGGGTACCGCCACATGGCACGCGGCTGGTCGGCCGGTTCGACGTCATCGTCCTGCGGGGTCATCCCGACGATCTTGCAGAAGCCGCCGAGGGGGATGCCCTTGATGCCGTACTCGGTCTCGCCCCGCTTGAACGACCACAGTGTCGGGCCGAAGCCGACGAAGTAGCGGGTGACCTTCATCCCGAAGGCCTTGGCGGTGAGCATGTGCCCCGCCTCGTGCAGGCTCACCGAGACGAGGATGAACAAGGCGAAGAGCGTCACCCCGAGCAGGTTTGCCATCAAGCTCCTTCCACCGGCCCGAAGATGATCTCCTGGGCGTACCCCCGTGCCCACGACTCGGCGGCGAGCACGTCCTCGACGGTACCTGGTTCACCGAAATCGGGAGCCTCGTCCAGCACTCGCCGGAGGGTGTCGACGATGCCGAGGAACGGCAGCCGGCCCGCGACGAACGCCGCGACGCACTCCTCGTTCGCCGCGTTGTAGATCGCCGGGCGGCAGCGGCCGGTCTCGCCGGCGGCCTTGGCCAGGGCGACCGCCGGGAACGCCTCGTCGTCGAGCGGGGCGAACTCCCAGGTGTGGGCGGTGGTCCAGTCGACCGCGGCGGCGGCGTCGGGGATCCGGTCCGGCCAGCCGAGGCCGAGCGCGATCGGCAGCCGCATGTCCGGCGGGCTGGCCTGGGCGAGGGTGGAGCCGTCCACGAACTCCACCATCGAGTGGATCACCGACTGCGGGTGGACCATCACGGTGATGTCGGCGTAGGGCACGTCGAAGAGCTCGTGCGCCTCGATCACCTCCAGCGCCTTGTTGACCATGGTGGCCGAGTTGATCGTGACGACCGGCCCCATGTTCCAGGTGGGGTGGGCGAGCGCCTGCGCGGGCGTGACCTGCGTCAACTCGTCGCGCCGCTTGCCCCGGAACGGCCCGCCGCTGGCGGTGACGACCAGCCGCCGCACCTCGCCGCGGGTCCCGCCGCGCAGGCACTGTGCCAGCGCCGAGTGCTCCGAGTCGACAGGAACGATCTGCCCCGGCCGCGTCACCGCGGCCCGCACGAGGGGGCCGCCGGCGACGAGCGACTCCTTGTTGGCCAGGGCGAGGGTACGACCGGCGCGCAGCGCGGCCAGGGTCGGCGCAAGTCCCAGCGAGCCCACCACCCCGTTGAGCACGATGTCGCACGGCCACTGCGCCAGTTCGGTCATGGCGTCCGGGCCGGCGACGATCTTCGGCAGCTTGAAGTCCCCGGTGGCCCAGCCGCGCCGGCTCGCCTCGGCGTAGAAGGCGAGCTGGAGGTCCTGCGCGGCAGAGGACCTGGCCACCCCGACCGCGTCCACCCCCAGCTCCAGGGCCTGCGCGGCGAGCAGCTCGACATTGCCGCCGCCCGCGCCGAGCGCCACCACCCGGAAGCGCTCCGGGTTGCGTCGCACGATGTCGATGGCCTGGGTGCCGATCGAGCCGGTGGAGCCGAGCAGGACGAGGTCGCGGGGAGTTGTCACGGGGCCATTCTGCCCCGGCGTCACGGTGCGCCCGCCGGGAGCCTCAACCCAACCGTTCCGTGCCCTGATCGCCGGCAGGCGGCCGGCACTGGGAGCACCTGCCCGGCGCCTCCGCTGCCCCGGGCGGGTCGGACGGAGGACGCGTATTCCTGGTGAGCGATATACCTGGGAGGCATATTTGTGCCTGACAGTCATGACGCTCACCACCATGTCCGGGGTCTGCGGTCGCTACCCTCCGTGGTCAGCCCGGTCAGGGCCACCGGCCGGCGCGACAGAGGAGTCCTCCACGATCGGCTCCACGGTGAGCAGACCCCGCCCGCGCAGGAAGTCGTACAGCTCGGCCCGCTGCTCCGCGGCCAGGCCGTCGATCGGCACCGGGAACACCTGGTACCGGCTGAGCCGGAACAGCAACTGGCCGGGGATCGACTCCACCCCGGTCAGCGCCTCCCAGCGCACGGCGCCGTCGGAGAGCGCGTTCGCGTAGCGCACTCCCTCGTCGGAGATCGTCCACCTGATCGGGATGCCGTACATCTTCCAGTTGGCACGCACCAGCGCCCGCACAACCAGCGGGGACAGCAGCGCCGCGGTCACCGCGGCGGCGATCCAGGGGACAGCATCCAGCGGGTCGCCGGTGAGCAGATCGACCAGGGCCGGCAGGAGCAGCACCAGCGGGCAGAGCCGGTACAACAGCAACATGCGGCGGTGAGCCCGGCGCAGGGCGGCGGTGAGCCGCCGCCGGTCCGGCCGGGTCTCGAAACTGATCATCACGGCGGAAGACGATACCGGTCCGCGCGGCACCCCCACTGTCCCGGCAGGCGTCAGGCGTCGGAGCGGCGGACGAACACCTCCAGCACCTCCCCGCCGTACCAGTCGGTGCGGCGGCCCAGGTGGGTCATGCCGAGCCGGCGGGCGACCGCCATCGACGGGTCGTTGCCGGGCGAGACCACCGCGTACACCTCTCGGGTGCCGGCGGCGAACTCGCGGGCCAGCGCCGCGCGGGCCGCCTCGGTGGCGTACCCGTGCCCCCAGGAGTCGGGGTGCAGGTGCCAGCCCACCTCGATGTCGTCGGTCTCCGTCACGCCGTCCGCGCCGGGCAGCGGCTTGAGGAGCAGGGTGCCGGCGACCCGGCCGGTGTCCCGGACCTCGATCGCCCAGGTGCCGTACCGTCCGCCGTGGCGGGCGTGCCGGTCCCGCCAGACACCGAGTCGGTCCACGGCCCGGGCCGGGTCGGTCATCGGCAACCCGGGAGTCAGCGCCAGCCAGCGCACCACCTCGTCACGAGAGTAGATGTCGAAGATCCGATCCAGGTCCGCCGGGCCGTCGGTCCAGTCCCGCAGCACCAGGCGTTCCGTGGTGAGCACCGTCATGCCGCGGGATCGTAGTGCGTGCGCGGGCCCGCGAGGGGGAAGGAGGAGGGGCTGGCCCTCCCGCTGCGGGCCCCGCCGCACTAGGCTGACCGGGCATGAGCGAAGCGAGTGAGCTGCCGGCCCGCGCCGACGTCGTGATCGTCGGTTCCGGACACAACGGGCTGGTGTCGGCCGTCCTGCTGGCCCGCGCCGGCCTCGACGTGCTGGTGCTGGAGGCGGCGGAGGTGATCGGCGGGGCCACCCGCACCGAGAACCCGTTCCCGAAGGTGCCGGGGCTGCGCCACTCCACCGGGTCGTACCTGCTCGGGTTGATGCCGCCGGAGCTGCTCGCCACGCTCGACGTGCGGATCCCGGTGCTGCGCCGCGACCCGCACTACTTCCTGCCCACGCCGGGCGGGCTCGGCTCGCCGTACCTGCTCTTCGGCAGCGACACGGCAGCCACCCGCAAGCAGCTCGCGGAGTTCTTCTCCGCCGCCGACGTGGCCGCCGACGACGCCATGCAGGCCGAGCTGGCGGCGCTGCGCGAGGACCTGGCGCCGGCCTGGCTGGCCGAGCCGCTGCCGGTGGAGGAGACCGCCGAGCGGTACGTCCGCCCGGCCCTGCGGCAGGCCTTCGTCGACCTGGTGCGCGGCTCGGTCGCCGATTACCTGGCCCGGTTCGAGTTCCGCTCGGAGCTGCTGGTCAGCATGTACGCGGTCACCGACGGCCTCTCCGGCCTCAACGCCGGCCCGGACGACCCCGGCACCGGCCACAACTTCCTCGTGCACAACATGTGCCGACTGCCCGGCGCGGGCGGCACCTGGATGATCGCCCGGGGCGGCATGGGCACCGTCTCGCGGACCTTCGCCGAGGCCGCCCGCGCCGCCGGGGCCACGATCCGCACGGGTACGCCGGTGGCCGGGGTGACCCTGGACGGCGGCGCGGCCAGCGGGGTCACCCTCGCCGACGGCCGGCACGTCGCCGCCCCCGTGGTGCTCGGCGCCTGCGACCCGTACCGCCTGATGGACCTGCTGCCCGACGGCGCGCTGCCGGCGCCGCTCGGCGCGCGAATGGCGGCGGTCCGCCGCCCCGGCACCACCCTGAAGCTGAACCTGGCGCTGACCGGGCTGCCCCGCTTCGCCTGTCTGCCCGAAGGGGCGCCGAGCCCGTTCGGCTCCACCATCCACCTGCTGCCCGGCTCGGCCTCGCTGGTCGGCGGGGGCGGCGAGGCGCCGATGGCCGCGCTGCGCGCGATGTGGGCGGACGTGCAGGCCGGGCGGCTGCCCGAGGAGCCGACCATCGAGTGGTACCTGCACACCACCGTCGACCCGTCGCTCTCCGACGACGCCGGCCACCACTCGTCGGCGCTCTTCGTCCAGTCCGTGCCGTACGAGCTGGCCGGCACCACCTGGGACGAGGCGCTGCCCGGCTACGTCTCCCGGCTGGTCGACATCTGCGAGCGGTACGCCCCCGGCACCGCCGACCTGATCGCCGACGCGGTGCCGCTGCCCCCACCCGGCATCGAGGCCCACTTCGGCATCACCGGCGGTCACATCCACCACGTCGACAACACCGTCTCGTTCACCGACCGCATGCCGTACGCCACCGGTGTCGACGGCGTCTACGCGGGCAGCGCCGGCTGCCACCCGGCCGGCAGCGTCATCGGCGCCGCCGGCCACAACGCCGCCCGCCGCATCCTCGCCGACCTCAACCGCTGACCCCCACCCACCCCCCCCACTTCGCGCCCGCCTCTTTCAGAGAAAGAGTGGCTATCGGCCGAGGAATAGCCACTCTTTCTCTGAAAGTGCAGAGAGTGGGAGCGGGGGGGGAGGCGGGGGCGGGGGTTAGCTGAGCGGGGTGGGGGTGGGGGGCTCGGCGTCGACTCGGTGGGCGCGGACCTTGTGGCCGACGCTGGTCAGGCAGCGGCCGCTGGCCAGGTCGAACTTCCAGCCGTGCAGCTGGCAGGTGAGCTGGTCGCCCTCGACGATGCCGAACCGGGTCAGGTCCGCCTTCAGGTGCGGGCAGCGGCGCTGCACCACCCAGTCGCCGAGGGTGATGTCCTCGGCGTCGGTGGTGCGCTCGTGCTCGTCGTACCAGCCCTCGGCGTACTGGAGCCGCTCCTCCGAGAGGCACTTGAAGAACGCGTAGACGAACTCGTTGTACTGGCCGATCCGCGCCGCCGAGAAACGGCAGGAGAGGAAGAGGGAGTTGACCCAGTCCACCTCACCGGTGTGCAGCAGGTGCTCGATCAGCGCCCGGTCGGTACGGAAGCGGTAGCGCACCTTCTCGTCGGCGTACGGGCGGACCTCCTTGCCGGGGAAGTCCACCACGATCGACTCGACGGATTCTCCGTCGTAGCCGACCAGGTCGAAGCGGACCGGGCCGCCGACCCCCTTGCCCAGGTAGATCGACTCGTCCAGCAGCGGCTCGATCCGGCGCTTCATCTCGCCGAGCACGTCCACCTCGGGGTGCCGCCAGGACGCCTTCTCGGCCTCGATGATCGGGCGCTTGCGCTCC
The DNA here is from genome assembly GCF_040656135.1 of Micromonospora sp. NPDC050200. Lineage (NCBI taxonomy): Bacteria > Bacillati > Actinomycetota > Actinomycetes > Micromonosporales > Micromonosporaceae > Micromonospora > Micromonospora sp. NPDC050200. The sequence continues at coordinate 35,746 of NZ_JBFALG010000047.1, forward strand.
CGCATCTCCGCCAGGTGCGCGGTCTTGTCCGCGAAGAACTCCTCCACCGGCACCGGGTGGGTGGTGGTCGCCCCCTTCGTGGTCACCTCGGCGACGCTGCCCGGCAGCAGCACGATGCCGTTGGTGCCGCCGACCTTGGCGTACTCGGCGACGAAGACCGACTGGTCGGGGAAGATGTTGCCCTCGTCGCCGTGGATGTCGTTGAACTGCCACAGGTCGTCGTCGAGGAAGCACGGCGGGCCGGCGATCGGGAAGACGTGGTCGGCCTTCAGGTCCTCGATGTAGCGCCAGGTGCGGTCGAACTGCCGGTCCCGCTTCTGCTTGCCGAACGCGGTCTTGGCCGCCTGCGGCAGCTCGTAGACCATCGGATACCAGATCGCCCCGGAGAACTGGAGCAGGTGCGCGTGCACGTGGCCCAGCTCGGCGAAGACGCTCAGGTCGGTCGGGCGGGCGTCGTTCTGGTTGAGCAGCCGGACCCCGTCGTACTCCACCCACAGCGAGGAGTCGCCGATCGGGCCGTCGGTCGGGCTGGTCAGTGCCTGGATCATGATCCTCAGGCCGCCGTCGAGCTCCACGACCTGCTCGTTCGGGGCCTTGAGGAACTTCGTGAAGCCCAACTCCCGCAGCTCGTCCTCCATCTCCGAGGTGGGGAACTCGGGGAGCAGCACGGTGGCGTCCTTGGAGACGAACTCGCGCAGGTGCTTCGCGTCGAAGTGGTCGCGGTGCAGGTGCGAGACGTACAGGTAGTCGACGTCACCGAGGGTCTCCCAGTCGAGCTGGGAATTGTCCGGGAAGGGGAACCACGAGGCGAAGTAGGCGGGATTGACCCACGGGTCGCACAGGATGCTGCCCGCGGCCGTGTCGATCCGCATGCTGGCATGTCCCGTACCGGTCACTCGCACCGCAGTCCCCCTCAAAACGACAATCAAGGTGTACGTCAGAACGCTACCGGAGGCAGTGTGGTCGCCGACCCGCGACGCCGGTAGAGCCGGTGCGCCCACCCGCGGTGGGTACATCGGCCCGGGCCGCCCGGCGGTGTCCCCCGCCCGCGTCCCCCATCAGGCCGGACCCTGCGCCGGGCCCGGCGCGGGGCGTGCCAGACTAACCGGAGATCCGATCGCGAGGGAAGGACCGACAGTGGCAGGAAGCGAGCCGGTAACCGCGCCAGATCAGCACAAGCCCGGGCACCGCAAGTCCGGGCGGATCGGCGCGGTGGTCACCGCGTTGGCGCTGCTGGCGATGCTGTGCGGCAACCACGAGGGCAGGGTCGAGGACATCTGGCTGGTCAGCCTGGCCCTGTTGCTGCTGGCGATCGTCGTCGGCGACGTCGTGCTGCGCCGCAACGGCCTGCGGTCCTGACCTGACCGACGCGCCGGACCAGACACGCGTGAGGGCCCGCCCCCGGCCGGGGGCGGGCCCTCACGTCGCGGTCGGCCCTCGTCGCGGCCGTCAGCGGCCGAAGAGGATGTCCTGCACGTCCTTGAGCGCGGCGTCGACCTCGGCCTCGAAGTAGCCGCCCGGGACCAGCCCGAAGCGCAGGGTGTCCAGGTCCTTCGGGTTCACCGGCATCGGGCTGCGGCCCTGCATGCCGCCGAGCAGGGCCTCGAAGAACCGGTCCACCTGGTCCGGGTCGTACCCGCTGCCGAACCTCCGCACCTGGAAGCTGCGCCGGATCTGGTCGACCCGGTAGAGGTCGCTGCCGGGCGGGCCGGCCATCGGCGGGCCCACCATCGGGGGGCCGCCAACCGGCGGACCGGCCATCGGCGGCGGGCCAGCCATCGGCGGGCCACCCAGCGCCGGCGGCTGCATCGGCGGGCCAGCCGGGCCACGCCCGCGCATGTCCCGCAGCTCCCGCTCGGGCATCCGGACCTCGGCGGTCATGTCGGCGCGGCCGTGCCGGCCCGCCTCGAAACCGTCGAACCGCGGCTCCTCCGGCGCACCGTAGCCGCCCGGACCGGCGGGCAGCCCACGCTGCGGCGGGCCGCCGTGCCCCATCGGACCGCCCGGCCCCATCGGACCCCCGCCCGGCCCCATCGGACCGCCCGGACCCATCGGGCCGCCGGGGCCGGGCCCGGCCGGGCCGCGCGGGGCGTCGTACCCGCCCCGGGGGGCGTCGTACCCACCGGCGAAGGCGCCGGTGGGCTCGTCGTACCGGTTGCCGTAGCGATCGGGCGGGCCGCCCTGGGCCGGCATGGAGCGCGGCGGGAGCGGCTGCGGCACCGGCGACAGGCCCCGGTGGTCGTCGCGCATCGGCGGGCCGAGGCGGTCGGCACCCCGCGGGTCGGCGCCGCGGCCACCGAGGCCACTGCGCTCCTCCAGCTCGGCCAGCTGCCGCTCGACCCGGTCGAGGTGCAGGTCGACCTGCCACTCGTCGTAGCCGTTGAAGCGGACCCGGAAGACGACGTCGTGGACCTCCTGGGAGGCCACGGGTGCGCCGACCGGCTGGCCGGCGAGGGTCGCCTCGACCCGGTCCAGGAAGGCATCCACCTCGTCGACCTTGTATCCCCGGCGGAGCGCCTTACGCCGGAAACGCTGACCCTGACTCGCCACTATGTCTCCTGGTCTCGTTCGCTACGCCCGGTCACGCCCGCGCGGCGCGTCGGTGTCCCTGTCCTCGGCGGCAGCCAACTGCCCGCACGCGCCGTCGATCTCGCGCCCCCGGGTGTCCCGCACCGTCGTGGACACCCCGGCCTCGCGGAGTCGCCGGACGAACTCCCGCTCGACCGGCTTCGAGCTCGCGTCCCAGCGGCTGCCGGGTGTCGGGTTGAGTGGGATGAGATTCACGTGGGCCAGCTTGCCGGCCAGCAGCCGCCCGAGCAGGTCCGCCCGCCACGGCTGGTCGTTCACGTCCTTGATCATCGCGTACTCGATCGACACGCGGCGCCCCGTCCGGGCCGCGTAGTCCCACGCTGCGTCCAGCACCTCGGCTACCTTCCAGCGCTGGTTGACCGGCACGAGTTCGTCGCGCAGATCATCATCGGGCGCGTGCAGCGACAGCGCAAGAGTCACCGAGAGGTCTTCGCTGGCCAGTCGGCGGATGGCCGGAACCAGGCCGACGGTGGACACGGTGATGTGCCGCTGCGACAGGCCGAGCCCCTCGGGGGCCGGTGCGACCAGCCGACGGATCGCCGCGACCACCCGGGAGTAGTTCGCCAGCGGCTCGCCCATGCCCATGAAGACGACGTGCGACAGCCGCGGCGGCGACCCCGCCACCGCGCCGGAGGCCGCGACGCCGGCGAGGTAGACCGCCTGGTCGACGATCTCGGCCGTGGAGAGGTTGCGGGTCAGCCCGGCCTGGCCGGTGGCGCAGAACGGGCACGCCATGCCGCAGCCGGCCTGGCTGGAGATGCAGACGGTCACCCGGTCCGGGTAGCCCATCAGCACGCTCTCCACCAGCGAGCCGTCGTGCAGCCGCCAGAGCGCCTTGCGGGTGGCGCCGTCGTCGCAGGCCAGCTCGCGGATCGGGTTGAGCAGGGTGGGCAGCAGCGCACCGGCCAGCCGCTCCCGGGTGGCCGCCGGCAGGTCGGTCATCAGCTCCGGGTCGCGCACCAGCCGACCGAAGTAGTGGTTGGAGACCTGCTTGGCGCGGAAGGCCGGCTCGCCCAACTCGGTCACCAGCGCCTGCCGGCCCGGCAGGTCCAGGTCGGCGAGGTGGCGGGGAGGCATCGCGGGCCGGCGCCCGGGAGCGTCGGGGTCTACGGGGATCACAGGCAGGCTCGTCATGGCCGGTCCAGTCTGTCACGCCGGCTGCGGAACACACCCGTCCGGAGGTGCCGAATCGACCCCCACCAGCCGGGCGACGCGCTCTGCCGGGCGTGATTCATGCCTCAGCTCACCACCGGCACGAACACCGCCAACAGCAGGTAGGCGGCGGGGACGGCGAAGAGGATCGAGTCGAGCCGGTCCATCAGGCCGCCGTGCCCGGGCAGCAGGCTGCTCATGTCCTTCACGCCCAGGTCACGCTTGATCATGGACTCGGCGAGGTCGCCGAGGACCGCCGCGCCGGAGACCGCGACCCCGAACAGCGCGCCCCACCACGGCGGCACGTCGAAGAGCAGCCAGAGCAGCACGGCACTGCCGACCGCCGCCGCGCAGACCGACCCGGCGAAGCCCTCCCAGGACTTCTTCGGGCTGATCGAGGGCGCCATCGGGTGCTTGCCGAAGGACACTCCGGCGGCGTACCCGCCGGTGTCGGAGAGCACCACGGCGACCACGGTCACCAGCACCCGCAGGTGCCCGTCGTCGGGGACCGCCGCGAGCAGCGCCGCGAACCCGCCGAGGAACGGCACGTAGACCGCGATCAGGGTGGCCGCCGTGAGGTCCCGCTGGAAACCGGCCGGGCCGTCGCCGAGCCGCCAGATCATCGTGCCGAGCACGGTGACCAGCAGGCCCAGGCTGAGCGCGTCCGGCCCGGCGTACCAGGCCAGCCCGATCATCAGCACCCCACCGGCGATCAGCGGCACCAGCGGCGGGTGCGCGCCGCTGCGGCGTACCGCCCGGGCCATCTCCCAGATGCCCACGCCGATCGCGGCGGCCACCACGGCGGGGAACGCCGGCAGGTAGAAGAAGAGCGGCACCAGGATGAGGGCGCCGAGCCCGAGGCCGACCGCGATGGCGGCCGGGAGGTTCCGGCCGGCCCGGCCCGTCCCGGACTGCTGGGTCGCCGGCCGGTCCGCGCTGGCCCGGCGCCGGCCGCGCGGCCGCCGCCCCGACGGTCGCCGCGGCTCCGCCGCCGCCTCGTCCGCGCCCACCAGAGCGAACTGGGCGGTGGGCGCGTCGTCGTCCCGGACCGGGGGAAGCTGCGAGGTGGGGACGTCGTCGTCCGACAGCCGGCGAGCGGGGCCGGGGGCGCCGGCCGGACGGACCGGGCGCCGGTCATAGCCGGGGTCGTACCGGTCGTCACCCGGGTCGACGCCCGGTTCGTCGTAGCGACGGGGGCGGGCCTGCGCGCCGGCGTACAGGTCGGGCCGGGCCTGCCGGGTCCACGGCTCGACGTCGCGCTCGGGCCAGGGCAGCGCCGGGGGAATCTCCGGCCGGTCCCAGCCGCGAGGCTCGGTGCCGCCGTAGGGGTCGAGGTGGGACATCACGCACCGAGCGGAGACGGTACGAGTTCCACCACATGACGCAAGATCAAGACCATCCCCTACACGCGTGACTGTTCCGTCCGGTTGACCGCCCTGACGACCGGCCGATCCCCGCCGTTCACCGCGCGGTGGCCGGGAATCGTGCCGAGCCTACTGCACGGGCCGCCCCGGCACGGCGGACGATGGACCGGTCGCCGGTCGCCGGTCGTTGGCGCGGGCCGGCCGAGGTTCGTCCGCAACGACGCGGCACCGGGGTGCCACCGCCGGTGTCGGCGGCGGCACCCCGGTGCCGTGGCAGATCGGGTCCGGCTGGGGGCCGGTCGCCGCTCAGACCTCGAGCAGCTCGGTCTCCTTGTGCTTGACCAGGTCGTCGACGCTGGCGACGTACCGCTGCGTCAGGTCGTCCAGCTCCTTCTCGGCGCGACGGCCCTCGTCCTCGCCGGCCTCGCCGTCCTTGACGATCCGGTCCAGCTCTTCCTTGCCCTTGCGGCGGATGTTACGGATGGCCACCTTGGCCTCCTCACCCTTGTGCCGGGCCACCTTGATCATCTCGCGGCGGCGCTCCTCGGTCATCTGCGGGAGCAGCATGCGCAGCTGGTTGCCCTCGTTGTTCGGGTTGACGCCGAGGTCCGAGTCGCGGATCGCCTTCTCCATGGCGTTGATCTGCGAGTTGTCGTACGGCTTGATGATGACCATCCGCGGCTCGGGAACCGCGATGGACGCCATCTGGGGCAGCGGGGTGGGGGTGCCGTAGTAGTCGATGACGACCTTGGAGAACATGGCGGCGTTGGCGCGGCCGGTGCGGATGGCGCCGAACTCTTCCTTGGCGTGCTCGATGGCACGCTCCATCTTCTCCTCGGCCTCGAGGAGGGTGTCGTCGATCACCGGTCTCCTCGCCTCCTTCTGTTACTCGTGGTGGGCTCTGCTGCTGTCTGTCGGAGGACCGCCGCGGCGGTCGGCCGGGGGAGTTCAGGCGGTGATCAGGGTACCGATCTTGTCGCCGCCGACGGCGCGAATGATCGTGTCGTCGCCCTGGGCGCCGAAGACCAGCATCGGCAGGCCGTTCTCCATGCAGAGGCTGAACGCGGCGGCGTCGGCCACCCGCAGGTTGCGGCGCAGCACCTCGGAGAAGGTGATCGAGTCGAACTTGCTGGCGGAGGGGTCGATCCGGGGGTCGGCGGTGTAGACGCCGTCCACGCCGTTCTTGCTCATCAGCACCACGTCGGCGCGGATCTCCAGGGCGCGCTGCGCGGCAACCGTGTCGGTGGAGAAGTACGGCATCCCGGCGCCCGCGCCGAAGATCACCACGCGACCCTTCTCCAGGTGCCGGATGGCACGCAGCGGGATGTACGGCTCGGCGACCTGAGCCATCGTGATCGCGCTCTGCACCCGGGTCTCGATACCCTCCTTCTCCAGGAAGTCCTGGAGGGCGAGGCAGTTCATCACGGTGCCGAGCATGCCCATGTAGTCGGCCCGGGCCCGGTCCATGCCGCGCTTCTGCAGCTCGGCGCCACGGAAGAAGTTGCCGCCGCCGACCACCACGGAGACCTGCACGCCGCGGCGGACCACGGTGGCGATCTGCCGGGCGATGCCCTGTACGACGTCCGGGTCGACGCCGATCGCCCCGCCGCCGAAGACCTCACCGGAGAGCTTCAGCACCACCCGGCGGGCCCGCCCGGGCGGTGGCGCCGTCGGGTCGTCCGCTCCCAGGCTCCGGTCACTCACAACCTGCGTCATCCGCCCCGCCCCTCCCCGCGCGCACGTCCTGCGCGCCGCGTCCCGCACAACTGCCGTTGCCGACCCTATGTGACGAGGAGGCCGCGGTGCCTGTCACGTACACCAGCGGCCTCCTCGTCGACGTTCCTGCCCACGGGCGCCTCACGCGCCCGATCCGGCGGCTCAGGCCTGGCCGACCTCGAACCGCAGGAAGCGGGTCACCTCGATGCCGGCGTCGGCCAGCACCTGCTTGACGGTCTTCTTGTTGTCGGCGACCGACGACTGCTCGACCAGGACGTAGTCCTTGAAGAAGCCGTTGACCCGGCCCTCGACGATCTTCGGCAGCGCCGCCTCGGGCTTGTTCTCCTCGCGGGCGGTCTGCTCGGCGATGCGCCGCTCGGACTCGACGACCTCGGCCGGCACCTCGTCCCGGGTGAGGTACTTCGGCCGCATCGCGGCGATCTGCATGGCGACCGCGCGGGCGTCGGCGTCGCCGGCCTCGTCGGTCCTGCCGGTGTACTGCACGAGCACACCGACCGCCGGGGGCAGGTCCTGGCTCTTGCGGTGCAGGTAGACGGCGGTGGTGCCCTCGAGCTTGGCGAAGCGGTTGAGCACCAGCTTCTCGCCGATCTTGGCGGACTGCTCCTGGATCAGGTCGGCGACGGTCTTGCCGTCCAGCTCGGAGGCGAGCAGCTCCTCGGCGGTGCCGACGCCGCTGCGCTCGCCGTGCTCGACCAGGCGCTGGGCCAGCTCGATGAAGGCGTCGTTCTTGGCGACGAAGTCGGTCTCGCAGTTGAGCTCCAGCAGCGCCTGGCCGGAGTGGGCGACGAGGCCGTTGGCGGCGGTGCGGCCGGCCCGCTTGCCGACGTCCTTGGCGCCCTTGACACGCAGGATCTCGACGGCCTTGTCAAAGTCGCCCTCGGCCTCGGTCAGCGCCTTCTTGCAGTCCATCATGCCGGCGCCGGTGAGGTCGCGGAGCTTCTTGACGTCCGCGGCGGTGAAGTTGGACATGGCTCTCTCTTCGATGTCGGAACTGCGGTGGGATGGTCTGGGTGCCGGTTACCCGGATCCGGGCCGGATGTGCCCGGCGTACCCGCCGCTTCCCCACCGTCTGCGAAAACGGACGGCGGGGAAGCGACGGTGCGGTCACTCCGCCGCGGCGGCCGCCGGCTGCTCGACCGGCTGCTCGGCCGGCTGCTGCTCGTCGGCCTTCTTCGGCTCCTCGAGCAGCTCGCGCTCCCACTCGGCCAGCGGCTCGTCGGCGCCGACCTGGCCCGGCTCGGGCTTCTCGTCGGTGCCACGGCGACGGCCGGAGCGGGCGATCAGGCCGTCGGCGACGGCGGCGGCGACGACCTTGGTCAGCAGCTCGGCCGAGCGGATCGCGTCGTCGTTGCCCGGGATCGGGAAGTCGACCTCGTCCGGGTCGCAGTTGGTGTCCAGCACCGCGATGACCGGGATGCCCAGCTTGCGGGCCTCGTCGACGGCGATGTGCTCCTTCTTGGTGTCGACCACCCAGATCGCGGCCGGGAGCTTCTGCATGTCCCGCAGACCACCCAGGGTGCGGGTCAGCTTGATCTTCTCGCGGGAGAGCTGCAGGGTCTCCTTCTTGGTGTAACCGGCGGCGGTGCCGCTCAGGTCACCCAGGGCCTCCAGCTCCTTCATCCGCTGAAGGCGCTTGTACACCGTCTGGAAGTTGGTCAGCATGCCACCGAGCCAGCGGTGGTTGACGTACGGCTGGCCGACCCGGGTCGCCTGCTCGGCGATGGCCTCCTGGGCCTGCTTCTTGGTGCCGACGAAGAGGATGCTGCCACCCTCGGCGACGGTCCCCCGCACGAAGCCGTACGCCTTCTCGATGTAGTCGAGGGTCTGGCGCAGGTCGATGATGTAGATACCGTTGCGCTCGGTGAAGATGAAGCGCTTCATCTTCGGGTTCCAGCGCCGGGTCTGGTGTCCGAAGTGGACACCGCTCTCCAGCAGCTGGCGCATGGTCACGACGGCCATGGGGTACTCCTTGGTCCCTGGTTGTCCCGCCCGGCCAGGCGGCCGGGCGTCCTGGCGCCCGGTCGCCGGCCATGATGGGCCCGATCAGGATCGGGACCAGGGAGGCCGTCGCCCCACGGAACCGTGGAGAGGGCGCGCGAGGTCGACCGCACGAGGCGGTCGCCAGTCGACCAGTGTACGCCCCTGTCCCGCCGCCGGGCTGCCGGGTGCGCGAACCCCACCCGACCGGCCGCTCGCCGGGTCCCGCCACCACGCCTGATGATCCGGCCGAGAATTCGGACACGACACGCCGGTCGCCGCGCCGGGAACCGCAACCAAATCAGGTACGCGCCGCCCGCCCCGACCGGCTCGACCCTCAGCGGCGCCCGGCCGGTCGGCGCGGGCGTGGCGGCCGGTCCGGGTCAGCGGGCGGCGAGCGCGGCGGCGAGGAAGAGCACCAGCCCGACGGTCAGGTAGGCCGTCGGCGGGCGCAGCCAGCCCCGCGCGCCGTCCGCCATCGCCAGGCCGCCGGTGCGCAGCCCGTACAGGCCGGCAGCGAAGATCGGCAGCCCGGTGACCAGGAAGATGCCGACGACGACGTGGGACGCGGAGACCGGGTCGCCGGTCAGGCCGTGCAGCAGCACCCGCAGCGCGGGCAGCTCGAAGACCGCCACCAGCGCGCCGAGGAGCACCGCCAGCGCCGGTCGGCGGGTCCGGTAGACGCCGTCGGAGGGCACACCCCCCGGACGGTACGCCGCCTCGGGGCCCACCGGGCCGTCCAGGCGGGGCGTGACCGGGGGCATCGGACCGGTCGGCATCTCCAGCGGATGGGTCGGCTCGGCGGGGCGGCCCGGCTCGACGACCGGGTACCCGCCCAGCGGGGCGGACCGCACCGGATCCGGCCGGTCTCCCGCCTCCACGCCGGTCAGCGGGCCGGCGCCGGTGGTGGCGAGCCGGCCGACACCGCTGGTGATCAGCGGGCCGGCGCCGGTGGTGGAGAGCCGGTCGGTCAGCGGGCCGGCGCCGGTGGTGGAGAGCGGGTCGGGGTTCTCCCGGGCGGCCCGCCGGCCGGGGCGATCGCCGGGCAGCTCACCGGGGACGTCCGGGTCGTCCGCCCGCCGCGAGCGGGTCGGGCGGTATCCCTCGGACTCGCCCCGGGAGTCACCGAGCGGGTCGGCCGCGCCGTAACGCCCGGTCTGGCCGTACCGCCCCGCGCCGCCCGGCTCGGCGAACCGGTCCTCCACCGCGCCGCGCTGCTCCGGGATCGGGAACTCGTCGTCACGCGGGCGGGACTCGCCCGCGCTCCGCCAGTCCGGCTCGCCGTAGCCGCGCTCACTCCCGGCGGGATACCAGCGTGACTCCTGATCTTCGGGATAGCTCCGTCGTGCGTCCACGTCCGGCACCGTATGCGACCCACCCCACCGACGCCATTCGTCCCTGTTGGGGGGCGGAGCGCCCGGCGATGCGTTGCCCTGGCCGGCCATGGGCGGCCATGGGCGGCCATGGGCGGCCAGCCGTGTCCATAGCACGCGGCACCCATGATCGTCCGCTCGTCCACAGGTCGCCTCGTCGTCCACAGGCACCGTGCCGGAGGCCACGGCGCGGGCACCGGGCGGCCCACCCTGACCGGCATGACGAAGCGGAACCAGGCGGTCGGCGCGTACGGCGAACGGTGCGCCGTCCGGCACCTGATCGGGGCCGGGCTACGCCCGGTCGCCCGCAACTGGCGCTGCCCGGACGGGGAGATCGACATCATCGCCTGGGACGGCCCGGTGCTCGCCTTCTGCGAGGTGAAGACCAGGCGCAGCGACGACTACGGCACCCCGGCCGAGGCGGTCGTGCCGGCCAAGGCCCGCCGGTTGCGCGGGCTCGCCGCCCGCTGGCTGGCCGAGTCCGGGGTCAACGCCGACGAGGTGCGCTTCGACGTGCTGGCGGTACGGCTGCCCCCCGCCGGCGCGGCCCGCGTCGAGCACCTGAAGGGGGCGTTCTGATGCGTACGCCGGTCCTGCCGCGCGGGGTGACGGCGTGAGCTACGCCAAGGTGTTCAGTGTGGGGCTGGTCGGGGTCACCGGCCACCTGGTCGAGGTGGAGGCCGACCTGGCCCCGGGGCTGCCGGCGGTGGTCATCTCCGGGCTGCCCGACACCGCCCTGCACGAGGCGCGCGACCGGGTGCGGGCCGCCATCGTCAACTCGGGTCAACGCTGGCCCAACCGGCGGATCACCCTCAACCTGCTGCCCGCGACGATGCCCAAGTACGGCTCCGCGTTCGATCTGGCCATCGCGGCGGCGGTGCTGGGCGGGTCGGGAGAGCTGCCGCTGGTGCCGCTGGACGGCGTGGTGATCCTCGGCGAGCTGGGCCTGGACGGGACGGTCCGGCCGGTACGCGGGGTGCTGCCGATGGTGGCGGCCGCGGCGCGCGCCGGACGGGACCGGGTGGTCGTCCCGGTGGAGAACGCCGCCGAGGCGGCGGTCATCCCCGGGATCCGGGTCCGGGCGGTCGACACGCTGCACCGGCTGGTCAGCTTCGTCCGCGACGGCACCCCGCTGATCGAGCCACCCGCCACGCCGTCGCCGCCCCCCGCCGACGGCCCGGATCTGGCGGAGGTGGCCGGGCAGGCGCTGGGCCGGCGGGCGCTGGAGGTGGCCGCCGCGGGCGGGCACCACCTCGCCCTGCTGGGGCCGCCCGGCGCGGGCAAGACCATGCTCGCCGAACGGCTCCCCTCGATCCTGCCGGAGCTGGACGACGACGCGGCGCTGGAGGTCACCGCGCTGCACTCGATCGCCGGGCTGCTCCCGCCGGGCGGCCGGCTGCTGCGCCGGCCGCCGTTCCAGGCGCCGCACCACACGGCGACGATCCCCTCCCTGGTCGGCGGCGGGTCCGGGCTCGCCCGGCCGGGGGCGGTCTCGCTGGCCCACCGCGGCGTGCTCTTCCTCGACGAGGCGCCCGAGTTCAGCAAGGGGGCGCTGGAGGCGCTGCGGCAACCGCTGGAGCACGGCCGGATCCAGCTGGCCCGCAGCGGGGGCGGCACCGAGTACCCGGCCAGCAGTCAGCTTGTCATGGCCGCCAACCCGTGCCCGTGCGCGAAGCCGGCCGGGGACGCGTACTGCGAATGCAGCCCGCTGGCCCGGCGGCGGTACCTGGGCCGGCTCTCCGGGCCGCTGCTGGACCGGATCGACGTGCAGGTGAAGCTGCTGCCGGTGCGGGCGGCGGAACTGATGGAGGCGGCCGCGGCCAGCGAGCCGTCGGCGAGGGTGGCGGCCCGGGTCGCCACGGCCCGGCAGGCGGCGGCCGCCCGCTGGGCGCCGGTGGACCGCAAGCTCAACGCCGAGATCCCCGGCCCGTACCTGCGCCAGCCGCCGTGGCGGCTGCCCGCCCGGGACACCGCCGAACTGCGCGGCCGACTGGACTCCGGAGCCGTCTCCGCCCGTGGCTTCGACCGCATCATCCGCCTGGCCTGGACCATCGCCGACCTGGACGGCCGGACCCGGCCGCAGCGCGAGGACGTGCTGGAGGCCATCCAACTGAGAACGGGAGAGGGAGCATGAGCACCAGCGAGGAGCGGCTGCTGGCCCGGGTGGCACTGACCTGGCTCGCCGAACCGGGCACCCGGTCGGTGCACCGGCTGGTCCAGCAGCTCGGCCCGGTGGCGGCGCTGGACCTGCTCCTCGACGGAGGCGCGCCCGAGACCAGCCTGCGCTCGGCGGTGGCGGCACGCACGGCCGCCGGGGACGCCCGCGCCGTCGCCGCCGACGCGCTCACCCGCACCGAGCGGGTCGGCGCCCGCCTGCTCACCCCGGAGGACGAGGACTGGCCCGCCCGCCTGGACGACCTGCACCGGCTGGTGCTGTCCGGGGTGAGCCGGCGGGTCGACCTGGAGACCGCCCCGCCGCTCTGCTTCTGGGTACGCGGCGGCTGGCCGCTCGGCGAGGCGCTGGACCGCTCGGTCGCGGTGGTCGGCGCGCGGGCCGCCACCGGGTACGGCCTGCACGTCGCCACCGAGATCGGGTACGGGCTGGCCGAGCGGGACTGGACGGTGGTCTCCGGCGGGGCGTTCGGCATCGACGCGGCGGCGCACCGGGGCGCGTTGACCGCCGGCGGGCTGACGGTGGCGGTGCTGGCCTGCGGCGTCGACCGGCCCTACCCGATGGGCAACGCCGCCCTGTTCGACCGGATCGCCGAGACCGGGCTGCTGGTGAGCGAGTGGCTGCCCGGCGCCGAACCGCTGCGGCCCAGGTTCCTGATCCGAAACCGGGTGATCGCCGCCGCGACCCGCGGCACGGTGCTGGTGGAGGCGGCGGCCCGCAGCGGTGCGACGCAGACGGTGAACCGGGCGATCGCCATGGACCGGCGGGCGATGGTGGTGCCGGGCCCGGTCACCTCGGCGATGTCGGTGGGGGCACACGAGGTGCTGCGGGAGCAGCCGACCGCCCGGCTGGTGACCGGGGTGCCGCACGTGCTGGAGGAGGTCGGCCGGATCGGGGCCGACCTGGCCCCGCTTGCGCGGGGGCCGGAGCGCCCGGGCGACCTGCTCGACGACGAGGCGACCATGGTGCTGGAGTCGCTGCCCCGGCGCGGGGTGGTCGGGCTCGACGCGCTCGCCGCGCGGGCCGGGGTCGACGTGCGTACGGCGATGCGCAAGCTCTCCCTGCTGGAGGAGCTGTCGATGGTGCTCCGCCGGGACGGCGGGTACGCCCTGGCACGGCCCCCGAAGTCGGCGCGCGCCTCCGCCGAGCCGGCACCGGACGCCGCGGGGTGACCGGGTTCAGTCCGCCTCGAAGCGGATCTCCAGATCGCGCTCGCGTACGCAGCGGCGGACCAGCACCGCCACCCGGCGTACCTGCGCGGTCTCGGCCGGGGTGCGGGCGGCCTCGACCAGGCAGTCCAGTTCGGCCAGGAGCTGGGGTGCCCGCTCCGCCCCGACCACGAGCTCACCGAGCGGGTCGATCCGGTCCAGCGTCGGGGTGCGCCCGCCGCCTCGACCCCGCCGCAGCAGGTCGAGCAGCAGGTCGTCGGGATCGGGCACCACCTGCGCGGCGACCGAGGACGGCCGACGGCCGGGGCCGCCACGGACCAGTCGGTAGAGGACGACGTCCAGGCCCATGAGCGGTCCCCTCCTCCCGTCGGCGTCCCCGCCGAGGCAACCGGCGACGGCACACGCACCGCCCCTGCCTCCAGTCTCCCCGTCCACGCCACCACCGACCGACCCTCCCCGTCCACGCACGCGGCCGACGGCGACGGTGTGCCGACCGGGCGGCGCGCGCCTACGCTGAGCCCGTGCCAGGTGGACGTCATGCGGTGCCGAGGTTCCGTGGTGCCCCGGCCTGCTCCCCGGCGGCGCGGGGCCGGCGATGACGGGCGGCGGGCGGGCCACCCGCACCGCGCACGAGGCGCTGCCGCCGGCGATGCGGGAGGCCGTGGACGACTTCGCCGACCACCTGGCCCGGGTGCGCAACCGCTCGGCGCACACGGTGCGGGCGTACGTCGCCGATCTGGTCTCGCTGCTCGACCACGGCATGCGGATGGGCTGCTCCCAGCCGTCGGAGCTGGACCTGACGGTGCTGCGCAGCTGGCTGGCCAAGCAGCGGACCCTGGGCGCGGCCCGGACGTCGCTGGCCCGGCGGGCGGCGGCGGCACGCACCTTCAGTGCCTGGGCGCACCGCGCGGGCGTGCTCCCCAGCGACGTGGCCGCTCCGCTGTCCAGTCCACGGGCGCACCGCGACCTGCCCACCGTCCTCCGCGCCGACCAGGCCGCCGCACTGGTCGAGGCCGCCGGCAATGGCGTGGCCCCGACGCGGCGCGACGACCCGACCGAGCCCACCGATGCGACCCGGGACGATCCGGGCGACACCGCCGATTCCCGCGACGATCCGGTACGGCTGCGCGACCGGGTCCTGCTGGAGCTGCTCTACGGCACCGGGGTGCGGGTCAGCGAGGCGTGCGGGCTGGACGTCGCCGACGTCGACCACAGCCGCCGGGTGGTCCGCGTCCTCGGCAAGGGCGGGCGGGAGCGGTCGGTGCCGTACGGGGTGCCGGCGCAACGGGCGATCGACGACTGGCTGCGGTCGGGGCGGCCGGCGGTGGCGGTGCCTGGCTCCGGGGACGCCCTGCTGCTCGGGGCGCGCGGCGGGCGGCTGAACCCGACGACGGCGCGTCGGATCGTCGCCGGGTACGCCGAGTCCCTCGGGCTGCCCCGGGTCAGCCCGCACGGGCTGCGGCACTCCGCGGCGACCCACCTGCTGGAGGGGGGCGCGGACCTGCGCGCCGTGCAGGAACTGCTGGGGCACTCCTCGCTCGGCAGCACGCAGATCTACACGCACGTCTCGGTCGAGCGGCTGCGGGCCGCGTACCGGCAGGCACATCCGCGCGCCTGACCCGCGGCGCCCGCTCGGCCGGCGCGGTGCCGCCGACCGCCGAGGGAGGACGGCGAACCGACGACGGTTGATCCGCCGCCGGATATGATCACGGAGTGACCGTCGCCCGGCCGCCCGAGCCGATCCCCGGGGCCCGACTGCTCTTCTCGCTCGACGCGGCGGTCAGCTACCTCAACCACGGGGCGTTCGGCGCGGTGCCGGTCAGCGTGCAGCGGGCGCAGCAGCGGTTGCGCGACGAGATGGAGTCCAACCCGCTGCGCTTCTTCACCCAGGGGCTGGTCGACCGGATCACCCACACCCGACGGCACCTGGCCACCTTCCTCGGCGCCGACCCGGACGGCACCGCGCTGGTCGGCAACGCCACCACCGGGGTCGCGGTGGTCCTCCAGTCCGTCGGCCTGGGGGCCGGCGACGAGGTACTCACCACCGACCACGGGTACGGCGCGGTCGGCTTCAGCATCGAGCGGGAGTGCCGCCGCACCGGCGCGGCCACCCGGGCGCTGCGGGTGCCGCTGGCCGCCACCGACGAGGAGATCGTCGAGATCGTCCGCGCCGGTCTGCGGCCCGGGCGGACCCGACTGCTCGTCGTCGACCAGCTCACCTCCCCCACCGCCCGGCTCTTCCCGGTCGCGGCCGTCGCGCAGGTGGCCCGCGAGCGGGGCGTACCGGTGCTGGTGGACGCGGCGCACGTGCCCGGCATGCTGCCGGTCGACGTCGGCAGCGTCGGCGCCGACTTCTGGGTGGGCAACCTGCACAAGTGGGCGTTCGCCCCGCGGGGCACCGGCGTGCTGGTGGTCGCCCCGCCGTGGCGGGAGCGGATCGAGCCGCTGGTGGTCTCCTGGGAGCAGGGGGCCGGCTTCCCCGGCAACGTGGAGTGGCAGGCGACCCTCGACTACACCGGTTGGCTCGGCGCCCCGGCCGGGCTCTACGCGCTGCGCAGCCTCGGGCTGGACCGGGTGCGCGCGCACAACGCGGCGCTGGCCGCGTACGGGCAACGGGTGGTCGGGGACGCGCTCGGGGTGGCGCCGGCGGACCTGCCGGACCCGGGCGGGCCGGGGGTCGCCATGCGGATCGTGCCGCTGCCGCCGGGCGTCGCCACCACCCTCGACACCGCCGGGGCCCTGCGGGACCGGATCGCCGAGCAGCTCGCCACCGAGGTGGCGGTGATGGCCTGGGACGGCCGGGGCTGGCTACGGCTCTGCGCGCAGGTCTACAACTCCGCCGAGGAGTACGAACGGCTGGCCGTCCGGCTTCCCCCGATGCTCGCCCGGCGCTGATCCCGGCCACTGCCCGCGGCGACCACACCGGCAGGCGGCCCGTGCCGTCCGCCCGGCAGTCGAGCCGGTCGGGTCGCGCACCGGGAGCAGCCGGACCGGCCCGAGCCCGAGCAGGGCCAGCGGGTCGAGATAGTCGGCGCCCCGCCGCAGCCCCCAGTGCAGGCAGGCCGGGGCGGGGCAGCCGGGGTGTCCGGCCAGCAGGACGCCGAGCGGCGTGCCGGGCCGGACCGGATCGCCGGGGCGTACGTCGGGTCGGACCGGCTCGTAGGTGGTCCGCAGGCCCGCCGCGTGCCCCACGGTGACCACCGGCCGGCCGGCGACCATGCCCGCGAAGAGCACCGTCCCGGCCCCGGCCGCGCGGACGGTGGCTCCCGTGGCGCCGGCCAGGTCGACCCCGCGGTGGCCGGGCAGCCACGGTCGTGGTGGCGGGTCGAAGCGCCGCACCGGGCGTGGCGGGCCGTCGAGCGGCCACCGGAAGGCCGGGGAGCCCGGTGCCGCGCCCAGGGCACGTGGCGCGCCGACGGCCGGCGG
>NZ_JBFALG010000048.1:0-51249 GCF_040656135.1 Micromonospora sp. NPDC050200
CAAGGACGGCGAGGCCCCGATCTTCGAGCTGGCCGACTTCGGCGTGGTGGGCGACCTGTTCAAGGTCGTGCCGCAGGCCGCCGAGGAGATCCGCAGACGCAGGTAATCGTCACGATCCCGAAATTGCCGCCGCGTGGGGAGCGGGCGGCGGCTCTCGCCGTGTCCCACCTCGCCGCGCCAGCGTGGCGCGTAGCCGGGCTCTGTTGCGTTGGGCGCGAGCAAGATCGAACACGGCTTGATCGGTACGGTCAGGCTGGACCAGTGAGGTCATCGTCTCGCGTTCGGTCCTGGTCACCGCCGAGGTCGGCGTTCGCCGGGCTCCGGTTCCCACCCGAGGTGATCGTTCTCGCGGTGCGCTGGTACCTACGGTTCAACCTCTCCTACCGCGACGTTGAGGAACTGCTGGCCGAACGTGGGGTCGAGGTCGACCACGTCACCGTGTTCCGGTGGGTGCAGCGGTTCACCCCACTGCTGGCCGACGCCGCCCGGTTGTGCCGTCACTCACCGGGAGACCGCTGGTTCGTCGATGAGACGTACGTGAAGGTCAACGGGGTCTGGCGGTACGTTTCGGCAGGCATACTGCTCCCCCGGGCATGATGACCGAACCTGCTGCTGCGATTGGCCTACCTAACGATGTCCCACACGTTCGCCCTGCTACGCCTGCTGCCGGCCAGCGACCGGGAAAAGGACGTGGAGATCCTTGCGCTGCGTCACCAGGTCGATGTGCTGCGACGGCAGCTCGATGGTCAACGGGTCCAGCTCATGCCCACCGACCGGGCCCTGATGGCCGCGCTACTGCACCCACTGCAACGGCAGACGCTGCGTCAGCTGCGGCTGCTGGTATGTGCGGACACCGTTCTGCGTTGGCATCGGGACCTGCTCGCCCGCCGACACGCCGCGCGTTCGCGACCCAGACTGTCGTTCCTCGGCACCGGCGACCCCCACGGCACACCGAGGCCGGCCGCCCTGTTCGACACCATCCTGTCCGACGCTGGCATCGAGGTCATCCTCACCGCTGTGAGGATGACCCACATGAACGCGATCATGGAACGGTGGGTGCAGACATGCCGCCGCGAATTGCTCGACCGCACCCTGATCTGGAGCCAGCACCACTTGCTGCACGCCCTCCACGAGTTCGAGCGCCACTACAACCAGCACAGGCCGCACCAGGGCATCGCCAACACCCGTCCGTTGCGTCCGCTCCCCACGCCGATCACCGAACCGGGAAGGGTCGAGCCTGGCCGTCCGCCGACGCGACCGCCTCGGCGGCATCCTGCACGAGTACCAACACGCCGCGTGACCTGCGCGGATGAATTTCGGCAGGCACAGGCGTTGGTAGATCTGACGGTCGAAGGTCGGGGCCGGCCGCCTTTCGATTCCTTCCCGCGCCGGCCGGTTGATTGATCGGTATTGATGGAAATGGTGGCCTTGATGCCGTGCTGGCGCAAGTGTTCCCGGTGGACCCGCGAGCCGTATGCCTTGTCAGCGGCCAACCCGCAGCCCACGTTGGGCACGGGGCTGACGGGCGTCAGAGGAGGCCGAGGTCATACAGGGAGCCGAGGCCCAGGTGCAGTCCCGGGGTTTTTCCGACCACCCGTACCGCCCGTAGAACCCCCGGAACGTACGCCACACGATCATGCGCGTCGAACCTCAGTCGCAGCACTTCACCGCCGCTTGCAAAGAGCACCGTTTGATGGAACACGAGCCCCTGCATCCGTACCGAGTGGACGGGCACGCCCTCGACCAGGGCGCCCGCCGCCTCCGGTGGGGGCAGGTCCGGGGTGGCGGGTGGCGAGCCCGCCGCGGCCCGTGCCTGCGCGATCGCCCGTGCCGTCTCTGTGGCAGTGCCAGAGGGTGCCTCGGCCTTCTTCTCGTGACTGAAATCGAAGATCTCGACCGACGTGAAGTACGGCGCCGCCATCGCCGCGAAGCGAGTGGCGAGTAGCGCGCTGAGACTGAAGTTCGGCACGACGAACGTGCCAAGACGTGGCTCGGTGGCATCCAACCAGGTACGCAGGGCCGACAGGCGCGCCTCATCGAATCCCGTCGTCCCGATAACGAGGTGCTTGCCGTTTTCGAGCGCCCACGTCGCGTTCCCCATCACCGCGTCGGGGTGGGTGAAGTCGACAACCACGGACGCCGGCTTTGCTCGCTCGCGGAGATCACCTCTCCCGAGCGCCGCCACCAACTGCAGGTCCGGGCTCGCCTCGATGGCGCGGCACACCAGGGCACCCATCCGCCCGTACGCGCCGAAGACAGCGACCGGTAGTGGAGATTGCTCCGATCCGACATCCGGCACCTCGCTACACCACCAGCGCCGGCGAGCAGTCGGCCTCCGTGAGCGCTTTGACCAGTAGGTTCCGCTCCTGCTGGCTCAGGCCTACCAGCGGCGGGCGGACCTGCCCGTTGCCCATGCCCATCGTGGCGAGCGCGGCCTTGGCGGACGCGGCCCCGGGGGCCAGGAACATCCCCTGGTAGATCGGGAGCAGCCGTTGATGCAGCAGACGGGCCCGCGCCACGTCCCCGGCTGTGTAGGCGTCAAGCAGGTCGCGCAACTCGCCGGCGGCCACGTGGCCCACGACGCTCACGAATCCGACGGCACCGACTGACAGCAGTGGCAGATTCAGAGCGTCGTCCCCGGAGTACACGGCCAGGTCTGTGTGGCTGATGACCCAGGAGGCCGACTCCAGGTCGCCCTTGGCGTCCTTCAGCGCCACGATCCGCTCGTGTTCGCCGGCGGCCGCCAGAGTCGACGGCTCGAGGGCGACCCCGGCCCGTTTGGGGATGTCGTACAACATGATCGGAAGTGTCGTGCTGTCGCCGATCGCCCGCAGGTGCTGCAGGATCCCGTCCTGTGACGGCCTGGAGTAGTACGGCGTGACGACGAGCAATCCGTCCGCACCCGCGGCTTCGGCCGCCCGAGCCAGCTCGATGCTGTGTCGGGTGTCGCTGGTACCCACCCCGGCGATCACCTTCGCCCGGCCGGCGACCGCCTGGACCACGACCTCGATCAGCTGTTGCTTCTCGTGGTCCGTGGTGGTGGTCGACTCACCGGTCGTCCCGTTGACGACCAGGCCGTCGTTCCACCCCGGCCTGGTCAACCACTGGGCGAGTTCATGCGCGGTGTCGAGATCGAGCCGGTGCTCGTCGTCGAAGGGGCTGACCATCGCGGTGATGACGGATCCGAATGCTGATGTGCTCATCGACGGCTCCTCTAGTGCGGGTCGTGTGCGGGCACCAGCGAGGCGCCGCCAGGCTGGGTGGACGGGAACGAGGAGTAGTGGAACCGGCGCAGGAAGGACTTGAGCGCGGTCGAGGACGGCGACTCCAGCACGGCCCTGGCTGGTCCCTGTTCATGCACTGTGCCGTTGCACATGAAGACGACCCGGTCGGCGGCCTCGTACGCGAAGCCCATCTCATGCGTGACGATCACCATCGTCGTTCCCTCATGGGACAGTTGCGCGACGACATCGAGGACCTCGGCCACCAGTTCGGGGTCGAGGGCGGAGGTCGGTTCGTCGAGCAACAGGCACTGGGGCTCCATCGCCATCGCGCGGGCGATCGCCACCCGCTGTTGTTCGCCTCCGGACATCTCGGGTACGGCCGCGTGCAGCCGGTGCCCGACTCCGACCCGTTCCAGCAGCTCGATGCTCAGTTTGCGCGCCGCGGCCTTGTCCATGCCGCGGACGACCCGCGGGCCCTCCATCACGTTCTCCAGCGCCGTCCGGTGCCCGAACAGGTTGAATTGCTGGAACACGAAGCCGAAGTTGGCCCGGCGGCGGGCCTCGGCCCGCGATTCGTGCCGCCGGTGGCTGCCCCCGATGGCGAGGACCTCGCCGTGCAGCGAC
The DNA here is from genome assembly GCF_040656135.1 of Micromonospora sp. NPDC050200. Classification (NCBI taxonomy): domain Bacteria; kingdom Bacillati; phylum Actinomycetota; class Actinomycetes; order Micromonosporales; family Micromonosporaceae; genus Micromonospora; species Micromonospora sp. NPDC050200. The sequence goes on from NZ_JBFALG010000048.1 coordinate 3,849, forward strand.
ACCGCACCCGCCTCGAACGGGTCGAGCAGACCCATGCAACGCAGGAGGGTGCTCTTTCCGGATCCGCTGGCTCCGATGAGCACCAGTGTTTCGCCGGAATTGACGTCGAGGGATATGCCGTCCAGGACCTTACGATCCCCGTACGACTTTTCCAGCCCTGTGACGCTCAGGACGGGAGATGGCGTCGAGTTCACGCGAATACACCTGCCTTCTGCTTCTCCGGCTTCAGCGTTCGCCTTTTCGCCGCACCGAACCGCCTGTTCTTCACCTCGAGCCGGCGAGCCAGCATCGACGATGGGATCACCATGGCGAGATACAGGAACGCCACCGTGGTGTAGATCTCAAGCGACCGGTACGTCGATGAACTGATCTGCTGCGCCTGGTACGTCAGTTCCGCCACGGTCAGCACCGAGACCAGGGACGTGTTCTTGAGTTGAATGATGCTCTGGTTGACCAGCGGCGGAACCATCCGCCGGAACGCTTGCGGCAGGACGACGCGCCGCATTCGCTCGCCGTACGTCATGCCGAGCGACAGCCCGGCGTCGGTCTGGCCCGGGTCGATCGACAGGATCCCACCGCGCACGATCTCGCCGTAGTACGCGGCCCCGTACAGGCTCAGGGCCATGACCGAGGCGACCGGCGCTGAGATGGAGAGACCGCTGAACAGCGGCAACGCGTAGTAGATCCAGACGAGCAGCACCAGCAGCGGGACGCCGCGGAGGACTTCCAGCACCATGGTTGCCGGTATCCGCAACCACAGCCGGGCGGAGAGCCTACCCATGGCCAGGAAGCTGCCCATGAGCAGTCCGAGCACGGCGGAGGTGGCGGTGTAGAAAATGGTCAGCCAAAGCCCGCTGACGAGCAGGTGCCAGTTGTCAGTGATCGCACTCCACTGCCAATCGTAACCCACGCAATTCTCCTTTCTTCTTATCGATGACTGGCCGGCGTCACGGGAATACTGTTTACCGCTGCACCCGTGGCGCGAGGGCGGTTTCCGTCAGCGGACTCAGTTGTCGATCGGGTCAGAGGACGGCGTTCTCCGGCAAATCCGCCTCGGTGATTCCGTACTCGGCGAGGTATTTCATGATCGAAGATCGCACAAATCCGGACGCGTTGAGGTTCCACACGACGGCGTCGACGGCGTGGAGCAGTGCCTGGTCGGCGCTGCGTGCCACCATCACGGCGCTCGGTGCGGCTACCAGCGGCTCAGGCACGACGACATGCGCGTTGAGATCCGTGCGGGACTTGACCGCCATCAGTGAGTTGAGCAGTGTGTTCGCCTGGGCGTCGGTCCGACCCGCCTGCAGGGCGAGCAGGCCCTTGTCGCGGCTGTCGAACATCACCGTCTGGGCGGTGGGAGCGAAGCGCTGGATGGGCTGCAGCGTGGAGTCGCCGGTCTGCGCTCCGATCTTCACGTCCTTGCTGTTCAGCTGGGCCCACTTGGACAAGTCGCGCTTTGAGCCGGCCACGATGAGGCTGAAGTAGTTGGTGTAGATCGGATGGGTCGTGTAGTCGACCACCAGGGAGCGCTTCCCGGTCGGCTGCGCGCCGATGGCCAGGTCGATCTTGTTGGTCTTCAGGTCCAGGGCCATGTTTCCCCAGGTCGTCTCGACCGGGACCGGCTTGAGCCCGAGTTCCTTGGCGATCTCCTGGGCGGTGTCGGCCAGGTAGCCATGCCACTCACCATTCGCGTCCTTGATGAAGCCGGGCTCCTCTCCCACGATCACGCCGTAACGGAGCTGCTTGGACGACTGCACCTTGGCCAGGCCGCTGTCTCCCGACGCCGCCGCCTGTGGACCCGCGGTGCAGCCGACGGCGCCGATCATCATCAGCCCGGCGGCGAGGAATGCAAACGCTCTCCTCATGAAAGTCACTTTTCCTCCGGAAGTTTCGGTTATGTAATCATCGAGCGAAAATACAGATGTTTTTCACCTGCGTATAGGTGCGGAGCGCCTCGAAGCCCTTCTCCCGTCCGTAGCCGCTGCTCTTGAAGCCGCCGAACGGGATCATGACCGAATCACCGCTGGTAAAGCAGTTGAGGTAGACCTGACCCGCCTGGATCCGGCGGGTCAGCCGCACGCCGCGCCCGAGATCGCGCGTCCAGACGAACGCGGCCAGGCCGTAGGCCGTGCCGTTCGCGATCGCGACGGCCTCGTCCTCCGTGGCAAACTTCACGACGCAGAGCACCGGGCCGAAGATCTCCTCGGATGCCACCGTCATTCCTGGGGTCACGTCCACGAGCACCGTGGGCTCGACATACCAGCCAGAGCCGAGATCGGCCCGGCTGGGGCGACCCCCTCCGGCAACGACCCGGGCGCCCTGCTCGACCGCGGCGGTGAGGTACCCCTCGACGCGTGCGCGCTGCGCCTCGCTGATGAGGGCACCCACATCGGGGTCCTCCCCGGCCGGCCCCACCGTGAACTTCTCCACCCGTCGCACCAGCCGGTCCACAAATTCGTCATGGACATCGGTGTGCACAACGGCCAGCGACGGCAGGTCACAGCTCTGCCCGTTGGCCTCCACAAACCCGCGTGCGAGCCGCCCGGCGACCTCGTCGAGGTCGGCGTCGGGAAACACCACCGTCGGCGACTTCCCCCCCAGTTCAAGGACACATGGGGTGATGTTCGCGGCCGCACTCGCCGCGACCGTGCGGCCGGTCTCGATCGAACCGGTGAAGGTCACCAGGTCCACGTCAGGGTGTCCGCTCAACGCAGCACCAGCCTCACCGCCGTAGCCGTGCACGATGTTGACCACGCCGGGCGGCAGCCCGGCCTCGGTGACGATCCGCCCCAGGACGGCCGTGTTGTACGGCGCCAACTCCGGCGTCTTGAGCACCACCGTGTTGCCCGCCGCCAGCGCGGCCGCGAGGCTACGAGCGGCCATGTTCAGCGGGAAGTTCCAGGCGTTGATCTGCGCACAGACCCCGTAGGGCTCACGGACCGTGAAGTCGATGACGTCAGGTCCGACGGGAATCTGCTCACCGTGCAGAGCTGTGGCGACGCTGCCGAAGAACTCGAAGTACCGGACTGCCACAGCCACGTCGTTTCGTGCCTGAGACAGAACTTTCCCACAGTCACGGGCCTCGTCGATCGCCAACCGTTCCGCCTGGCTCCGGATTCGGCGCGCCACCTCCTGCAATAGCCGGCCACGTTCCGTTGCCGAGACGTCACGCCAGACGTCCTCGTACGCCGCCCGCGCTGACGAGACGGCCGCCATCACATCGGCCGCCCGCGCCCGGGCAAACTGCCCGACCACCTCCCCGGTGGCGGGGTCATAGCTGGCGAAGTGCGCGCCCGCGCTGGCCTCGATCTCCTTGCCGTTGATCAAAAGTCCGAACGTGTTCATGGCATTCCTTTGCGAGTACTGGGCGGGCAGGATTCTGCGGCGTCGCAGACGGCGGCGACCGAGAGCGGGCGCACCGGGAAGCGGGCTCTCGGCGGGGCCAGCTGGCTGACGTCACATCCCCGACTGGCGAGAATGGCGGTCAGGACGGGCCCGCACACGCGCCCCTGGCAAGGACCCATACCCGCCCGGGTCCACAGCTTCAATCCGTGCAGGTCCTCGACACCATCGTCGAGTGCCCGGTCGATGTCCGCCCTTGTCGACTCCTGACAGCGGCACACCTGCGTGGACCCGTCATGCCAGCCGCTGATTCCCGTCCCGGGGGCGAACAGCATGTCCATTCCCCGGCGGAACACTTCCAGCCTGGCGATCCGGCGGCGTAGCACGCGGACCCGGCGTTCCCGGACCGGCCGGCCCGTCAGGTCCGCGGCGATCAGCAAGCCGGCCAGTCGCCCCTCGAGTTCCGCCAACTGCGCGCCGCCGACTCCGGCACAGTCCCCGACGGCCCAGACGTTCGCCGCCGTGGTACGAAGGCCCTGATCCCGCACCGGCCGCCAACTCTGGCGCTGCTGGTCCCATTCGATGTCCGCCCCGAGCTGGGACGCCAGGTCCGTGACCGAGGAAAAGCCGTGGCTCAGCAGGACTGCGTCACACTCCACCAGCTCCGGCGGCGCGTCGGCGAACGACCAGTCACGCCGCAACCGCCGCAGCCGGGCGCCGCGTACCTGGTCCTCCCCCACAATCTCCTGCACACCCACGCCCGTCCTGGGGAACACCCCTGCCCGGGCAAGGGACAGGAGGTGGCCGGCACCCTGCGCCAGCAACGGTGCGCCGGCGACAAGCCGCGCGGCATCCCGCCACCGGGACAGGCCCGGACAGGCTGCCTCGACCACGCGCACCACCTGGACGCCCGCCGAGACCAGCTGGGACGCGGCCGCGAGCAGCAGTGGGCCCGTTCCCGCCACGACCACCCGGCGGTAGGGGAAAAGGCCGCTACCTTTGAGGAACGCCTGGGCCGCGCCGACGGTCATGACGCCGGGGAGCGTCCATCCGGGGACCGGAATCACCCGCTCGGCTGCACCGGTGGCCAGCACCACCGCGCGCGTCCGGGTAATCATCGGCCCGGCCGGCGTGGTGAGGAACGCCTGCTGACCGTCACGGAAGCCGTGGCAGACGGTCCCGGGCCGGTAGGTGATCCCGGGGTGGAGCATCGGGTCGTGATGTCCGGCCGCATCGGGTCCGGCCTGCGACGAGCGGAGAAAACGCTGCCGGCCGATTTGGCCGCCGGGGCGCTGGTTCTCGTCGGCGAGCAGGACGCTCAAGCCCTGCCCGGCGAGTTCGGCCGCGACGGCGAGGCCAGCGGGCCCCGCGCCGACGACGAGTACGTCCCCCGCCCACTCGCTCCTAGCGATGCTCATCGGACAGCTCCTTGACCTGTGTGTCGATCCGCATCCCGGGAGCGACCGGAGTGATGCAGGCACGGACGCCCCTGATCCCGTCGACCGTGACGAGACACTCATGGCAGCTACCCATCCCGCAGAAGACCGCACGGGGTTCACCGCTCGGCCGGCTGGTCCGCAACGCGCGGCGCCCGGCGAGGGCCAGGGCGGCGGCGATCGACACCCCTGCCGGCACGTCGGTCAACGCTCCGTCAAGCAGCACGGACGTGGCCGGCGGCACGGCCCTAGAAGCGGAGGGGAAACGTGGTGAGGTCACCGAGCCCTCCTCTGGCTCTGCTGGGCGAGGCGGTCCGGGCTGAACGCTTCGAGCGCTTCGGCATGCAGGCTGTCCGGCACACTGCCCAACACGCAGGCGGCCACCAACTCGGCCGTGATCGGCGCCAGTCCGATCCCCTCGCCCTCGTGCCCGGTGGCGAGGATGTATCCGGGCAGCTCGCTCGCGGCGCCGATGACCGGCTTGTTGTCCGGGGTCCAGGGCCTCAGCCCAGCAAATGATCGAATCAGCTGCAGCCGCGCCAGATCAGGCATGAAATGGGCCGCCCGGGTCACGATCGCGGCGAAGATCCCGCCGTCCACGGTCGTGTCGTAACCGCAGAACCGCCGGCTGCTACCGAGCAGGATGTTGCCCCGATAGGTGGGTTCGGCCACGAAAGCGACCTCGGCCTGGGCCCCGTCTCCCGCTCCGGCCCGGTTCGCCATGTAGACAGCCTCGGTGACCGCACGCCGGACCAGGCCCGGCGCGGCCTCGGTCACGATCAGGACGCCCTGCCGGGGCCGCACGGGCAGTACGACCTGGCCGGAGGTGTCCAGCTGCGGTGACCACACACCCATGGCGTTCACGACGACCGGGGCGGCCACCAGTCCGCGGCTGGTCTCCACGCCCTCGACCCGGCCCTGTCGACCGATGACGAGTCGCCGCGCGTCCGCACCGGTCAGCACCCGGCAGCTGTGACGGCGCGCATCCTGCACCAGCCCGGCGATCACCGCGGGCGGATACACCGATGCGTCGTCGTAACAGTCGATCGCCCCGACCAGGTCACCCCGCAGGGCCGGCTCGCGGTCGCGAACCTCCGCCGGACCGATGTAGTCGGCCTTCACCCCGGCGGCCCGCAGCCATTCCAGTCGGTTCTGCGCCTGCTCGACCTGACCTGGATCGGTGAAGAAGACGAGGCTGCCCTGCTGTTCGAACCGGATGTCGACGCTCAGCTCGCTGGCCCAGCGGTGGTAATCCTCAATGCTTCGCTGGGTGAGGCGTACCGTCAGCTCGTCGTGCTTGGTCTGCACCAGCACGTTGCCGTCGCAGCGGGTCGACGTGCCGGCGCCGAGGCCGGTGCCCTCGACCAGCACGACGTCCACGCCACGACGTACGAGTGTGCGCGCCACCGCGCTTCCGATGATGCCGCCGCCCAGTACCGCGACGTCCGCGCTGGCGATCTGCCGGCTTGGCGAGTTCGTCATGTGCCCTACTTCACTCAGGGGTGTTGACGGAGAACCTATGCAGCCAGATGAACCAGGAGTTCTACACTCTCGGCATGAGTGATCCGGAACTTGTATCACCCAATGGCCACGACGAGCTCCGGCCGGAGGCGATACGGCTGGAGGATCTACGGGTCTTCATGGCCGTCGCACGATCCGGAAGCTTCCGGTCGGCGGCGAGCCAGATGTTCACCTCTCAGCCGACGATGTCCCGTTCGATCGCCCGGCTGGAGGGGCAACTCGGGGTCCCGCTCCTGGAGCGCGGACCTCGCGGCGTTCAGGTGACCACCCACGGTGAGGTGCTGCTCTCCGCCGCACGACGGGTCTTGACGGCGATGGCTGACCTGCGCCACGACGTGTCCACCCCCGGATCCAGCACGTTACGGCTCGGCGCCACCGCCACGTCGGCACGCACGATTCTTGCGCCCTTTTTGTCGCGATGGATTCCGGACCATCCAGACATCCACGTCACCGCGATCGAGGACAGCGAACGGCGGCTCCACTCGAGGCTGGAGAACGGCGACTGCGACGTCGCCATCATCTCCAGCCCGATCTCGCCGTCCCTCGACTCTCTCCACATCACCACTGTGCAGGTGATCGCACTGTTCCCGCCCGAGCACCGGATGTCGGGCACCGATGGCCCGGTCAGCGTGGTCGACCTCGCCGACGAGAGGTTGCTGGTCAACGGAGAAAGCTTCCCGTCGACAGGCCTGCTGATGCGGGCGATGGACGCCGCCGGCATCCAAATCAACGTGGTCTACGAGTGCAGCGCAGGACAGACGCTGGCGGCGATAGCCGAAGCAGGGCTCGGAGTCGCCGTCTTCGGCGATACCGCCGACCTACGCGGCTTCGCCCTGCGACGACATCAACTCCTCGACGCCGGCGGCAAGCCCCTGACCTTCGACCTCTACGCTGCCTGGATGCGCGACGGGGTACCCGCCCGCATCCGGGACTTCGCCGTGGAACTGGCAACATCGTTCCGGCCGGCAAGGCAGCGGTCGCACTGAGTAGCTGATCATCCCCGTCTCAGATTTAGAGCGACCGGCAATTGGTGTTACGTGAGCCTGCGGGTGGTGGGTCGGGTGTCCCAGCGGTAGAGGGTACGGGCGCGACGGATGAGTTGACGGACTGTGACGAAGCCTGCGGCCAGGTAAAGGTAGAAGTCGATGATGTTGGCGTTGCGGTCGGCGTCCCAACCCACATCCGCCAACACTTGGTGGCTGGCAGCGGCGAGCCCGGCGGTGTTGGCCGCTTGGCAGCCTGTGACGAACCCGACCGATGCCGACGCCGGGATCCCCAGTAGCTCCTTCAGCCACGCGCCAGCGGCAGCCTCGGCCGCGATAGCTGCCGGCGGCGTGACGGTGTTGGTCGCGATCTGGTCCCAACCGGCGGCGAGGATGCCGGCCGCGGTTGCCGCCAGCACCCACGCTGCGCTCGCATAGTGGAGAATCCGCCGCGTGCAACTTGACCTGAACAGCATCGACTGGGCGTCGTTGACGCACGCATACGGCAGCGCTGAGGACGTGCCCGGCCTCATCCGTGACCTGCGGTCGGCCGACGGCGAGGTCCGCAGCGCGGCGATGTACGAGCTGTACGGCAACATCTTCCACCAGGGCAGCCGCTACGAGGCCACTGCATACACAGTCCCGTTCCTGCTGGAACTGGTGGCCGACCCCACCGCGCCAGCCCGACACGAAGTCATTCACCTGCTCTCCAGCCTCGCTGTCGGTTACGGGCACTACCACCTGGCCACCGGCTTTCCGGTCACCGAATTGCGGAACGCCGTGGCCCAAGTCCCCGAGGAGACCTGGCAGCGCTGGTCGCAAGCGATGAAGAACTGGCACGACGTCGTCAGCACGGGGCAGAGACAGCCCATGCCGCTGGCCAAGGCCGAGCGGCGCCTGCTGGAGACCCGGCATGAGCTCGCCGCGTACGACGCCGTCCGGGCCGGCGTCCCGGTGCTGCTGAACTGCCTGGCAGACTCCGACGCCGAGGTGACCGGCGAAGCGATCCAGGCCTTGGCCTGGATCCCGGAGGAGAAGGACGGCATCCGCCCCGGACTCCTCGAAATCGCCTCAGACGACCAGCAGCCACTGCGGATAGCGGGAGCCGCGCTCGTCGCCCTGGGACTCGTCGGCGGTCCGTGTACACAGCCTGTGGCAGACCTGCTCGACCGACAGCTTGCAAGCACAGATTCCCACCTGAAGTGGTCGGCTGCTCTGGCGTGGGCGCTCCTGGCAGGGGAAGGGGCACCGAACTCTGCAGTAGCCGAACTCCGCTCGTGGGCGATCATCCGTAAACGGAACACCGAGCCGACCATCTGGGAAGCCCACCCCGCCGATGTGGCACTCGAAGTGCTCGACCGCGTCGCCGGGCCGGTGGCTGAGCAGGTGCGTTCGGACCTTGTTGCCGCGGTACTGGCCGACCAACCCGCGTCGAACTGGCACAACCATTTCAACGTGGTGCTGGATTACGCGTTTCCGCACATGGATTCGGACCACGGCCGCACCTTCGAGGAACTGACGGCGGCGCAGCGGGCAGTGGTCCTCTGGCTCACGCAGAATCCGCACGTGTTCGGCCCGTCGGGCCCGGCCGGTCCGCTCCGCCAACACGGCCTGCCGACGACCTACGAGGCGCTGCGCGCCTACGTTGGCGAGGACGGGTAGCAACACCACGTCAACGGCGCTAGCCCAAATTGGCGTGGCCTCAAGGTAGGCGATGAGGGACGCTCCAAACAGCGACGACAAGCGCACTATCTAATTAGGAGGCGGACCCACAGAGGGCAGCCGGACCGCCAGGCAACAGAATCGACGCTCGATGATTGATGTGGTGATCATCAACCCCAGCGCCCACTGGACCGGACCGGACGCCCCCGGATGGGACAAGGTCGTGCCCTGTCACTGCATGTAGCCCAGCCGGCGAAGTCACCAGTAGCCCGGTTTGGCCTCCGGTTACACCGGATGTACCAAGATGGGACTGTGCTCGTCGAACCGACGATGCTCCTCGTCCACAGTCCGCTCCTCACCCCGGCGATGTGGGACGCCCTGCGGCCGCACCTCGAAGCGGCCGGGTGGCACGTGGCGGTACCAGACTTCGCCCCCTGGTCGAGGCACCGTCCTACGCCGCGCAGCTCGCCCTGTGGGGTTCCGAAACCCTGCCACCGCAGCTGACCTGGCCGGCCGTATTGCCTGGCAGCGAACATGTCGGCCACCATCGATACTTGTGTCGCCCCGCCTGATCTACCTCGTGTTCTGCCGGATTGCCGGCTGGCTGGCCCTCCTCAGCCGGACCGACGCGGCCAAAGATGCCGAGATCCTGGTGCTCCGTCACGAAAACGCGATCCTTCGACGGCAGAACCCCACGCCGCGTCTGGACTGGGCCGACCGAGCGATACTCGCCGCCCTGATCAAGCTCCTACCTCGGCCATTGAAGGCGCATCGGCTCGTCACCCCAGCCACCGTCCTACGTTGGCACCGGCGGCTGGTCGCTCGCCACTGGACCTACCGTCATCGGCCCGGACGCCCACCGGTCGACCCGCAGGTGGCCGCTCTGGTTGAACAGATGGCCCGGGACAATCCCGGCTGGGGCTACCAGCGCATCCAAGGTGAGCTACTCGGCCTCGGTCACCGCGTCGGCGCATCCACCATCCGCCGAATCCTCAAACGGCTGGGCATACCACCAGCGCCGCTACGCCATGATCACACCACCTGGCGACGCTTCCTGCGCACCCAGGCGTCGACCGTCCTCGCTTGTGATTTCTTCCACGTGGACTGCGCGCTCACCCTCCAACGCCTGTACGTGTTCTTCGTGATCGAGGTCGGCAGCCGGTACGTGCACATCCTCGGCGTCACCGCCCACCCCGACGGCGCCTGGACCATCCAACAGGCTCGCAACTTGCTGATGGATCTGGGCGAGCGCGCCGACCGGTTCAATGTCCTCATCCGGGACCGGGCCGGTCAGTTCACCGCGCCCTTCGACACCGTGCTGGCCGATGCCGGCATCACCGCGTACAAGATCCCACCACGCAGCCCGCGAGCCAACGCCTACGCGGAACGATTCGTGCTCACCGCCCGCAGCGAGGTCACCGACCAGATGCTCATCTACGGTGAACGGCACCTACGCCGAACACTCGACGAGTACGCAAGGCACTACAACGGGCGGCGTCCCCATCGCGCCCTGCAGTTACAGCCCCCACAGTCCGACCGACCCGTCATCGACCTGTCCAAAGAGCGGATCAAACGCAGACCCGTCCTCGGCGGACTCATCAACGAGTACGAACGAGCCGCGTAGAAAGCCCAGCTCAGGCTCGGTGACAGGGTAATGGAACCCCGCAGGCCGCCGCGAGGACAGCCGCACCACCGGCGTATCCGCGGGCAGGTCCTCCGGCCGGTACGTAACGAGCAGCCCTGGGCGAGAGCTGTACCGGGCAACCGGACGCGTGACGAGGAACAGCAGGAACTCCACGGTGGCCTCATCCGCCCAATGCGCGTCCTCTAGAACCAGTACTGCGATGCGTAGCCGGTCCAGCAGCTCCACCAACGCGCGGAACAACCGGTGCCGCGCCGCACGCGGGTCATCGAGCGGTTCCGGCGGTGGCGGCAGGTCCGCTGCCCACTCGGGAAAGAATGGGCGCAGCGTCCCAGCCAGCGCGCTCAGCCCAAGACCCGCAACCGTTTCGGTCGCCTGCCGTATCGCATCCAACAACGGGCCAAGCGTGTCCGGCTCACGAAACGGCGGACACACCGCGACCAGAACCCGCCGCGCCCGCACCGCCGGAGACGCCAGAAACTCCAGCACCAGACGACTCTTACCGATCCCGGCCTCTCCCTCGACCAAGACCAGAGCCGAGGACTGCGCCATCGCCTGCGCCAACGCGGTCAGCTCCCTGGCACGACCCACAAAGGCCGGCGAAGCCAACCGGGGGAACCGCGCGGCACCGTCACCGCACGTACCGGCTGAACCCGACATCACAGGGCCCCTCGGTCTAGATCAAATATACGCCCTTGATTCTTTATGTCCCTGCCTCATTGTCAACCAGCCCGAACGCCCAAGATCGTGGCCAGTAGCGGCAACAAATCCTATTTGTGGTGATTGGTGTGAAACCTAGCTGATGCCTGTAGAGGGTGCGTACGCGGGCAGCATCGCCACGCGGCCGGGAACGGGCCGCCGGGGGAACCGACTGGGTACGCATCTCGGCGCTCTACGAGGCGCTCGCCCGCTGGAAGACACCAGCCGAAGCCTCGACGAACACCTACGATCGCTCCAACAACCTCGTGTTGCGACGACCGGTTGAATCCGCGCTCGATCTTCGCTACGGAATCATCGTGAAGTCGCCGCGAAGTCGGGCGTGTACCTCTGCCGCCTTGGACAGGCCCAGGTCGTCGAGCATGGTGGCGGCCCGGAGCCAGGCGGCGCGGGCGCGATCCTGGTCGCCGGCGGCCCGGAACGTGTCGCCCAGCTGGACCAGGGTCTTGGTCTCGTTCGTACGGTCGCCCAGCTCGCGGAAGACCCCGAGCGCGCGCTCGTACGCCTCGACGGCCTGCGCGTGGTCGCCGCGCCGCTGGTGGACGTAGCCGAGGCTGTCCCAGGTGACGGCCCCGCCGAAGCGGTCGCCGGCGGCCGCCAGCAGCTCCAGCGCCTGTCCGCAGTGCTTGATCGCCCGTTCGTAGCGGCCGAGCAGGGCATATTGCCAGCCGACCGTGTTCAAGGCGTTGGCCTGCATCGTCGCGTCGCCGAGCTGCCGGTAGAGCGCCAGCGCCTGCTGGGACTGGGCGAGCGCCTCCAGGTTCCGGTTCTGCTTCTCGAGCAGCCAGGACAGGTTGCCGTGCACCTCCGCCCGCCCGGTACGGTCGCCGATCTGCTGGTAGAGGGCGAGTGCCTGGCGCAGCTGGGCGTCGGCGTCCGCGTACCGGGTCAGCCGCGTGTACGCCCGGGCGAGGTTGCGGTGGGTGTGCGCCTGGCCGCTGTGGTCGCCGAGCCGGCGCGCGGCCTCCAGGGCGGCGAGGTGCGACGCGACGTAGTCGTCCCAGTGCCCCTGCCGGTCGAAGAAGGTGGCGAGCGTCCATGCCAGCTGCCAGGCGTGGGTGGGGAAGTCGCCGGCCGCCCGCTCGATCAGGTCGACCAGGGCCGCGTACTCGGCCGTGAACCACGCCATCGCCTGCTGATGACCGGGAAACTCCTCCGGTGCCACGCCGGGACCGGGCGGCAGCGGCGTGATGGGGTCGCGCTGCGGGTTCAGCAGTCGGTCGGCGGCGAGTGCGGTGTGCAGGTAGTGGTCGAGCAGGCGCTGCCGCGCCGCGTGGAGCTCATGCTCGCTCTCATCGTCGGCGAGTTCCGCCGCGTACCCGCGAAGCAGGTCGTGGAAGGTGTAGCGGCCGAGGACCCGCTCGGTCAGCAGGTTGGCCCGGGTCAGCTCGACGACGGCGCGGCGGGCCTGCCGCCGGGGAAGACCGGCGAGGCCGGCCACGGCGGGCACGGTAACGTCCGGCCCGGGGTGCAGGCTCAGCAGGCGGAAGACCCGCGCGGCGTCGGGTCCGAGCATCTGGTACGAGGCGTGCAGCACCGCGCGCAGGTCGGTGCCGGGGGCGCCGCCGTCGAACAGGTCCAGCACGTCCGCCCGGTCGGTCAGCTCCCCGGCGATCGCGGTGAGCGGGAAGTCCGGGTGGTTGGCCGCGCGGGCGGCGACGACGGCCAGGGCCAGCGGCAGCCGCGCCGAGGCGGTGATGATCGCGCGCACTGCCTCGCTCTCGGCGGCGACCCGGGCGGCGCCGAGCCGGCGCACCAGCATCTCCCGCGCCTCGTCGTCGGACGGAAGATCCAGTCGCGTCTGGTACGCGCCCTCGGCGGCAACCAGGCCGGTGAGGTCGGCGCGGCTGGTCACCACCACGAAGCAGCCGGACGTCCCGGGAAGCAGAGGGCGGATCTGCTCGGCGTCACGGGCGTTGTCCAGCACGATCAGGACTCGCTTGCCCGCGATGATGCTGCGGTACAGGCCCACCTGTGCCTCGACGCTGAACCCGAGACGCTCGGGCGGCACGGCGAATGCGTCGAGGAAGCCTCGGACGGCCTCGGCCGGCTCGACCTCGCCGCCGCCGGTGTCGAACCCGCGCAGGTTCACGTAGAGCTGTCCGTCGGGGAAGAGGTGCCGCACACGATGGGACCAGTGCACCGCGAGGGTCGTCTTGCCGACGCCCGCCGTGCCCACGACCGCGGCGATGCGGACCGATGCGCCGGCGTCGCCGAGCAGCGCGTCGAGACGGGCCAGCGGCTCGGCCCGCCCGGCGAAGCTGAGCAGGTCGGCCGGAAGCTGGCGCGGAATCGGGGAGGCGTCGTCCGTAGCCGGCGTGCCCTGCAGGACCTGCAGCCGTACCTCCTGCAGTTGGGCACCCGGCTCGACGCCCAGCTCGTCGGCCAGCCCGTCGCGGAGCGCCGCGTAGACCTCCAGCGCCTCGGCGGTGCGCCCGGCCCGGTGCAGGGCGGTCATCAGCAGCCCGTGCAGACCCTCCCGGAAGGGGTGGTCCCGGGTCGCCTGCACCAGCTCACCGACCACCTCGGCGTGCCGCCCGGCGGCGATCTCCGCCTCGAACAGCTCCTCCAGCACGGCCGACCGGCGCTCTCGCAGCGCCGGGGCCACCCGGCTCAGCAGTGACTCCGGCGTGCCGCCCACGACCGGCCCGGACCACATCGCCAGCGCCGAGCGCAGCCCATCGGCCAGCCGCGCCGCGTCCCCGGCTCCGGTACGCCGGGCCTGCTCGACCGCCTCGGTGAAGTCGTCGAGGTCCAGCTCGCCGGGGCATACGTCGATGAGATAGCCGGGCGGGCGCCGCACGATCCGGTCGGCGCCCAGAAGCTTGCGCAGGCCGGAGACGTGCACCTGAAGCTGGCCCCGCACGGTCGGCGGCGGGTCGTCCCCCCAGACCAGGGCGATGAGGCGCTCCTCGGAGACCACCCGGCCGGCCTCCAGCAGCAGAGCCGCCAGCACGGCCCGGGGCTTCGGGCCACCCAGCGGCAGGGACACGCCGTCGCGGTCCACCGCCACCGGTCCGAGCACGCGGTAACGCACCGGACGATCATGCCAGCGCAATCATCCTCAATTGATCGATGTTCGCCGACGTTCACCTCATGTTCGCCGTCCGTTGCCGGTTAAGCAGATTGAAAGCGCCGGCAAAGCGCCAGTCCCTAGCCTGGCGCGGTGCCTCGCCTTCTCCCCGCGTTCCTCACCGTTCTGCTGGCCTCCGCTCTGACCGGGTCCCCGGCCGTCGCGAGCGGCACCGCCACCTCGCCGTCCCCGGTCGGCGCGGAACAGGTCCTGTTCCGCAGCGGCACCGGCGGCTACGGCTGCTTCCGCATCCCCGCGCTGGTCCGCACCGGCTCGGGCGCGCTGCTCGCCTTCGCCGAGGGCCGCAAGTCCCCGTCCTGCTCCGACCGTGGTGACATCGACATCGTGATGCGCCGGTCCACCAACGACGGCCGCACCTGGGGCCCCATCCAGGTGGTGCTGGCCGGGTCACCCTCGGATTCGTCCGCGCCGGCCGTCCGGGGCAATCCGGCGCCGGTCGTGGATGAGACCACCGGCCGGGTGCTGCTCGTGTCGACCTCCGGAAACCAGACGCCGACTGGCCGCCGGCTGCCGTGGGTTCAGCACAGCGATGACGAGGGCCGGACGTGGAGCGCCGCCCGGCCCCTGGACGTAAACTTCGCCGGCACGCCCGACGGCTGGTTCGCGACCGGCCCGTCGCACGGCGTTCAGCTGCGCGGCGGGCCGCACTCCGGCCGGCTGGTCGTCGGTGCGCACCAGATCACCGGAGGGAAGGCGTACCCGGGGGTGCTCTACAGCGACGACGGGGGCGGCACCTGGTCCGCCAGTGCCGTGCTGTCGCCGACGGCGCTGAGCGTCGGCGAGATCTCCGTCGCCGAGCTGCCCGGCGGAGCCGTCTACGCGGCGGCCCGCAACGACGCCGACGAGAGCAACCACCGGGCGTACGCGATCAGCACGGACGGCGGCACGACGATGCCGGCCTTCACCGCCCTGCCGTCGCTGGTCTCCCCCGACGTGCAGGGTGCCGTCCTGGCACCGCGGGCGTTCTACCAGTCCACCCCGGGCGACACACTGCTCTACACGGGCCCCGCCAGCCCCACCGACCGGCAGGTCATGCAGGTGCGTTACTCCGTCGACGGCGGCCGGACCTGGGCGCGCGCGCCGGGCGGGCAGCTCACCGACCAGCGGGCCGGATACTCCGACCTGGCCGAGATGGGCGGCGGCGAGATCGGCGTGCTCTACGAGGGCGGCACCACCTTCTCCGCCGACGAGCTGCGGTTCAACCGGTTCTCCCCGGCCGCGCTGGGCATTCCGGGCACCTTCACCGGCTCGGTCTCGGCCCAGCAGTCCACGCCACCGGGACGGACCACCCCGGACACCTCGGCCCAGGCGAACGACGCGTACCTCACGGGCGACGCGACGGTCGCCGCGCAGAGCCTGGTGCTGGACGGTGCGGGCGACTACGCCGAGGTGCCGTACGCCCGCAGCCTCGACCCGGGCGCCGCCGACTTCACCATGTCGCTGCGATTCAAGCACGCCGCGACGGCCGCGACACCGCAGCGTGCGCTGCTGTGGGCATACGGCACCGGAGCCGGGGTGCCACAGGTATGGGTGCGGCTGCAGCCCGCGCAGGACCAGGCCTATGCCTGGGTGCAGGGCACACAGGGCGGTGCCGCGGTCGCGCTCAAGGACGGCTCCGCGGCGGCGGCCTTCGGTGACGATGCCTGGCACCAGCTCACGCTGACCCGCTCGGGCGGGCAGATCACGCTCACCGTGGACGGCACGCTGACCGCCTCCGCCACGGGCATCGCGGGCCCGGTCGCCGGCGCAGCGCCGAGCGGGATCCGGCTGGGCGCGAAGCAGGACGGCACGGCCAGCGACGCCTTCGCCGGTTCCCTGGCCGACGTGCGGCTGCCCGGTGTGGTGCTGCCCTTCGCCATCGTGGACACCGCCGTGACCCCGGCCCGGGTCCGGGTGACGCTCAGCGACGACGTCTCCGGCCACTGCACGGCGGCGACGCTGCTCGGTGGCTGGCGCACCGTCACCACGGGCCTGAACGGCACGGCGGCGCTGACGGTCGACGCCACGCATCCGGGCGCCGAGTCGCCGTACACCCCGGCGCTGGACGTCGGCGGCGGCGACTTCACGTACGCCACCTGGTTCCGGTACACGGGGACGGCGAACCAGGCGCTCATCTGGGCGTACGGCGCCACGAGCGGCAAGCGGGCGCTCTGGGTCCGCGCCCAGCCGGGCCAGGACCGCGTCTACGCCTGGGTGCAGACCGACAAGGCGACGGTGTCGATCCCGGTGCCGGACACGTCGGCCGCGGCCGGCTTCGGCGACGGCGCCTGGCACCTGCTGACCGTGCGGCGCAGCGGCGACCAGGTCCGGGTGGGTGTCGACGGCGCGAGCGCGGTGGCGTCCGGGCTGACCGGCTCCCTCACGGCGAACCCGGCGGACGGGCTGCTGGGCCTGCGCCTGGGCTCCAAGCCGGGCGGCACCGACATCATGCAGGGCGCCGTCGACGAGTTGCGGCTGTACCGGCGGGCGCTGTCGGACGCGGAGCTCACCTCGGCGGTGGCCGCGAAGTACCCGGCGGACCTGCCGTCGGTGTGGTGGTCGTTCGACGGCAACTTCACGACCTACCACGACGTTGTCCGGCCCGCACCGGACGGCCCGGCGACCCCGGACCACTCGGCCCGGTGCAAGCACGCATACGTACGCGGCGGGGCGACGCTCACCGCCGGGCGGTACGGCAGCGCGCTGGCCTTCGACGGCGTCGACGACGCGGTGCAGCTCGCCCACGGTGCACCGCTGGCGCTGGGTGACCGCGACTTCACGGTCGCCACCTGGCTGCGATACAGCGCCGCGAGCGGCCGCGACCAGGTCGTCTTCTGGGCGTACGGCGTCGGCGCGACCGAGCGGGCACTGTGGTTGCGTGCCCAGCCCGGCAAGGACCGGCTGATGGCGTACGCGCAGACCGACGTGGGGCCGGCCGGTGTCGCCGCGCTCGACGCCTCGGCGTCCGTGGCCTTCGGCGACAACGCCTGGCACCACGTCGCGCTGACCCGCGCCGCGGGCGTGCTCTCGCTCAGCGTCGACGGCAAGGTGCTGTCCTCGGCGCCGATCTCCGGGTCGCTGACCTACGGCGACACGTTCGAGGTGGACGGCCTACAGCTCGGCGCACGGCTTGACGGCGTGGACCGCCTGGCCGGGGCGCTCGACGAGGTCCGGGTCTTCGACCGCGCGCTGTCCGACGAGGAACTGGCCCGGGTGCGCGACAACGCCGACCTGGGGTCGCCCACCGTGCTGCGGCTGCCGTTCGAGGTCGTGTCCGCCACCGGATACCCGCGGATGTGACCGTGCTGCGGGGACGAGCGCGGGCAGCGACCGGGCGTAGCGATGGACCAGATCGTGCATCCGATAGCGGTCGCGTCCCGCTGGGTGCAGCAGGTTCGCCGCGACCAGCGCCCGCAGCCGTCGCCGCGTCGCGGCCGGGTCGTCGCCGGGATCGGCGGCCTCGGCCGCGGCGCGCGTGAACTCGGGAAGTGCCAGCTGGCCGAGGCGCCGAAAGAGTCGGCGCTGCTCGGACGGCAGTCGCGCGTAGGAGGCGGCCGCGGCGGCGCTGAACGAGTTGTCCGGCGCGCCGTCCAGGCTCAGGGCCTCCAGCACCCCGTCCCAGACGAGATCGGCCACCGCCGGGCGCAGCGGGCCGCCACCGCGGACGGTGATGTTCGCGGCGGCGATGCGGGCCGCCAGCGGCAGGCCGCCGCACATGCCGGCGAGGTCCGCGGCCGCCTCGGGATCGGCGTCGACCGATGCGGCGCCCAGTTCGGCGCGGAGCAGCGTGACCGTCTCCGCGATCGGCAGCGGGCCGACCGGGACGCTGACGGCGCCGTCGTGGACGACCAGGTCATCGAGCCGGTACCGGCTGGTGACCACGACGACGGCGCGGTTGCCGGGCAGCAGCGGACGGATCTGGTCGGCACTCGTGGCGCCGTCGAGCAGCAGCAGCACGTGGCGCCCGGCAAGCAGCGAGCGCAGCAACCGGGACCGTTCCTCCACCGTCTCCGGCAGCCGGTCGGCTGCCGCGCCCAAAGCTCGCAGCATCTGCGCCAGCGCCTCGGCGGCCGGCAGCGGCGGGCGGTGCGGGTGGAAGCCGTGCAGGTCGACGTGGATCTGGCCGTCGGCGAACAGGTGGCGCACGTCGTGCGCCCAGCTCGTGGCGAGGGCCGTCTTTCCCACACCGGGCAGGCCGTGCAGGACGAACAGGCGTACCGACGGGTCGTCCTCCGCCGCCCACCGCCCGGCCGCAGCGGAGAGCTCCGCGTGTTCGCGGTCGCGGCCGACGAGAACAGCCGGCGCGGGCGGCAGCTGGGCCGGTGCGAGCCACACCGGGTCGGTGGCCGCCCCCGGCAGAACATCGGTAGCGGGGTCGTTGCCGCGCAGGATGCTCTGGTGCAGGTCGCGCAGGCGAGGGCTGGGGTCGATGCCCAGCTCCCTCGTCAGGTGCACGCGGATCGCGGCGTACGCGGCCAGCGCCTCCGGGGTGCGCCCGGCCTCGTGCAGTGCCCGCATCAGGTGCAGGGCGAGCCGTTCCCGGAACGGGTGCTCCTGCACGAGCCGGCCGAGGTCGCCGATCAGCCCCTCGGCCCGGCCCAGTTCCAGCTCGGCGTCGGCCAACTGCTCGTACGCCGTGAGCCGCAACTCCTCCAGCGCGGCGCCCTCGCTGTGGATCAGCGGCTCGGCGGCACCGCCGAGTGCCGGGCCGGGCCATCGGGAGAGGGCGTCGCGCAGATCCCGGGCAGCCGGCTCGGCACGTCCAGCGGCGAGGTCGGCCGCCGCCCGCTCCAGCGCGGCCCGGACGACGTGCAGGTCCAGCTCACCGGGCTCGACGTGGATCTGGTAGCCCGGCAGCTTCCGGCTGATCTTCCCCCGGCCGACGACCTTGCGCAGGCCGGACATGTAGACCTGCAGTTGGGCACGCCCGTTGGCGGGCCAGTCGGTGCCCCAGACCAGGCCGCAGAGCTGGTCGTCGGAGACGACTTGGTTGGCCCGCAGCAGCAGGGCGGCGAGCAGGGAGCGCTGTTTCGGCCCGGCCAGCGCCCGCGGACCCTCCGGCCCGATGACCGCCACGGGCCCCAGCAGCACGTATCGCATCTCGTTCACTCCAGCAGTCGATGATCGACTGGAAGCTTATGGAGTGGCGCTTCGAAAACACTTCGAAAGGCCGGGCGGGAGAACAGGCCCGCCCGGCCGCCGATCAGGCCGTCATAGGTTGTCGAGCGACCGGTCGTAGACCCGTACCGACCCATTGCCGTTGCGGAACACGATCGCGAAACCCTGGCTGGTCCCGAGTGAGTACGGCGCGACCGTGGGGTCGTTGGCCGCCGCCTCGCCCGCCGCCGGGATCGACTCGTGCCAGGAACCCCAGGTGTTACTGCCGACCGAGGTCTCCCAGAGCTGGTAGACGTGCTTGTCGTCGGCCCCGCGCACCACCACCGCGATCCGGCCGAGCTGCGGGTCCACGATGGCCGCCGGCGCGCCTGTCGCGGTGAAGGTGGCCGGCGCCTCCTCGGTGCCGAAGGAGCCGATGCTCGTCCAGTCCGCCGACCAGACGCCACCGCTCTCCTGGACCTTGGTGACGATGGTGTTGTCGGCGCCGCGGGCGAATGCCTGGAGCACGTAGCCCGGGCGGACCACGACCGCGGGCTGGCTGAGGCCGGCGCCGCCGAGGCTGGTCCAGCCGGAGACCGACCCGTCGTCGTAGAGCTCGACCGTCCAGACGGCGCCCTCGGTGTCCACGCCGAAGACGCGCACGCCGTCGCGGACCTTGACCGCGGTGACCTGCCCGGTCAGGTTCTGGTCGCCGAGGTTGCGCCAGGCGGGGGTGCCGTCCTGCTCGTAGGACCACAGCTTGCCGTCGACGTCGACGGCGAGCTGGGCGAGCACGCCGCTGCCGAGCCTGATCGCGGTCGGCGGCGTCGCCATCGACCCGCCGAAGTTGGCCCACGCGTTCCAGGTCGCGGAGCCGGCCGCGGTCTGAGTGGCGGACCAGACGTTGCTGTCGGTGTTCTGCGCGGTCACCTGCAACCGGCCGTCGGAGGTCTCGGCCAGCGCGGGCTGCCCCGTGAACGCCTCGTTGCCGGAGATCACCGTCCACTCGACGTAGCCGAAGTTCTCCGGGTACGGCTGGTTGCCGGTGACGACCCGGCCGCCGTCGTCGACGTACGCGTACTTGATGACGCCGGCGGTGGCGCCCGCGACCGGGGCCATCTGCATCACGCTGACCCGGGTGCTCTTCGCGATCGGCACCTGCGGGATCGTGTCGGCGTACCAGCCCTGGAGGTCGACGATGAAGTGGATGGTGCTGCCGCTGCCGTTACGGAAGCGGATCTTGCCGTCGGTGCCCGGCTTGACGATCATCCCCTGCGACCGCCAGGCGCCCGCCTTGAAGTCCATCAGAGTCAGCGACGCCTCGGTCTGGCCGACCGGCCACGCCTTGAGGTACCCGGCCGCCTCCGGGGTCACGGTGACGCCGAGCTGCGCGCCGGCGACGCCCCTGGTCGGCAGGCCGTTGGTTCCACTGACCTGCACGTCGACGGTGGCTCCGGCGGCCAGCGGCAGGCCGGCGCCGGCGGTACGGGTGTTGAGCAGCCGCTTGCCGACGTTGTGATATCCGGCGCCCTGCGTCGGGCTGGCCGACCAGTAGCCCTCGACGTGCATCATCAGGTCCACCGCAGCGGGGCCCTTGTTCGTGACGGTCACCTTGCCGTCGGCCGAGAGCTTGAGCGGCGCGAACGTGTGCGTGGAACCGCTCTCGTAGTTCATCAGCGGCCGGGCGGTACCCCCGGCGGGCGCGACGGCCAGCCAGCCGGCCGTCGTGGCGTTCGGTGTCGCCACGTTGACGGCCGCGGCGGCGGCGCCAGCCGGGATCACCCCGCCGGTGAGCGTGATGGTGCGGCTGGCGCCGGCGGCGAGGGCGCCGGCCGAGGTGCCGGTGCCGCTGCGGGTGTCGATGAGCCGGGCGTGCTGCAGCGGGACGAACCCGCCGCCGGTGCTGCCCAGCGACGACTTGAAGTAGCCCTGGACCTCCACGACGATGCCGGTCTTACCGGCGTTGTTGAAGACGGCGATCTTGCCGTTGTCGCCGACGTCGACGGCGGCCATGGTGGAGAGGTCCTCGCCCGTGCCGACCGACAGCGTGGTCGTCACCGGCTTGGTCTGACCGTCCGGCCACATGATCAGGAAGGTCGGCGCCGTTGGTGCGAGCGTCGCGATCCGCACCATGACCGAGGAGACGCCGGTCGCGGGCACACCGCCGGCGCCCAGCACCGGAAAGACGGTGGTGCTGGCCGCGCCGCGCACGCCGGTCGCGCCGCCGGTGCCGTCCCGGGTGTCGAGCACCTTGGACACGCTGGACAGCGGGACGTAATCGCCGCCCTGGCCGGCCGCGTCGGCGTGCGCGGCCGGCGCAGTCGGCGTGAACGCGACCGCGGCAGCCGCGAGCAGGGCGGCGAGGACGAGACGGGCCGGGCGCCGGGCGCCGGGCGCCCGGCGATCATGGTTGAACAACAGGTGCTCCTCATTTCTTGGTTGGGATGGAGTCTTTCCACGTCGTGAAGAAGCAGCCGAGGAGAGCGGGAACGGCGATCAGGAGCGGCTCTCTGCCGCCGTTGAGGATCGCTCCGCCGCCGCCGGCGACGGCGTTGCCGCCGAGGCACTGGACCGCCGCACGCTTGGGGTTGGCGACGACGTACTTGTAGATCCCAGTGCCGGCGACCCTGCGGCCCGCGGTGGCGGTCCCGCTGCCGATCCGCCGGCCGGCGGCGGTGATGCCGTGGCCGATCCCCCGGCCGGCGGCGGTCATGCCATGGCCGATCGGGGTCAGAACGTGGTTGTAGACGCCCTTGGCGGCCGCGCCGGCCATCCGGAACGGCGCGGTCAGCGCCCTACCGCACTTCCGCCAGTCGATGTTGTGGACCAGCAGGTCTTCCGAGCCCGCGACGACGAAGTAGGTGTGCAGGGTGTCGACCGTCAGGTTGTAGACGGTCTGCCGCTCGGTCCAGGAGCGGACCGCCAGGTCCCCCGCCTCGACCCAGCGGTCCCGTTCGGCGTCCCAGAACGGGTGCCCGTCGGTGGCCGTCACCGTGCCGCCGCCGTCGACCGCTATCTCGACCAGGTGCTTCTCCCCGGTCCCGATGATCACCCCGGTGACCTCGAAGGAGCCGCTGCGGCCGGTCGTCGGGTCGGTGGCCAGCACCTTCTCCCCCGCCCGAACCGCATCGATCCGCTTGACGGAACTGTCGGCCATCCGCACCCGGGTGTCGCCGGTGAAGCTGTTGCCGGCGGCGGCACAGGCCACACCGGTGACGTTCTCGGCCACCTCGCGGCCCACGGCGCCGGCCGCAGCCCGGACCCCGACGGCGGCCGGCTTGGCAAGGCGCAACTCCGGCGCCAGCAGCAGGCCCACGTCGAGGGCGCAGTTGAAGAAGTCGCCGAGGCCGCTGCCCTCGTCGCAGTGCCTTTCCATGTCGTCGCCGCCGAGGGCGTTGTAGACGTCGACGGCCTCGTCGCGGAGCCCGGCCCACTTGGTGGGCTTGTGTTCCTCGCCGCCTCCGCCGCCGAGACCGAGGTAGCCCTTGATGCGGTCGGTCCAGGTGTACGTGTACGTCGTGGACGCGGCTCCCGAGACGTTCTCGACTACCGGCCCGGCCTTGTCGACCGCGGCGTTGTAGATCTTGGTGGTGCCCTTGCGCTGGTCGGAGACGACGTCCTTGCTGGTGGCGGTCGTGTTCGCGGGCGCGGACGCCTTCGAGGAGACCGGCTGCGCCATGTTCAGCAGGGGCAGCAGCGCGGAGTCGTACACCGGCAGCGGCTTGTGCTTGGCCGCGTACGCGTTGGCCGACCGGGCCGCGTCGGAGACCTTCTTCGCCCGCTCGTACGGCGATTCCCGGTAGCAGTACCCGCAGCTCACGCCGTTGCCGCCGCCGGAGCCTGCCCGGCCTGGCGCGTACGACGGGTAGCTGCCACCGGGCAGCCTCGGCTTGTCCTTCTTGCCGCCGGCCGCGCGTCGCTGCGCGTCGGCCTGGGCCCTGAGCGCGTCGGCGATATTGTACGGCATCTCGTTCTGCAGCCAGCAGAAGATGTACGACGAGCACGGCACGACGGTGTCGCTGGCGCTGCTGCAGTGCACCCACGGCAGCCAGCACGAGGAGTGCCCGTCGGGGTCGATGCGGCCCAACGGGTCGCCGGCAGCGTAGGCGTACCGGTTGCCGCCGTCCGCGCCGGCGCTGGTGTCCGCGCTGTCCCGGGAGGTGAAACCGCCGGTGGCGGGGCTGTACCAGCGGTCGCCCATGTCGACCTGCCCGGTACCGGGGTCGGTCCAGTCGCCCTGGAAGCCGATCGCCCCGGTGCTGCCGGTCTTCTGCGTGACCGTCCCGAACGGGTCGTACGCGGTGGAGTCCGGCAGCTTCGCCAGCGTGGTGTCGGCCGGGTCGAAGCCGCCGACCACGTCGCCGTGCCGGTCGGACAGGGCGAGCCGCTCCGTGCCGCCGGTGCCGGTGGCTAGCAGCTCGTCGCCCGGCCCGCGGCCGTACACCGACGTACCGTCGGCGACGACCTCGTCGTCGAGGCCCGCGTACGAGAACCCGACGCCGTTGCGGGACGCGACCCGGTCGAGCCCGTCGTAGGTGTACTTCTGCCCAGCGGCGTCGGTCAGCCGGTCGAACGCGTCGAACGCGAACTGCTCGGTCAGCCCTGAGCTCGTACGGGTCTTCATCGTGCCGCGCGCGGTGTACGTGTATGTGTAGTCGCCGTCGGAGAGCAGCCGGCCGCGCTCGTCGTACCCGGCCGTCTTGGCACCGGCCTTGATGCGGTTGCCGGCGGCGTCCCACTCGTACGCGGTGGTGGCGCCCGCCGTGGTCTGGCCGGTCAGCCGGCCGGCGTAGTCGTAGGTGTAGGTGGTCTCCCGGTCCCGGGTCTCGGCGGAGAGCCGTCCCGCCTCGTCGTAGCGGTAGGTCGTGGCGGCCACGGTCGTACCGGCCGCGTTGGTCAGCGTGTCGCCGGACACCTGGCCCTGCGCGTCGTAGGTGTAGGTGCGGGTGCGGCCGGCGCCGTACCCGATGGTCCTGAGCATTCCCCCGCTGTCGTAGGTGACCTGCTGGGTGGTGCCGGTGACCGCGTCGGTGACGCTGCTGAGCCGGGCCTTGGTGTAGCCGAAGGTGGCCGCGCCCGCCGCGTCGGCGCGGCTGGTCTGGTTGCCGTCGCCGTCGTAGCGGAACGTCGCGCTGCCACCCGGGCCGGCCGTGCTCAGCAGGTTGCCCCGGTCGTCGTAGCCGTACGCGTTGACGCCCGTCCCGGAGCTCGCCTCGATCGGGCGGCCCGCGAGGTCGTACCGGAGGGTCCTCGTTGCGGTCGCTGACTCGGCGCCGGTGCCGGTGCTGGTGCGCATCCGTCCAGCGGCGTCGTATTCAGCGGTGCTGCGCACCCCGCCGGGAGCGACCTCGGCGATCACGTTGCCGGCCGCGTCGTAGGTCGACGTCCAGGTGCGGTCCGCGGCGGCCGGCTGCGCGGCGGTCGCCGGCTCGATCTGCGACTGCGGCAGGCCGAGGGTGTTGTAGGTCGTGATGGTCGAGTTGCCGCGGCCGTCGGTGAACCGGGTCCGGTTCCCGGCCGCGTCGTAGCCGTACGCCGTGATGATCGACTCGGTGGCGCTGACCGGCTGCGCCTGCTGGGTCATCCGGTTACCGGCGTCATAGGCGTAGGAGGTCGTCACCTGCTTCGGGTCGATCTCGGCGATCACGTTGCCGGCGAGGTCATAGCGGTATCCGACGGTGCTCACCACGCTGCCGTCGGGCTCGAGCCGCGACTCGCCGACCTTCTGCCCGAACAGGTCGTAGGTGGTGCGCGTGGCACCGAGGCCGTCGACGGTGCGGACCTGGCGGCCGGAGTAGTCGTAGCCGAGCTGGGTCACCACGCCGTTCGGGTCGGTGGCCTCGATGAGCTGGCCGAGCGAGTCGTAGCGGCTCGCGGTCGGCGCACCGGTCGGCGACACGACCCGCGTGAGGTTGCCGGCGTCGTCGTACGTGCCGACGGTCGTGTAGGTGGCGGCGACCGGCCGCCGTTCCTTGTCGGTGCTGGTGACCTGCCGGTCCATGTCGTCGTAGGTCGCCTCGACGCGCGCACCGGTCGGATCCACCTGCGACAGCGGCTGCCCGGTACGGGTGTACGTGTACGACCACACCGCCCGCTCGTCGTTGGTGTCGCCCGGCTCGTCCACGGTCACGACCCGGTTGAGCTGGTCGTACGTGGTGCGGGTGACGTTGCCGCGCGGGTCGGTGGTCTCCACGGCGTTGCCGTTGCCGTCGTATCTGGTCAGCGAGACCGGCTGAATCGGCTCGGAGACGCCGGGCTGCAGGTAGGAGGGCGCGGCCACGCGCACCGGACGGCCGAGCTTGTCGACGTCGATCGTGGTGACCTGGCCGAGGGCGTCGCGGGTGGCGGCCGTGTCGCCGAACGCGCCGTAGCCGGTGGTGACGGCCGGCTTCGCCGTCACCGGCTGGCCGCCGCCGGTCTCGGTGGGCACCGGCGCGCCGGTGACGCCGACCTGCTGTCCCCTCTCGTCGTAGCGGTACGTGGTGGTGAACGCGGCCGGGTCGGCGCCGTCGGCGTTGCCGCGCGGATCGGTCTCGGCGACCCTGAGGCCGCGCTGGTCGTACGCGTAGGTGGTCACCTGGGTCGTGGAGCCGTCGGTGGCGGTCTCCTTCGTGACGTTGCCGGCGTCGTCGACGACGTAGTCCACGGTCTCCGGGGTGGTCGGCATCGTCCACGGCACGTTCGACGCCTTGCCGGACATCACCGTGCGGGTGACGTTGCCGGCGAGGTCGTAGCCGTAGGTGGTGGTGCGGGCCAGGCCGCCCGGGTCGGCGACCGTGGTCGCGACCCGCCCGGCGCGGTCGTAGGTGTGCTCGACGGTCCGCTTGCCGTTGTCGGTCACCTGCTTGGTCAGGTTGCCGGCGCCGTCGTAGACGTTGTCCTGCAGGACGATGTCGCGGGTGCTGCCGCCCGGGTCGTGGAAGTTCTTCAGGACGCTCTTCTGCAGCGAACCGTCGCGGTAGTAGGTGTTCTCCACCCGGCGGCCCATCGCGTCGGTCACGCTCACCGCGCGGCCGGCCAGGTCGTACGAGTAGCCGCGCAGCACCAGGTAGTCGCCGGTGCCGGTGGCTGGCGCGCCGGCCGGGTCGCTGCGCCAGTCGCGCAGCCGCACTTCGGCGAGCGCGTTGCGGGCGGTGTACGCGTAGTCGTACCGGTTGCCGTTGGCGTCGGTCATCGAGACGGTGTTGCCGAAGCCGTCGTAGCCGTACTCGGTCTCGTTGCCCTCCGCGTCGGTGACCCGGGTCTGCCGGTTGTGGTCGTCGTACTCGTAGGCCGTCACGCGGGCCGGGTCGCCGCCGGACGCGTCGGCGGCCTCGACGCTGGTCACGTTGCCGTCGGCGTCGTAGGTGTACGTGGCGCGCTGCCGGTGCGCCTTGCCGCCGACAGCGTCGGTCGTCGCCGGGTCGAGCCGGGTCAGCAGCCGTCCCATCCCGTCGTACGTGTAGGTCGTGGTGACCCCGTCCGGGAAGGTGTCGGAGACCTGCTTCTCGCTGATCTTGCGCCCGAGCGCGTCGTAGGTATAGCTGGTGACGAGGCCGGAGGGTGCGGTCACACTCGCCAGGTCGCCGTTGGCGTAGTAGGCGTACCTGGTCACCTTGTTGCGGGGGTCGGTGCTGGTGGCCAGCAGGCCGGCCGGTACGAGGCCGCCGCCGGTCGCACCCTCGCCGCCGGTGGTGTACGTGTTGCGGACCACCCCGCCGTCCGGGTTGGTCTGCGTCGCCGGCTGCCCGCTGGCGTGGTAGGTGAACACCGTCCGGTACGTGGTGTCGGTCGCGCTCGCCGACCGGGCGTCGCGAATCTCGAGCGGCTGGTCGTTACGAGGGTCGGTGGTGTTCGTGACGGTCGCGGGGTAGGTCGTCCAGCTGGTGTAGCACTGGGTGCCGGTGCGGCACTGCTTGGTGGAGGTCACGTTGCCGCGGCTGTTGTAGGTCAGGGTGACCGTGTCGCCGTTCTCGTCGGTGACCGTGCCGACGCTGCCGTCCTCGTTGTGCGCGAAGGTGCGGATGCTGACGCCGTCGGCGTCGTAGCGGACGAAGACCGGGCCGCCGGCGTCGCCGGGGATGGTGGTGCAGAACGCCGGGTCGTTCGGGTCCGGCTGAGCACACGTCTCGGTCGGCGGGGCCGACGGTGACGGGCTGGGCTCGGTCACGTCGTCGTCGTCGCGCGCCTCGATGCCCAGGGGCTGACCGAGCCGCAGCAGCCAGCCGCCGATCGCGTCGTACTCGTAGAGGCTGGGCCGGCCGGCCGGGTCCCGGACCTCCACGCTGCGCCGCAGGTCCGTATCGCCGCCATACACAGTGGGCGCACCGATCTTCCAGGTGCCGCCGTCGGCGTCGGTCTGCTCCTCGATCCGGTCGAGGTCGGTGTCGTACGCGGCGGTGCCGGCGACCTTGCCGCTGGGCAGCACGACCTTCGCGAGCTGGTCGGCCTGCGCGATGGCCTTGTAGTGACCGGCGACCGACGAGGCGCCCAGCGGGTGGGTGTAGTACGCGACCTCGTCGATGGTTCCGGTGTACGACCGCTGCGCGGTGCTTCCCCAGCCGGGCCACGACGCGGGGGTGCTCGCGTACGCCGAGCCGATCTGGTTGAAGGTCAGCAGCGAGTGCTCGATCGTGCCGGTGAGCGTGCCGACCTTGACGTTGTCCAGGTAGAGGGTCTGGGTGGTGCCCATCGCGGAGAGCACGGCGTGGTGCCAGCGGCCGTCGTTGACCGCGACCGCCGAGGTGATCGGTGCGATCGTGCCGGTGGCGAACTGGCCGCGCAGCTTGCCGTCGGTGCCGACGTAGAGAATCGGCACGCCGACCGTGGACGCCGAGCCCAGCGCCTTGTCCTGGTATCCCAGCAGCGGGCCGCCGGAGCCGCTGGTGGACTGCTTGAACCAGAGCTCGACCGCCGCGTCCCGGCTCTTCTTCAGCGTCCCCTTCGGCAGGTCGACCGCCGAGGTGGCGCCGTTGAACAGCCCGGCGGTGTTGCCGGTGCCGGCCAGCACGCCGGCCTGGCCGAGCACGACGTTCTTGAGGGTTCCGGCGTCCTCGCCGAGGTTGACCGCGACCTCGCTGGCCGCGGCGGTGCCGTCCGGCTCACCGAGCCGCCAGTACGACTCGGGGCGGGAGTCCTGCACCGTGCTGCGGTAGTGCGAGCCAGCCGCGTACTCGTACGAGGTACAGCCCCCGCCGGGCGCGCAGACCCGGCTCAGCAGGTCGCCGGTGTAGGTGTAGTTCCAGGTCAGCCGCGTGCCGTCGACCGGGTCGGTGGCCACGCTCGCGACGTGGCCGCCGCTCCAGGTGAAGGTCAGCGACCGCCCAGCGGTGTTGGTCTGGCTGTTGGAGACCTGCGCCTTGGACAGCTTGCCGTCGGCGGTGTTGTAGGTCAGCGTCACGGCCCGCCCGAGCACGTCGAGGATCTTGGCGAGCTGCCCGGTGAGCGAGAACTGGTAAGCCCTGCCGTCGGCGTCGGTGAGCTGCCATCCCGAGATGCTGAGCTGCAGCTTCGCGATACGCCCGGCCGGTGCCGCGTACGTGCCGTCGGCGTTGCGCCCGAACCGCACGGCCCGCCCGTCCGGGTAGGTGATCACGACGTTGCCCGAGCCGTCGTCGTCCGGTACCACCTTCATGTCGTACCGGCTGGTCCAGCCCGCGCCGAAGAGGGCGTCGCGTCGCGGATCGGCACTGTTGTACGTACGGATCAGCCGCAGCTCCGGTCCCGCGGTCGCGACCGACGCGTCCAGCGCCTCGGTGCTGTAGTTGCCGACCTGCGGGTCGAAGTCCTGGTCGTCGCCGGAGAACTCCGAGCCGGACATCCGCGAGGTGATCTCGGGCTGCGGTACGGCGGTCAGCACGGTCGAGTACGGCGAGGCCACCTCGGCGGAGGCGTCCTTGACGAAGGTCCGCCACAGGTACGCCTTGCTCCACACCAGCCGCCCGGCCGGTACCGTCCACGCGGTCTTCGTGGTGTATCCCGAGTTGGTGCAGCTCACCGGGTTGCCCGACGCGTCGCGGTCGCACACCTCGAACTTGTACTGCAGCGACGAGCTCGGCGGCGCGTCGATGTCCAGCGCCCGCGCCCAGAGTTGCGGCGTCAGCGTCGGCGCCTGGTATCCGTTGGGCGGATAGAGCTCCTGCACGACCGGCGGAATGTTGAAGACCTCGAGCACCAGCCGCGCCGGCGGCACCTGGTAGTCGGTGAAGACCGGGCCGCCGGTCTTCACCATCGTGAAGTCCAGGAAGTACTTACCCGGCGGCAACGCCTTGATGGTCGCGTCGAGGGTGACCCGGCCGCCGCGGGCAACGGTCGAGGTCAGGCTCGCCGAGCGCTGCTGGGTGACCGCCGCGCCGTTGGACGCCTTGTACGCCCGGTAAGCGAGGTAGAAGTCACCGGGCGCCCACGCGCCGGCGCCCTTGTTCGTCACCGCGACCTTGATCTTGCCATCCTGGTTCTGCAGCACGACCGGGTTCGGTACCGGGTTCGGGACGGAGTACGTCGCGTAGTACGGGGTGTGGGTGACGTAGAGCTTGGGCGCGTTGGCCGTCCCCGACCCGGCGAACCGCTTGCCCGACAGCGAGTCCGTCGACGCCCGCAGCGACAGCCCATAGTTGGCCTGCGTGCCGTTGACCCAGCGCTGCACGAGGTCACGCCCGCCGGTGCCCAGGTCGATCAGCTCGCCCGCGGTGGGGCAGGCCGACGACGACTGCCCGAACGCGATGTATCCGTGCGCGAACGACTTGCTCGCCAGCGAGCCGCCGACGGCCGGGCCGGGATAGGAGTACCCCGCCCCCGCGGACCACGAGCCGGTCACCGGGTGCACCGTCACCTGTCGCGGGCGGCAGGAGTCGGCGTCGTAGTTCACCACCCACAGCTTCGCGCCGAAGATGGTGTGGTTCTGCAGCTTGCTGACCAGGCTGCCGAACTTCACGTACGAGGCGGAGTTCGCGCCGTCCACCGTGCCGGCGAGCAGCTGGTCGCTGCCCGAGGCGGAGCTGCCGCCCTTGACATACATGCTGCTGTCGGAGGCGGCGCCGTCCACCGGCACCTGCACGGTGGGATCGACCTCGACCGGGAAGGCGCGCTTCGGGTCCCGCAGCCAGTCCTCGTCCACGGAGACCTTCAACGCCGGCGCGCCGCCCTGTTCGATCAGCTCGTAGCCGACCGTGCCCGGCTCGCCGGCCGCGTCCAGGCTCGTCCCGGCCGGGATCACGCCGCGAACAGCTCCCGTCTCGTCGGCGAGCACCACCTGGCCGCCGTCGAGCCGCGCGGTCAGCCCGGTCAGCTCGAGCGGGAAGAGGAAGGACGCCGGGGCCTGGCCCGACGCCAGCACAACGGTCTCCTTCAGCCCGCCGGGGCGCGCCTCCAGCCGCAGATCGACACTGGGCGCGACGCCGCGGTAGGTCACCGCGCTGCCCGCGGCGTCGGCGATGCCGCCGCTCACTCCCGCCATCGAGTACGCCACGGAGTGGCGCTCGTCGAAGGTGACCCGGGCCAGTTCCGTGGCGGTGGCCGAGCCCGCGAGCTTCAGGCCGACCGAGTCGGCGGTGTTGCGCCAGCCGCCGTCCTTTTGTTCCGGCACGAGGCGGGTGTCGATCGGTGCCCACGTCCCGTCCGCCTTGCGGTAGTTCACCGGGCTACCGGAAAACTCGGTGGTCTGCGTGCCGTCAGCGTTGTCGTACAACTTCTCGAACGGGCCCGGCTGCGTCGCGGCCGGGACGCTGGTCTCCTTGTCGTACCCGCCCAGGGTCCGCTTCGGGGCGACGGTCATGGAGGCTTTGTTGGACTGGGGCTTCCACTTGACGGCCGGGTACTTGCCGCGCAGCGACGCCGGAAGCGTCTTGTTCTTGCCGCCTGTGGCGGGCGCGGCGGCGGAGGCGGCCGTGGGCGCCCAGCGCTGGCCAGGAGCCGGCGCGGCTTGCGCGGACTGCCGGTCCCCACCCGCGGCGTCCTGCGGCCGCTCGGACCGCGGCACGTCGCTGCCGGCCATGCCCGCGACCACCGCCACGGTGACACCGACCGCCAGCACCTTCGCTGTCGCGCCCGACCCGAGAAGCCCCACCAGGCTCGCGAACCGACCGACCTTCGACCGCGACATCACGCCTCGCCCCCATCACTCCACGGTTGCCCAGTGCCACCGACGGGCCCCGCAACCGAGGGGAATCTAGAGGCGCGCTCCTCCAAAGATCTTGCAAATCGCTTGGCTTTTCCTTCCACCGCCCCCGCGACGCCCTACCGCAGCCGCCGCAAGCCACACTGCAGCAGCCAGAGCGACCGACCCGCTACGCGGCGGCGACGGTGTCACCGAAGCAGGCGAAGCGGGCATGCGAGCGGTGCGGTGAAGGCTGTCGAACGGACAAGCCCGTCTACGGGTGGGTATGCGCCAACTGCGCCTACGAGCTTGACCGGTACATCATGGTTAGCATGGGTCTTACTGGAGGCACAGCAGTTGGCGTGCACGAGACCGCCAAGCGGCGCGGGGAACTTCCTCCGACCGGCCCCCGTGGCGCGGGTATAAGCGTCCGCAAGCCGTAGGTGGCTGTGAGACACACGGCTTTGGCTCAAATCCGGTGGTGACGGTGCGTAACAGCTATAAGGCTGGATAGTAATCCGATGTGTGAGCTGTGGCCCGTCCAAGCTCAGCAGACCAGGTGCCACCTTAGCTGCGCTGCCACTTATGATTGCGCGATGTCGCTCGCAGTGCGCTGGACTCGGCTGCTGATGGTGGTATCGGCAGCCGGCTTTACAGGCGCGGCCTTCGCAATCCGCGCCGCGATGGACGGGCCTATCGAACAGTACTCAGGCGCCGCCTTGTCCGCGGCCATCGTCTACACGATAGTGATCTTCATATGGCCGCTGATCTCCCCACTGCCCGCCGGCAGCGCCGCGATCGCATACTGCTGGTTCATCGAGTTTGCACAGCTCACCCCCATACCCGCGGCACTCTCCCAACGCAGCTGGCTCGCCCGCCAGCTGCTAGGCGCCCAGTTCGACCTCATTGATGTTGCCTGGTACCCCGTCGGCGTCATCCCATTGGTCGCCGCGCATTGGTTCCTCCGTGCCCGCACACGTTCCCAACCAAACCCGACACCCGCTGAGCCTTAGCCCCCTCCCGCGCTGGCGTGGGCGAGTTCAGTCGGACATCGCACCCAAGGGCGAGAAGACCCCCATCCAACCCGGCGGCCGATGGGTGATCGAGCGCACGAACTCCTGGTGCAACAACTTCGGCAAGATCAGACGCAACACCGAACGACGCGGCGCATACGTGGACTTCTACCTCGCCGCAGCCTGCATCCTCATCACCATCCGCAGCCTCATCGTACGAGCGTGGAAGCACTACCGGTGGGACACCTGACCCGCAGCCCTCGCATCCGATGACCTACTGGCGGACGCTCTTAACGCGAAATCAAGGAAGCAACATGCCGTTCCATCCGCCATCAGCGCGAAGTCGCAGGCCAGAGCCGATGAACGCGAGGGGAACGACGGCCAATCCGCGGCACGGTTACCGCAGTCGAAGATCATCCGTTACCGGATGTTACCGCCGTTACCTGGGGAGATCTCCATCTCCCCACGTCAACCGGTCGGGACGGCCGGATTCGAACCGACGACCCCTTGACTCCCAGTAGTCCGGTGGCCCAGCGGCATGCTCACGCACGTTTTACCAGGTCGCCTGAAGCATAAACCGGCCGAGTAAAGGAGTCGTGCTGCTCCGCCCGTCACCACCCTCGCCGACACGTGGCGCCACATCCGCCGGCGCTTGGGAGTTCGGACCGGCGATCGTTACGGTTTCAGGATCGGAACACTTCCCCGTTGGCAAGCAGCAGCACGGCCGAGCTCAACGCCAGTGCTGGAGGCCAGCACAGTTGGGCAACCGTCGAGCCATACCCGCGGTCGACCGCACCGTCCGGATGTCGGTCGGCTGCGGAAATCGTCACTCAACGCCGTGGTCGCGGCGGTGCGCCGCCAACGCCCGCCGGTCCGGCCGGTGCGCGGGATCCGCCGTCGGCGGCAGTTCGACCCCAGCGAACTCGCACGCGCCCACGCAACAAACCACCCAAACCCGGCAGACGCAAGCAACACCAGACTGGGCGGGGAACGAGGATCGGGGACACCGGGCGCCGCTGCTGGCGGCCAGGCCGTCGCGGCAACTCCTCCCTCGCCACCAGAGCTGCATCCGTCGTTGCTTCCGGGGATCGACACCGCGATGCTACGCGCCGCACCATCGGCAACCCTTGGCCGCTGCCGGGATCAGGCCAGCGATAATCTATAGATTTCCATACGTGCGGAGTGCTTGACAGCAACCCACAGGAACAGCCACGCCCAATGGCGCACAACGGAGTGGAACCACTACCGACGGCAATGGCTCCACTCCGTTGTCAATGTGCCTCGCACCCCGGCGGCCGCTGACCCCGAGTCGAGGCATCCTGCCACCGCGCATGCCCTCTCGTGCGCGCGCTGAACTTCCGGTTCATACGCGTCACACGATGGAGATCGACCGCACCTGGGTGTTGCCCTTGGTTTCGACGTATACCTTGTAATCGCCGACGGTGTAGGTGCCAGCAGCGTTGTTGTCGATGGTGACCGTGGCCGTCACAGGAGACTCGCTGCCGTCGATGTGGGTCTGCTTCACCGTGATGGTCAACTCGTTCGTGTTCCCCTCCAGCTTCTTCACCACCGCCGACGGCTCGGCATCGATGACCGCGTTGGCGACTGTCACGTAGACCGCGTCGGGCGAAGAGAACTCCGCGTTCTTGTGCCCATCACCGAACAGGAAGAAGCCCCGTTGTTCGATGGCTCCGCGCCCGGGGAACGGATCCGGGTTTGAGGCCAAGTATGTCGGATTGACCGTGTACAGGTCCGTCTTGGAATCCGCGAGGATGGCCTGCACCCCGGTGTACGGTGCATCGGTGATCGCGAGGTTGACCGACAGGTAGATGGCGTCGGGGTTGTTGGCCGAGATGCGCGAGGAGAAGTACTTGTCCGCACTCTGCCCCGCAGGAACGGCCAGCGGCACAACCGCGTCGCCGACGAGAATGTTGAACTGGAAGTCGCCGTAGCCGCCGGCGACGAACTTCGCCCAAGCCGCGTCCGACATGTAGTCGGGGCGCTCCACCTTGAACTCCAGACGCATCGGCGCCACGTACGTGGTGTTCAGGTACTCGGCGTCGGTCAGGGGCAAGTAGACCCCTCCCGGGCCGTGCCCCAGTGCGAAAGCCGACGCCGTCGGGGTCGAGTTGCCGCGCCCGTTCCACATCGGGATGTTGAACGAGGTGGCGCCGAGCAGGGCCTGGGTGCCCAACTGGCTCGTGCCGACAGCGGCCGACGCGTCCTTGTAGGTTCCGATCGTGACGTCGAGCAGGTCGAGGTCCGCCCGGTCGGCGTTCAGCCCCGGGATGCTTGCCCCCATGAACTTGGCACCGGCGGGCCCGGAGTACCGGGCCATCTCCAGCATGCCATCGGCCATGATCTTGGTCATCTGCACTGCCGAGTCGACCTTCATCCGCTCGTTGGCCGTGTGCCACCAGCGCTCGTTACCCGGGATCACCGCGCCGAAGGCAGTCATCTTATTGCGGAAGCTGCTGGCCAGGGTGCCACCGGTCGTGCCCTGCGGATAGACCACGTCCCTGAGGGAATATGGATCCGCAAACTCCTCCGGGTTGCGGTTGATCGAGGCTTGGTAGCTCCCGAACTGAAGAGCCGTCAGCGGGTTGTCGTGAGTGACGTACAACCCGGCGCCGACGGGCGAGCCGAGGTTGTCGATGGTGAACCCCTTCGCCTGGAAGGCGGCCGTGACCGCCGCCGTTGCCTGGCCGGAGTCAGCCGCGGTGACGTGCATGCTGCGCACATACATCGGCATCCTGAGGCTGCCGGAGGCGTCCGTGTAAAAGCTCGTCGGGGTCTCCGAATTGATGCCTCCCATGAGGGCAAAGGTCAGGTTCGGGGTGCCGTTGCTCGGGTTGCGCAACAGGCTCGCCGGGATGCCCATGTACTTGCCGATATAGGCTTCGCCTTCGACACCGTCACGGAAGAACAGGTCGGCGATGCCGTCGGCGGCTTTCTTCAATTGCATGTCGGCGGCCGTGATTCCCAATGCGCCGAGTCCCTTGGAGAGGAGGAACATTCCCCACACGACGGCATTCTTGCCATACTGCGGGGTCGGCATCTCCATCGCCACATCGGTGTTGATCTCCAGCGTGAGCGAGTCGCCGGTGATCGTGGTCTGCACCTTGGGCGTGGTGCGGGGAGCAGCCGGGAGCCAACCCTTCGTGGTCGCGGCAGCGGTGATCGCCGACACGAATCGGTCGCGCTCGGCGGAGCCGGCCCCCGCCACGTCGAGGGTGAAAATGGCCCGCGAGGCGATCTGCGTGGTGCTGCCGTAGGCGATGTCCTTGAGCGTCGGATCGCCTTCACGCAGGGTGACGCCGGCTGTGGCATCCGTCAGCCGGAAGGCCTTGGTGCTGTCTGCGGACAAGCTCATCGACACCGACGGGGTCACCGATCCGGAGTTGCCGACGATGACCGGGAACCGCGAGTCGGAGGTGTAGGCCGCGACCGGGATCTCCTCCCGGTTGAGGTTCTTGTAGGCCCAGTTGTCGTAGAAGCTCGGGTTCGAGTTGTACGGGATGGACTGGAAGGTGGCGGTGTTCGTCGTCGAGGGCGTGCCGGGACCGCCGTCTTCGTAGATTCCCATGACGATGCGGATGCGTCGGTCAAGGGGCAACCCCGCCTCGAGCAGCGCCTTGGCCGCGAGCAGCGTCGCCAGCGTCGGGCCGCTGTCGTCCTGCACGCCCGCCCCGTAGACCCAGCCGTCCTGGACATAGGGCGAGTGGTACGCACCAGGAGTGCCGAGGTTGCCATCGGCGTCCCGCCAGCGCGCCAGCTGGGCTGCCGAAACAGAAGCCGTCGGCGAGTCGAGGTGGCTCAACGCCATGACCATCTCCGGGGCGTCCGGGTCACCGATCTCTGCGTAGATGTACTTGTCGGGCTGGCGTTGGACGACCACCGGGAAACCCAGGTCGGTGGCCAGCTTGACCACCCAGGCGAGCTTGGCGACCTTGCGGTCATACTCGTTCTGGTTGGCTTCGGTGTTGCTGACCGGGAAGGGGTACGCCGTCGCGGCCGTGCCGCCTCGGGAGATGGAGTCGTAGCTCGACCCGTCCAGCATCGCCCCGATCAGACTGAGCGGGTCGTAGGTGCCGTCCCCCGCCCGCGCGCTGTTGACGCGTCCAGCCAACGCCTCGACTTCCGCGTGGATCGCGTCCCGCTCGGCGTCGGTCACCGACAGATCGTAGGTGACACCCGGCTGGAAGCGCTCCTCGCCGAAGCTGCTCGCGGACGCGTTGGGCGTGGGCGCAACGGTTGCCGCGAGGGTCGCGGCGAGCAGGACGGAGAAGATGGTCGTCCGTCTGTCTCTCATAGAAGCTCCAGAACAGGGGGAATGACACGGTGGCGACAGCACACACCAGCCGTGCCGCCAGCGGCCGACGGGGCGGGATTTCTTGAGGATGATCTGAGAATCGGCCGGTGCCGTCAGCTCGGCCGCAGCCGGTAGCCCACCCCGCGTACGGTCTCCACCAGGCCGGCGTCGTCGACGCTTGCCGCGCAGGGCCGCGACGTGGACGTCGAGGGTGTGTCCGGCCTTCCGGGTGGTCTGCCATACGTCCATCAGCAACCGTTCGCGGGACACGACCGTGCCCGCCTGCCGGGCCAACGCCATCAGCAGGTCGAACCCCTTGCGGGTCAGGTTCACCTCCCGGTCGGAGAGCCAGACCTGCCGGGCGTTGAGGTCGACCCGCAGGTCGGCGACCTGCAGCGTCGCCTCGGCCCGCGCGGCGCGGGCGGTCCGGCGCAGCACCGCCTCGATCCGGGCCTGCAGTTCCGCCATGGAGAACGGCTTCACCACATAGTCGTCGGCGCCCGCGCGGAGCCCCGCCACCCGGTCCTGGTCGTCGGGGCGGTGGGGCGGGTGGTCAGGTGGCGGGCATCGGCAGGCGGCGGATGCGTTCGATGGCGTTGGCGAGGTCGGTGGCCCAGGGCCAGGTGGCAGGCCCGAGCGTGCGACGAGTCCGGCGAACACCACAGGTTGCCGGTACGCCGTGCATTCGTCAGTCAACGAGGTAGTGGGCTTCGATGTAGGCGACGGTGGAGTCGTACGGCTCCCCGACCGGCTTCAACATGTACCGACGGAAGACGGCGGCGGTGGCGCGGCGGACGCCTCGGTTGCGAGCGTCTGCGTTGTCCCATGTTTGGGCGAGGGTTCGGGTGACCACCTGGTCGATCTCCTCGGCCAGGTTGAGTTCCCCCCGCTTTGATGGAGCGGTGGTTACCTGCTGCCGGCTGGTGCAGGGGTAGCGACAGTTGGTTCGGCTGGGTTGTGCTGGCGGGTGTGCCAGGCGGTTTCGTACTCGTCGGGGCTAAGGTAGCCCAGTCCCTTCTGGATGCGGCGGGTGTTGTACCAGCCGTCGATGTAGGCGAAGATCGCGTTCTCGGCCTCGTCGCGGGTGCGCCAGCTCGTGCAGTAGACGAGTTCGATCTTCAACGTGGACCAGAAGTTTTCCATCAGGGCGTTGTCGTACGAGTCGCCGACGGAGCCCATCGACGGCAGGATCCCGTTGTCCTGCAAGCGTTCCGTGAAGCGGAACGATGTGTAGTTGGCGGATTCAACCGGTCGTCGCAACACCTTGTCGGAAGGGTGAAGCGGTGGGCAGTGGGCCGGGGCAGAAGCGGGTTCGGGAGTATCGGGGTCAGATTCCTTCGCCGGGTCGACCGACGGTGGCGTGGCGTGAGGACCGGGTCAAGTTCTGGGCTGCGATCAGTCGCGGTGTGATGACCGAGGACGCGGCCGCGGGGGCGGGTGTGTCGTCGCCGGTCGGGTATGACCACAGCCGCGCAGGTGCCCAGCGCCGAACCGACCGCCAGGGCAGTCGCTATCCACCGAATCCATCGCACCCCAGCACGATAGGGGCTGCCGTCACATGCCTGCTCTACGGCCAGTGTCGCTATGGGTCAGGCCTCGAACACGCCAAGGTGGCACCTCCGGTACGGTGCCGGGGTGCTGCGCGCGGTGCCGGGCCTGGGTGAGCCGCTGACGGCTGAGTTCGAGGTCGGGTTCGTTGGCGCCGAGGGGACGGAGGCCCGTGCCTCCTTGATCGACTCGGCTGGAGTGCGGTTCGAGCTGGTGAAGCCGGTACGCGGCTTCCCGTCGTACAAGCGGCAGCGCAACTTTCCGGGTCTGTGGTGGTCGCCGACGACCGGCGGGCATGTCGGGTACGAGTCGTGGTTGGAGCGCGACCACCTGATGCTGCTCGACTTCGACCCAGCGGTGGTCGGCATCGCCTCGCAGCCGTCGAAGTTGCAAGCCGTTGCGCGTAGAACAGCACGGCCGAGCCGGCGGTGTCAGTCGTCTCCCTCCACCGTGACCCGGACGGCGACGGGATTCCCTGCGGCGTTGACGTCCAGGTCGACGGGGAAGAAACCGTCGCCGACGGAGGTCATTGCCATCATGATCTGAGCACCGCCGATTCCGATGGTGGCGGCCTCGTTCTCGGACGCGCGCACGCCTGCCATGACCTGCCAGTGGTGTGAGTGTGGACGGAAATCGAAGGCGAACTTTCGGGGCGGCGCAGCGTTCTTGCGGTCGTTGAGCACGACCGCCCGCGCGTAGGCATCTCGTATCGGGAGGTTGAGCCAACCGTAGCCGTCTTCCCCCGGCGTACCAGTGCGCTGGGCGCCGAACTCGGCCGCGACCTGCTCCTCGTCCCGCCCCCAGAACACCACGTCCGCGAGCCCGTCAAGGGGATGCTCGTGCACCCATGAACCGAGTGCGTCCGCGTCGGCAAAGACGAACCGGGCGTAGTCCACCCCGACACTGCCGAGCCGGCGGGTAGCCACGGCAGCGTCCTCGCGCAGCCCGATGCGGACCTGCGACCAGCCCCACTCCCCCGGCACCGCGGTCACCGGAAACGGCCGGTCTGTTGGCACACCCCCGACGGGGACGACCGGCACACCCGTGATCAGGAAGTCAGGATCCCCCTCGGCGATTGCCCGTCGAACTCGGTCCCGATGCGAGATCCGCTGGGGGAACGGGCGCAGCGAAGCGTCATGGGCGTGTTCACGGCAATGCTGGGCGAACAGCCTCGAGAACTCGTCGGTACCGTGCTGCGGGATGTCGTACAGCATCCGGCCGGACTGGCGATCGAACGACCTCGCCGCAGCGTCCGCGTCGGGGCCGACGATCTCGAAGTCGGACGCTGGCATGTCCTTGATGCCGTCGACCTCGTCGGGTGACCGGTCTCCGGACCACAACTCGAGGTAACCACCGTCCATCAGGACGAGTTCTCCTGACGGGCACGTCACCTCTCCGAGCAACAAGGTCTCTCCCATGATCGAGAGAGTCTAGGTGACCCTCACCAGCCACGGGATCACCCACCTCGCGTGATCAGGCTGCCGAACTCCCATCCCGCGAATCTGCGGTCCTGCCGGTTGCGTTGCTGTCGACGCGTTCAGCGGCGGCCGGTGCCGGATGAACGAGGCGCTACCAACGCTCCGGGTCACGCAGCCAAGGAGAGGTAGTGCCACAAGCAACGCGCAGACCGGATGGTCGTGTCGAGGCAAGTCAGACCGTGCCTCTCCAGCCGGACGCCCGGCGTCCGCTTCCCTCGACTTAAGGAGCAGGGTGATGACCGTCAGCACTCTCAACCGGGACGAGCTACTCCAACTACCCGCGATGATCGATCTCGCGACCGCCGCTCGCGCTCTCGGCGTTGGCCGCACGAAGGCTTACGAACTGGCGAAGAGCGGCGCCTTCCCCTGCCCGGTGCTTCGGATCGGAACCACCTACCGCGTACGCACAGCGGACCTGCTCAGGATCGTCGGCATCGAACGGCAGCAGCCCGGCCGCGAGGAACCTCCAGCCCGGACGGACCCGTGACTACGCCTCTCGCTGACGGCCGGCTTCGTCGGGCGCAGCGGCCGCCCACGCCGGCCGGTACCGCCCGGCGAGCACGTCATCGACGAGCAACGCGACAATCCCGGATGGCGTGAGGTCAGGCCGCATCACCGCCAGCCTCTCCATCTCCGAAGGCGTGAGCCGGATCTTGACCTGCTGATCCCGCTTCTCGCGCGCCGGCAACGGCGGCAGGTTCTCGGCGACAGGACGCTGTCGCGGCATGCCTCAACTCCTCGGCGAGCGCTCGAACGGCTGAACGACGAGTTGAGGTTCCCACATTCCACATCGCCTATCACCAACCGCCATCGCACGGGCTACCTCGGGACCGCAATTTGGTACCACTTCTGGGTACCATGGCCATCAAGCTCGCCGCCGTTTCAGGCACTGAAGGCAGGGCGTTAGCCCCTCCCTCGCGAAAGGAGCAGGACCACGTGAGCACCTCGGAACCCGATCAAGAAGGTCACGCTTCGCAGCGGCAAGACCCGTTACCGGTTCGTCGTTCACGTCGGCCGCAAGCCGGACGGACGTCGGGACCAGCGGACCTACACCTTCGACACCAGGAAGGAAACGAAGGCGGAGTACGCCCGGATCAAGCACGAGAGCGACCGCGGCACGTACGTCAAACCCGGCAAGATCACGGTCGACGATTTCCTCGACGAATGGTTGACGTCTGCCACCCGCGATGTCGAGAAGGCCACCGCCGCCAACTACCGCGATGCGCTGCTGCCGGTCCGCGCCCGCCTTGGCAGCAAGACACTCCAGGACGTCACCGAGGCCGACATCGAGGCTCTGATCGACTGGATGCTGACGGAGGGCCGGCGACGCGGCGGCAAGCCGGGAACGGGGCTCGGTGTCCGGTCGGTGCGCCTGACGCTCGGCCGCCTTCAAACCGCGCTGAACGTGGCGGTTCGGCGTCAGCTCGTGGTGCGGAATGTCGCCGCGTTCGTAACCATTCCCAGGGCGGCAGCAAAGGCCGCCGCAGACGCGCGGGCGGAGCGCAAGCCCTGGACGCAGGAGGAGGTGAAGGCGTTCCTGACGGGAATCACGGGCGAGCGCCTCTACGCCCCCTGCCTGCTGTCCCTGATGGGCCTCCGGCCGGCCGAGGTGTGCGGGCTGCGCTGGTCCGATGTCGACTTCGAGGCCGGCACGATCGCGGCCGGGGAGAACACGCGGACGCTCGTCGACGGCGAGATCGAGGAGAAGGAGGCCAAGTCGGCGGCTGGCAAACGCGGCCTTCCGATGCCGGGGAGGGTCGCGAAGGCGCTGAAGGCGTTCCACACCCTGCAGAAGAAGGAGCGCCTGAAGGCGGGTGATGTCTACGTCGACAGTGGGTACGTCCTGGTCGACGAACTCGGCCAGCCGCAACGCACCGACTGGCTCCGTCGACGGGTGTACGAGCTGATGGCCAAGGTGGGGGTTCGCAAGGTCCGGCCGTACGACGCCCGCCACGCCTGCCTGACCTACCTCGCCGGCGCCGGAGTGCCGGACGTCGTGCTGGCGGCTTGGGCCGGTCACGCGGACGGCGGCACGCTCGCCAAGCGGGTCTACGTTCACCCGGACAGCAGCCACCTGAAGGTGGCAGCCGAGCACCTCGAATCAGGGCTGTTCAGGTGACTCCAGCGTCCGAAATTCAGCAGTACGCGCGTACGTGATGAACTGTGAGACGGAACAGCAAGAAGGCCTCGACCCACCGAAGTGAATCAAGGCCCTGACCTGCTGTTTTACTGTCGGGACGGCCGGATTCGAACCGACGACCCCTTGACCCCCAGGACGATTCGGCACACGTCTGCGCACGTCACGCACGCCGTCCCCAAGATCAGGCCGTGTAGTCGACGGCATGCCGGCCACCATCGCGCACGACGTGTGGTCCCCACCTGGTCCCCGGGCGCTGGCACGCTCCGGCGACCGCAGCACGCGGTTTAGGAAGTGTGGACACGGGCGGAAGCCGCTCGGCAGTGACCTGGCTTGACCTGCTTCGCCACGCTGGCCGCCACGTCCAAAAGCTGACCGCCGTTGACCGTCGGCACCCATCCGAACGGGCACGCAAGGGGCACGCGACTGTCAGCGTGGGAATCGCACAAGACCGGTGCGGCGTACGGTCGCCTCGTCGGCCTGGCCGTCGACGGCCTTGTTTGGCCTCTGGTGACACCACCTTGTGGCCCGTGGATGGCCCGACGCTCCACGGCAACCAAGCAGCAAGCCACGCGCTGGCGCGCCTCGTCCTAACGCCACACTGCCGGCGGGTCAGGCCAAGCGTCGTCCCAGGTTGCCCAGAGGTCGGCTTCGTCGACCGGCATGAGGCCTGCTGCCAACAGCAGGGATACGACAGCCACCAGACGGGTGAAGACCACAACCGAGGAACCATACAGACCCTCGCCTACGCCCGTGATGACCAAGCTTCTACAGAGCGAGCGGCCCGCGGTATGAAGGGCGCCGGCGTACTCCGGCTCGGTCAGCCCGAGCGTGACTTCATCACCTCGAACGGACAGCGCGACGGACATCGGGCTGAGGTCGATCTGCACCCCTGGAGAGTCGGCAGCACGCGCCATAAGCAAGCCGTACGAGGACGGATGCCCGAGGCGGCCCCGGTACTCAACACCGACCACGTCAGCCTCAGCCGGCACCGGACCGTCGTCGCCAGTCCATGCAGTCAGCCTGGAGAACTCCCGCCGCGCAAACTCCCTGAGCATGGCCGCACCGTATCGGGGTGCCGTAAGCGCGCCGGCCTTGGGATTAGAAGAAGATCGCGGATGGCTGGTCAGGTGATCGCGCTCCTGGTCAGCCCGTCCGTCCTTGTCGGGCAGCGTCGGCGCTCGCCGGCAGGCTTGGCTGTACAAATGGTTGTACGGCTGGCCCCAGAGGGTGGCGGGCAAGGGCAGCTCTGCCTACCGTCGCAGCCATGCGTGTTGCAGCGGGAGCCGAAGCCCGGCCGTTCGAACTGGCGCTCGCCGCGCTGCTGGTCATCGTCCTTGGCCTCATCTCCGTTGGGCAAGGCTATGTGTACCGGCGGCGTCGATCCCGCGGCAAGGAACCGCTCCTTCCTGCCTGGGCTCCGGGCGGCTGGTGGCCTCGCCATCCAACGGCAACTTTGCGCGCCGGCTGGGCAACCACGGTGGTCGGCATCGCTCTGCTAATTCTCGCGGCATATCGGCAGTTGTCGGCGTAGCTGGCGCTGGACCCGGAGCGCCAGTTTGGAAGAGTGCGCTCAGGCGGTCGCGATGCCCGAGACGCCTGCGGGCGGCGGCCGGTCCGGTTGCGTCTCATGCCCGCTCGTGCCCGCTGCGCGCCACGGTTACTGGCCCACGGATGGCCCATGCTGGCCTTCCGGTTAGAAGAACATCAGGGGTGGCTGGTCCGGCTTTGCAGGCCTGGGCAGCCTGTCCGTCGTTGTCGGGCTTGGTCGGCGTCTGCGGATGGCCTTGGCTGTACGGGCGGCTCTACGGCCGGGCGACCTGCTGGTGTGAAGAGACCCTAGGCTGACGCCCATGTCGGGGAGCATGCAGTGATCGACCTGGACGAGCACAATCACCAGTCGGCGGAGTCGGATACCACCGCCCATGACCGTCTCGTGGTCAGACAGAAGATGACCCTGCGCCTCGTCGCCGCCTTCGTGGTCGGCGTTGTGCTTGGCGGCTTCGGTGTCAGCCAACTGCGAGACTCGCGTGATCAGCGGGAACGGAACGTCGTGGTCGCATTCGTGGCCTTCCCTCAATCGGCCGACTCTGGAAGCGCGGCCTCCGAGGGATCCGTCCGACTGTCTGTCCCGCACCGGGTTTGATGGAGACATCGAAACCTGGGAGGAACACCAGCGATGCCTGCACCGAAGAAGTACTCCGATGAGCTGCGTGAGCGTGCGACCCGGTTGGCGGTCGAGGCCCGCCGGGATCCGGCCAGCGCGGTCGGAGCGATCCGGCGGATCGCTGGTCAGCTCGGGGTTCATCCGGAGGCGTTGCGTACGTGGGTGAAGAAGGCCGAGACCGACGCCGGGGAGCGGCCGGGCACCAGCAGCAGCGACGCGGAACGCCTCGCCGCTCTTGAGCGGGAGGTGCGTGA
Source organism: Micromonospora sp. NPDC050200 (assembly GCF_040656135.1). Classification (NCBI taxonomy): domain Bacteria; kingdom Bacillati; phylum Actinomycetota; class Actinomycetes; order Micromonosporales; family Micromonosporaceae; genus Micromonospora; species Micromonospora sp. NPDC050200. The sequence goes on from NZ_JBFALG010000048.1 coordinate 48,304, forward strand.
GCTGCGGCGGGCGAACCAGATCCTGCGCTCCGCGGCGTCTTTCTTCGCGGCGGAGCTGGACCGTCCGTCGCGATGAAGGTCGAGTTCGTCGACTCCCAGCGGGTCGAACACGGTGTCCAGCCGGTCCTGCAGGCGCTTGAAGGCACGCCGGCACAGATCGCACCGTCGACCTACTATGCCGCCAAGACCCGCCCCGCCTGCGCCCGGTCACGGCGCGACGACGAGCTGACCGCGCTGATCGAGCAGATCCACGCGGAGAACTACGGCGTCTACGGCGCCCGCAAGATTTGGCACGAGCTGCTCCGGCGTGGCATGCGGGTGGCCCGGTGCACCGTCGAGCGGCTGATGCGTGAGTCCGGGCTGCGTGGGCTGCTGCGCGACAAGTCGCCGCGTACGACCCGGCCCGCGCCCGAGACCAGCCGGCCCGCTGACCTGGTCAAACGCAACTTCACCGCGGAACATCCGAACCAGCTGTGGGTCGCGGACCTGACCTACGTGCGTACCAGCGTGGGCTGGGTGTACGCCGCGTTCGTCCTCGACGTGTACTCCCGCATGATCGTCGGCTGGCAGGTCTCGACAAGCCTTTACACCGATCTGGCCCTCGACGCGCTGAAGATGGCGATCTGGCGCCGCGAGAGCCAGGGCGCTGACCTGCGCAACCTGGTCCACCACTCCGACAGGGGAGTCCAGTATCGAGCGATTCGCTACAGTCAGCGGCTCGCCGAGGCCGGCGCCGTCGCCTCCGTCGGCTCCAAGGGCGACTCCTACGACAACGCGATGGCCGAGGCGTTCAACTCGCTGTACAAGGCTGAACTCGTCCGCAACAAGGGGCCTTGGCGCGGACTCGACGACCTGGAGATGGCCACCGTCGAGTACATCGACTGGTACAACAACCGCCGGCTGCACGGCGAACTCGGACACGTCCCACCCGCCGAACACGAGGCCCTACACGCGATGACCCACCCGGTCACCGCACACCTGAAAACCAGCTAACCAACTCTCCACCAAACCCGGGGCTTGACACTCCACGACCTGCTCCCAACGTTTGCGGTCGCGCCGCCTGTGCTTCACGCCTGCTCCCTCGGGTCGTCCGAGCTTCCTCAACCTCGTGAGTTCGATCTTCATGCAGCCACCGTCAGTTTGGAAGGTGCACCTTTGATCCCTCGGGCAGGGCGGTTGACCAGGAGTAGCCGTAACTTTCTGTGTCGGGCCGTCCGGTCGATGACTCCGTTGTTGCCCCCTGCCGACCGACCGAACGGGCACGCGGCGGGCACGGAGCTGGGCCGGGAGGGCCTGTCTTACGTAGACGCGGCCCATATACTGCATTCCATGATCCCCGCGGAGGGCAGCACCGACGCGGGCCACAGCACGCCATTGGTGAGGAGACTGAGCCAGCGCTTCGGCTGGTGGGCACTACTGTTCGGGATGGTCGCCGCGGTCGGCAGTTGGCACGTCCTGGTACTTGTGATGAACCTGCTCCGCGGTGAGGTGCCGCCGCGAGAGTTCAGCCTGGGCGGGTTCGCGCTGACATGGGTGATGATGGCAGTGGCCGCGTCGCTGTTGGAGTGGTGGGATCGGCGGAGCCGACGCCGTCGGCTGGAGCCGCCCACGTGGCGGTGGCGTGACGATACCCCTCGCTGGCTGGTGGTGGCCTCGCCGGTTGGCTATGTCTGTTGGGTCGCGACGTCGATCGCGGCATACATGGCCGCATTCGACGGTGAACTCAGTCTTCTCTGGGCTGACGCACTGGCTGGCTTCGCCTTTGCATTGGCGGCATTCGTTGGCCACTTGGCCAAGCGGTACAAAGTGCCGGAGGATTTCGAGGCCGTCCCGTAGATGATCGATGATCCTCGGCGAACGAGGCTGACCGTGCCCGTGCCCGATAGTCGACCTTGACCCCCAGGCAACCAACACGGCTCGCTAACCTGCACCGCCAAGGGATTAAGCTGTGGCTACCTTCCACCAGAGTCCGTGGACGTCCACCACCGCTCGTACCCGTCGTCACCCAGATAGTCACCCACCTCACGCTGCTATATGCAACGACCGGCGGACCATCGCCGTGTCAAGGTGGCTGCTCTAGGATCAACTTGTGACGCACGCGCGCCTTCGCAGGGCATCGGCATTCGTTGGCTGGGCGCTCTTCCTCGCAGCGGGCGTCGTCGGCCAGTTGCTGCACCGGGGTTTCGTGGCCTGGCTCCTCATGGGCGCAGGCATGCTCGCTATCCAGTGGTCGTATGGCTTCGGCCGACGCGAGTCATCCCGAGAACCGCAGGCGCCAGAGCCAGCGGAGAAGGTGCTCAGGTGGTATCCAAAGTGGTGGTAGGTCCGGCCTCTCGTCGAGCCGCGCCCGGTCCGCCACGTCAAGCGGATCTTGACGCACGTACGGACCCTGCCGGAACAGACTGAGTCGGCTCTCGTGTCACGGACCGCGTCCCCGGCGGACACCGCCACAGTGGCGCAGTTGACCCAACCTCGCCCGGCACGGACCCGGCTCCTGGGGTCGGACCTGGCCACCGGCGGCCACCCTCCCCCTCCCAGGTGAGCGGTTGACCTGACCCTCAGCGGCTGCGGACCCGGCTCCTGGACGATCTGCATGCCCTCGGCGGACACCGCCCCCATGCTTGGGGCTTGCCGCGCGGACCCGGCGCGCCCTCTCCTGCGCCGCGCTGCTCAGGCGCGGCGCGGCCGGCTGCCGGCAACGAACCTCCACCACTCTCCCCGCTATCCCGTCTGCGGCGGCCCCGGGCTCCCCGCTCTCCGCGCCAGCCGCCGGGCATCAGGCGTGACGGTCGCAGAGCGACAGCGGCAGCGGCCGGCGCGCGCCCTGGCGGCGGCGCGTGCGGCCCGTTGCGGGCCGCCGTGGGGTCGGCCTGCGGCGCGGTGTTGATGTTGCCATCAGTCCGTTTCCGCAGGCCGCCCGCCCGAACCGTGCTTGCGACTCGTCGC
>NZ_JBFALG010000049.1:0-50356 GCF_040656135.1 Micromonospora sp. NPDC050200
GCGGCAGGGCGGGCCGGCTAGTCGTCGTACGCACGCGGCCCGCGGCCCGACGCCGGGGAGAGCGTCGGGTCGCGGGCCGCGACACCAGGCATCCTCGCGACCTGCGGCCCCGCCATCGCCCCCAACTCGTCGCGCGGGTGGTGCTGGGCGGTCCCGAGGTTTGTCGTGGTGGTGTCGTCGGTGCCGTCCCCGGGAGTGGTGTCCCCCACGCCGACCGTGGGGCCGGTCAGGTCGGTGTCGCGGCTGGCGTCGGCGGCGGCGTAGCCGACGGTGCCAGCGAAGAGCGCCCGACCGAAGTTCCGCCTCCTCCCCAGGGAGGAGACGGCGCTCCGACCGCCGGCCACAACCGGGGCCTGCGGTCGGGCGCGGTCCGGAGGCTGGGTCACCAGCATCTACAGGCATGACTACAGCACTGCGCCGGGCGGCACACTGGCACCGCCCCATGATGGTCTTCGTCTCGGCGATGGCGGTACTCGCCGTCGTCTCCGCGGTCGGCATCCTCGCCGACCCGCGCGTCCTCACCGGCGTTCCGATCTGGCTCAAGCCGTTCAAGTTCTCCGTGTCCTTCGTGCTGTACGGCACCACCCTCGCGTGGATGCTCTCCCTCCTGCCGCGACGTAGCCGGATCGCGGAGTGGGCGGGCACGGTCATCGTCGCGATGTCGCTGGCCGAGATGGTGATCATCGTCGGGCAGGTGCTGCGCGGCACGACCAGCCACTACAACGGGACGACCCCGCTGAACGCCGCCCTGTTCCAGGCGATGGGCGCGATGATCACAGTGCTGTTCGCCGCGCACTTCGTCATCGGGATCGTGGTGCTGCGTCAGCCGATCGCGGACCGGGCCGCCGCGTACGCGGTCGGGCTGGGGCTCGGCCTGTCCCTGCTCGGCATGCTGGCGGCGGTACCGATGGTGCTGCCCAGCCAGGAGGCCGGGATCGAGGGGATCAGCGGGGCGCACTCCGTGGGCGTACCGGACGGGGGGCCCGGGCTGCCGCTGGTCGGCTGGAGCACCACCGGCGGGGATCTGCGGATCGGGCACTTCGTGGGCCTGCACGCCTTGCAGTCGCTGCCGATCCTGGCGATCCTGCTGAGCCGGTTCCTCGGGACGCGGCTGGACGAGCGCAGTCAGGTGCGACTGCTGGTCGTCGCGGGCGGGGCCTACGGCGTACTCACGATCCTGTTGACCTGGCAGGCACTGCGCGGGCAGCCGCTGCTGCGCCCGGACGCGCTCACGCTGGCCGCCGTGGCGGCCCTGGTGGTGGCGACCGCGGCCGCCGCCGGGGTGGTCGTGGCCCGCCGACGCCGCCCGGAACTGGCGCTGGCCGCATGACCGGGACGCTGTTCACGCTGACGTTCGCGGTGGCCGCGCCGTTCTGGGCGCTGATGATCCTGCTGCCGCACTGGTCCCGGACCGCCCGCATCGTCCACTCGGCCTGGCCACCTACCTCGGGATCCGGGCCAGGTGCGTCCGGCCGGCGGTCGTTCCGGTCCGCGAGCCGCAGCGCCTAGGCTGATCGGCGTGGGGTGGGTGGGACGACTGTTCGACGCGCGAGACACGCTCGCGCGGATGCTGCTGCTCGACCTCAGTGGCGTCGGCTATCTGGTCTTCGGCACCCAGGCCGGACGCTCGCCGACGGTCACCCAGTGGATCCTCGCGGCGACCGCGTTCGCCGTCGCGCTGGGGTTCCACCGCCGGCCGCTGGGCAACCTGGTGGGGCAGGCCGCGCTGCTGGCGGTCGCGATCCAGGTCATCGACGACACGACGATCAACCAGGTGGGCGCCAGCTGGGCCCTGCTCGAGCTGGCCATGTGGGCGCCCCGGCCGCGGGTCATCTGGCTGGCCGCCGGGCTGCTGGCCACGGTCGACCTGACCAATTCGATCGGCGACCCGTTCCGACGGATCCTTTCCGGCGTCTTCGGCCTGACGGTGGAGGTCGGCGTGCCGCTGCTGCTCGGTCTGGTCATCCGGACCACCCGGGAACTCGCCCGGCAGGCCGAGGAGCGGGCGGCGGCGGAGCAGCGCCGGCGCGAGTCGGAGAGCCGTGCCACGCGCGCCGACGAACGCAGCGCCATCGCCCGCGAGCTGCACGACGTGGTCGCGCATCACGTGGCGTCGATGGTGCTGCGGGTCGGCGTGGCCCGGCACGTGCTGACGGACCTGGATCCGCGGGTGGGCGAGGTCTTCGACGACGTGCACGGCACGGGGAGCGCGGCCCTGGCGGATCTGCGCCGACTGGTCGCGGTCCTGCGCGACCCCGACGGGGTACGCGGCGACGCGGCGCTGACCGCGATCGAGCCGTCGGCGCTTCCCGCGGCACTCGGCGCGGCGGTCGATCGGGCCCGTCAGGCCGGTGTCACCGTGGAGGCCGACATCGACCCGGCGGTCGGTGCACTCGATGCGGTTCGGGGCCTGGCGGTGTTGCGACTGACCCAGGAGGCGCTGACCAACGTGGCCAAGCACGCCGGCACCTCCGCGCTGGCACGGCTGTCGGTTTCCGTCGTCGACGGGGCCGTCCACTGGGAGGTCTCGGACAACGGGCGCGGATGGGTGCCGGCGGAACTGCCGTCCGGTGGCGGCCACGGCATCACCGGCATGCGGGAGCGCGTCGAAGTCCTCGGCGGTCGGCTGGAGGCAGGTCCGACCGGCGCGGGTTGGCGGGCCCGCACCGTCCTCCCGGCCGCGGTCTCCGCCTCCGCGCCGACGGCTTCTCCCCTCCCGCCCGCCGTCACGCCGGCCCCGTCACCGCCCCGCGAACGCGAGGCCCCGGCCGCACCGCCCGCGCCGGAGCCGGCGTGATCCGCGTCCTGCTGGTCGACGACCAGCACCTCATCCGCGCGGGCCTGCGCATGCTCTGCGACGCCCAGCCCGACATCGAGGTCGTCGGCGAGGCCGACAACGGCCGGGAAGCGATCTCCCTCGCCGCGCGGCTCGTCCCCGACGTGGTCGTCATGGACCTGCGCATGCCCGGCGTCGACGGGATCACCGCGACCAGCCGTATCCTCGCCGACCGCCCCGCGACCCGTGTCCTGGTGCTGACCACGTTCGGCGACGACGACCACCTCTATCCCGCGCTGACCGCCGGCGCCTGCGGGTTCCTGCTCAAGGACGCACCGCCCGCCGACCTGCTCGACGGGATACGCCGGGCCGCCGCGGGCGACAGCCCGTTCAGCCAGGAGGTGCTGCAACGCCTGGTCCAGCGCGCGGTGCACGCCCGGTCGGAGACGCCGCAGCCGGCCCAGGGACTGACCGCACGCGAGCAGGACGTGCTGGACCTGGTCGCCGAGGGTCTGTCCAACACGGAGATCGCCGAGCGGCTCCACATCGGCGTCACCACGGTCAAGACCCACATCACCAGCCTGATGACCAAGACCAACAGCCCGAACCGGGTACGCCTGGCCCTGTTCGCCCGCGGCGCGTGAGCGACACCCCCCGCGCTCGGCGGACCGACTGCCATGGATGAGCACGACCGGGTCAGGGTCGCGGTGACACGCAGTAGACGTCACCGGAGTTGACCTCGTGGGGCAGCGACCGGAGATGCTCCGCCATCTCCGCCGCCGATTGCCACTCCCCGAGGGCCAGGGCCATGTCGTCGCCGAACGCGATGTTGAAAGCGTCGAAGCCGAGCGCCGTGAGACGGTCGACGCACCGCAGCGCCATCGCACGCTCGATCGTGGTGAATTCGAAGGACAGCGCGGGCAGCGGGCGGCTCAGCCCCGCCAGAACCGCCTCCTCGAACCCCTCGACGTCGATCTTGACGAAGGTCGGCGTGCCGTGACGGCCGATCAGGGAGTCGAGGGTGGTCGAGGCCACCTCGACCGTCGAGTCCCACACCTGGTCCTCCCAACCATCCGCGCCGTCCGCCGCATCGAGGAAATGGGAGGACGCGGTGGTCACCGTGGGATTGCGGGAGTTGACGTGCAGCCGGACGCTGCCGTCGTACGCCCCGCAGGCCGCCTCGACCAGCATGACGTCGTCCTCGCCGGCATAGATGGTCCGCATGGCGCGCAGGCACAGGGGCTGCGGCTCCACGGCCACGACGCGCGCCCCGAGCCGGCGGAAACTGCCGGTCCGGTCGCCCACGTGGGACCCGACGTCGAACACGAGATCACCCGCCTCGACGAAGCGCGCGTACAACTCGTCCATCGCCGCCTCGCGCGCCGGATCACCGTAGTAGAACTCCAGCGAGCGGCGAAGAGACGACATCGCCGGATCAGCCTTGAGTGCCTCAACCGCGCCGGTACGGGCCCACACCGGAAGACCCTAGCCCGCACCGGGACCGGGAACGCCCACTTCCCGACAAACCGGCACCGCACCGGACCGTTGCGTGCTCTGCCAGCCGGGTCGGTCCGAAGTCGCGCGTCCGGGTCGGCTCGGGCCCGTTCGTACGCCTGGTGGCCGGCTCGTCACCGTCTCACGGTGGTGTCCGCGCTGCTCCCGCGCCTCGGCGGGTAACCGTGACCGATCAGGTCCCGACGGCGAGAGGAGACGTCGATTGACTACCAGCAGTCGGACATCGAGGTGGTTTACCGGCTCGGTGACTGGCACAACTGGCATGACATCGTCCGGTGGCTCGAGCGCGGGTTGAGCCGCGACCAACAGGCGGACAACGAGCTCAGCGAGGTGGAGTCGCGGGAACTGCTGGATGGCTTCCGCCAGCTCGACCAGCGGGGCGAGCGCTTCACCACCGATCCGGCCGCCGCCTACCGGGCGCTGCAGACCACCCACTGACGCGAGGAGACGAACCACGGCGCGATCTGTCCGAGATGACCGCCGGCCAGGTGCGGAAGCAGGCCGAGCGGGCCGGCATCGACAACACCGACCAGATGACGAAGGACCAGATGGTCGCCGCACTGGGCGGCACGGCGAACGCCAACCGCGGCGGCGGCCAGACCCGGAAGTACCCGAAGCCGAAGGGGGCAGCCCGCAGGACTACAAGAACGTGCCGGGCAACCAGACCTGACCCTGCCGGAACGCCGGGTGCCGGTGCCCCTCGGGGCACCGGCACCCGGCGTCACGATTCCGTTGTCGGTCGCTCGGCGGCCGGGACACCATCGGCTGGGCCGGTACGGGCCGGCGGGCCGCCCGGTCAACCCCGGCGCCAGGCCAGGGCAGCCAGCGCCGCGCCGGTGAGTCCGGCGGCGCCGACCAGCCGGTGCCGGGCGGTCGAGGGCCGGCATCGACGGCGGGTCCGCCAGGCCCCGCACGAAGGCGAGCACGTGTCGGACCTACGTGCCGGGGTAACCGGCGCGGACCGCGTCGAGCGACGCGAGGGGCGGGAGGCGGCATGTCGCCAGCGGACCGGGACGGGCACGCGGACGCCCCGGCGCCGCCGGCCGTGCTGCGCACCTACGCGTTGCTCGCCGACGGGCACCGGGGCGGGCTGGTCGGCCCGGACGGCGAGGTGGGTTGGCTCTGTGCCCCCGGCTGGTCGGACTCCGCCGTGTTCAGCTCGCTGCTCGGCGGGGCGGGCCGCTACCTGCTGACCCCGACCGCCCGTTTCGTCTGGGGTGGGCACTACGAGCCCGGATCGCTGATCTGGCTCAGCCGGTGGGTGACGGTGGACGGGATCGTCGAGTCCCGGGAGGCCCTGGTCTTCCCCGGTGACCCGCACCGGCTGGTGCTGCTGCGCCAGGTCCGCGCCCTGGACCGCCCGGCGGTTCTCCGGGTGGTACTGGACCCGCGGGCGGACTTCGGTCGGGAGCCCGTCCGCGACGTCGCCCGGGACGACGGCCGGTGGCTCGCCCGCACGGGTCGGCTGCACCTACGGTTCCACGGCGGGGCGGACCTGCGGCCCGGTCCGGAGCAGTTCCTGGCCGGCGAGTTGGCCGTCCCGGCCGGTGGCCGGCACGACCTGGTGCTGGAGGTGTCGACGGCCCCGCTGGACCGGCCCTGCGACCCGCCGGACGAGCTGTGGCGGATCACCGAGCACCACTGGGGGTCGGTCGTGCCGTCGCTGGCAGGCGCCGCGGAGCGGGACGCGGTGCTGGCGTACGCGGTGCTGCGCGGGATGACCCGGCCGGGCGGAGGCATGGTCGCCGCGGCGACCACCGCCCTGCCGGAACGGGCGATGGCCGGCCGCAACTACGACTACCGGTACGCGTGGATCCGCGACCAGTCCTTCGCCGGGCAGGCCTCCGCGCTGGTCGGCCGGTACGACCTGCTGGACGACGCGGTCGCCTTCCTGACCGCACGGCTGCTGGCCGACGGGGACCGGATGGCTCCCGCGTACACCGTGGACGGGACGCCCGTGCCGCACCCGCAGCGGCTGGACCACCTGCCCGGCTATCCGGGTGCCCGGGTGTGCACCGGGAACTGGGTGCGGGATCAGTTCCAGCTCGACCCGTTCGGCGAGGTGCTCATGGTGCTCGCGGCGGCGGACCGGCTGGGCCGGCTGGACGGCGACGCACACCGCGCGATGGAGGTGGCGGCGGCGGTCGTCGAGCGACGTTGGTCGGAGCCGGACTCAGGGATCTGGGAGTTGCCGGCGCGACAGTGGACACACTCGAAGCTGACCTGCGTGGCCGGGTTGCGGGCGGCGGCCCGGGTGGCTCCGGCCAACCAGGCCGCACGCTGGTCCGCCCTGGCCGACCGGATCCTCGCCGACGCCGCGACGCACGGCCTGAGCCGGGACGGGCACTGGCAGCGGGCGTACGACGACGTCCGGGTCGACGCCGCGTTGCTGCTGCCGGGGATCCGCGGCGCGCTGCCGCCGCACGACCCGCGGACCGAGCAGACCCGCCGGGCCGTGCTGGCGGAACTGGCGGCGGACGGGTACCTCTACCGGTTCCGGCCCGACCCCCGGCCGCTCGGCGACGCGGAGGGGGCGTTCCTGCTGTGCGGGTTCGCCGCGGCGCTCGCCGCCTGGCAGGCCGGCGACGCGGTGCGGGCCAACCGGTGGTTCGAGCGCAACCGGGCCGCGTGCGGCCCGCCCGGCCTCTACACCGAGGAGTACGACGTCCGCCAGCGGCAGCTACGCGGCAATCTGCCGCAGGGGTTCGTGCACGCGCTGATGCTGGAGACGGCCGTCACCCTGGGTCAGGTCGACCCCTGCCGGTGAGCCCGCCGGTCAGCGACCGGGGCCGGCGATCAGGGCCAGCCCGGTCTCCGGGTCGACCCGCTTCGCCAGCTCCGGCGCGACCTCGGTGACGATCACCTCGAGGGTGGGCCAGACCTGGGCCCGGAGCAGGTGTCCGCCCACCGTGCTGCCGTCGGCGCGGCCCAGCACGGCGTGCGCGTGCAGCACCGGCTCGCCGTCGCGGGCCGCCACATCGCCCAGCAATGACAGCACCTCCACCTGCTCCCGCACCGGGATGCGGCGGTACTCGCCGCGCTCCGGGTCGAACCAGCCGACGTCGGCCTCCCGGAACCCGCCGACCGCGGTGACCCGTCCGGCACGCAGCCCGTGGCGGTGCAGCGCGCCACCGAGCACGCTGACCGGCTCCTCCCCCTTGTCGCAGACCACCACCAGCACCCGTCCGGTGGGGTGGTGCAGCTCCTCGGCTCTCATCGTTCTCCTTCGGTCGTTCGGGCCGTCCGCCGGCCGACCACCGCCCAGCCGGTGGCGATGCTGGCGTCGGCCACGGCAGCGGGGGGCCGGCGCCGGTCGACGGCGGCGCCGGCGGGCAGCGGCGTCGGCGCGGTCCACCTCAGGCCACCCGGTACCGGCGGGCGTCGTCCGACCGGAACTCCAGGCCGTTGCCGGGCCGGTCCAGCGGCACCGGGACGCTGCCGCCGGTGGCCGGCACCGCCCCGTCGAACAGCATCGACTCGATCCGGACGTGGTCGTGGAACCACTCCAGGTGTCTGAGGTTGGGCGTGGCCGCGGCGACCGGCAGGTGCTGGTGCGGCGCGCAGTGCCCGGAGACCTCCAGCCCGGCGGCGGCGGCCACCGCGGCGGCGCGGAGGAACTCGCTGATCCCGCCGCACCGGGTGACGTCGATCTGGAGGCAGTCGACGTACGGGGCCATGCGGTGGAAGTAGACCAGGTCGTAGCCGTACTCACCGGCCGTCACGTCGGGCACCACCCGGTCGCGGATCAGCCCGAGCCCGGTCAGGTCGTCGGAGCTGACCGGTTCCTCGTACCAGCGCACGTCGAGGTCGGCGGCGGCGTGGGCCACCCGGATCGCCTGCTTGCGCTGGTAGCCGCCGTTGGCGTCGACGTACAGCTCGGCGTCGTCGCCGATGGTCCGCCGGGCCGCCGCCATCCGGGCCAGGTCCCGGGCCACCTGGGTCCCGCACGACTCCCCGATCTTGATCTTCACGCGGGGGATGCCCTCGACGTGCACCCAGCCGGCGAGCTGCCGGTGCTGCCGCGCGTCGTCGTAGGTGGTGAAGCCGCCGCTGCCGTAGACCGGCACCTCCCGGCGGGCGACGCCGAGCAGCCGGGCCAACGGCAGGCCGTGCCGGCGGGCCTTGAGGTCCCAGACGGCGCAGTCGGCGGCGGACAGCGCCAGCCCCGCGATGCCGGGCCGGCCGGCGTTGCGCAGCCGCCGCCGCATCGCCGTCCACACCGCCGGCACGTCGTCCGGGTCGAGATCCGCCACCACCGGGGCGAGCAGGTCCGCCACCACCGGCACCACGGCCGCCGGCCCGTACGTCCAGCCGATCCCGGCGTGGCCGTCGGCCTCGGCCCGGACCAGCACCAGGGTGGTGCTGGTCCAGGCCAGGGTGCCGTCGCCCTCCGGCGCGTCGGTGGGCACCTGGTACGCCTCGGCGGTCAGCCGCACTCCGGTCACCGTGCCCTGCGGCCGGCCCGGGCGGCGAGCGCGGCCACCGGGCCGAGCACGGCGAGCCCGACCAGACCGGCGGCGGCCCAGCGGGCGGCCCGGGACGGTGGCCGGGGCCGGTCGGCCCAGCTCAGTTCCGGCCGGGGCGGCACGGACCCGCCGCGCAGTCCGGCGCGGAGCAGCTCGGCCAGGTGGATCGCGGACCGGCCGCCGGCGGCGCTCTGCTCCACCTGCGTACGGCAGCTGAACCCGTCGGCGAGGATGACGTCGGTGTCGGCGGCGTCGCGGACGGCGGGCAGCAGCACCCGTTCGGCGCACGCCTCGGAGACCTCGTAGTGCCCCTGCTCGAAACCGAAGTTGCCGGCCAGCCCGCAGCAGCCGGAGTCGAGGAAGTCGGCCCGGACCCCGGACGCCGACAGCACCGCCTGATCGGCGGTGGTGCCGAGGATCGCGTGCTGGTGGCAGTGCGTCTGGATCAGCGCGTGCGCCGGCACCGACGGCGGGCGCCAACCCGGGCTGTGGTCGTGCAGCAGCTCGGCGAGCGTGACGGTCTGCTCGCGCAGCTTGGTCACGTCCTTGTCGCTGGGGAAGAGCTCGTGGGCGTCGCTGCGGAACACGGCGGTGCAGCTCGGCTCCAGCCCGACCACCCGGGTGCCGGCCCGCAGGTGCGGGCGCAGCACGTCCACGGTTCGCTGGAGCACCTTCTGGGCGACCCCGAGCTGACCGGTGGAGATCCAGGTCAGCCCGCAGCAGACCGGCTGGTCCGGTACGCGTACCCGCCAGCCGGCCGCCTCCAGCACCTCGACCGCGGCCTGGGCGATGCCCGGGTGGAAGTGGTTGGTGAAGGTGTCCGGCCAGAGCAGCACCTCGCCGCGCGACCCGTCCCCGCCCGGGGTCCGGCGGGCGAACCAGCGCTGGAACGACTCGGGGGCGAAGGGCGGGATGTCGCGGCGCTGGTCGATGCCGCCGACCGCCTTGGCGAGCCGGCTCAGCCCGGGCGCCTGTGCGAGGGCGTTCACCACCCGGGGCCCGATCGCGGCCACGGCGGCCGCCGCCGGCAGCCAGCCCATCGAGTAGTGCGATCGGGGGCGCGGCCGGCCCGCGTAGTGGTGGGACAGGAACTCCGCCTTGTAGGTCGCCATGTCCACGTTGACCGGGCAGTCCGCCTTGCAGCCCTTGCAGGCCAGGCAGAGGTCCAGGGCGTCGCGGACCGCGTCGGAGCGCCAGCCGTCGCCGATGACCCCGCCTCGGGCGGTGCCGTCGAGCATCTCGAACAGCAGCCGGGCGCGGCCGCGGGTGGAATGCTCCTCCTCGCGAGTGACCATGTAGGAGGGACACATCACCCCGCCGTGCTCCCGCCGGCACTTGCCCACGCCGACGCAGCGCAGCACGGCGCGGCCGAAGCTGCCGGAGTCGTCCGGGTAGCGGAACCGGGTCTGCACGTCGCCGTGGTTGTAGTCGACGCCGAGCCGAAGGTGACTGTCCAGCGGGTAGGGGGCCACCGCCTTGCCCGGGTTCATCCGGTCGTCGGGGTCGAAGATGGCCTTGAACTGCCCGAAGGCGCGGATCAGCCGGTCGCCGAACATCTTCACCAGCAGTTCGCCCCGGGCCTGCCCGTCGCCGTGCTCCCCCGAGAGGGACCCCCCGTACGAGACCACCAGATCGGCGGCGCGTTCGATGAACGAGCGGAACTGGCGTACCCCCGCCGCCGTCGTCATCTCGAACGGGATCCGGGTGTGTACGCACCCCTGCCCGAAATGCCCGTACAGCGACGCCTGCTCGAAGCCGTACTCCCGGAAGAGCTGGTCGAGGTCACGCAGGTAGCCGCCCAGCCGGTCGGGCGGGACCGCCGAGTCCTCCCAGCCTTCCCAGGTGTCGCGCTCGCCGGGCACCCGCGCGGTGGCACCGAGCCCGGACTCCCGGACCAGCCACATCTGCTCCTCGTCCGCCGGGTTGTCGAACCGGTGCACGGCCGGCCCGCCGTCGCGGCGCAGCGCGTCGATCATCCGGTCGGCGGCGGCGTCCGCGTCGGCGGTGGTCGCGCCGCCGAACTGGACCATCAGCCAACCGCCGCCCTCGGGCAGCTTGTGCAGAGCCTCCGGATGCAGGTTCTTGCGCCTCTCGAAGGCGATCAGCTTGTCGTCGAGTCCTTCGACCGCGATGGGGTCGTACCGCAGGATGCGCGGCACGTCGTCGCCAGCCGCGGCGATGTCCGGGTAGAACAGGAACACCAGGGATTTGGCCGGCACCACCGGCAGCAACTTCAGCCGGGCTCGCAGCACGGTGACCAGCGTCCCCTCGGAACCGACCAGCGCCTGCGCCACGTGGAAGTTCTTTTCCGGCAGCAGGCTGTCCAGGTTGTAGCCGGAGACCCGGCGCGGGATGTCCGGGTAGCGGGTGCGCACCTCCATCAGGTATTCGTCCCGCAGGGCCCGGAGCTGGCGGTAGATCTCGGCCCGGCGGCCGCCCCGGCGCTGGATCTCGGCGTACTGCTCGTCCGTGGTCTCCCCGACCCACATCCGGGTGCCGTCGTAGAGCAGCACCTCCATGTCGACGATGTTGTCGACCACCTTGCCGCTGCGCTGCGCGGTCGACCCACACGAGTTGTTGCCGATCATCCCGCCGATGGTGCAGTTCTCGTGGGTGGACGGCCGCGGGCCGAACTCCAACCCGTGGGGTGCCAGCAGGTCGTTGAGCGTGTCGAGCACGATCCCCGGCTCGACCAGGCAGGTGCCCGACTGCTGGTCGACCTCCAGCAGCCGGTTGCAGTACTTCGACCAGTCGATGACCACTGCCACGTTCGTGACCTGACCACCCAGGCTGGTACCGCCGCCGCGGGAGAGCACCGGCACCCCGTGCCGCCGACACGTGTCGACGGCGGCCACCGCCGCCTCGACGGTACGTGGCACCACCAGGCCGAGCGGCACCTGCCGGTAGTTGGAGCCACCGCTGGCGTACGCCGCCCGGGAGCCGGCGTCGAAGCGGACCTCCCCGTCGACCCCGGCGCTCAGCTCGGCGGCGAGCGCCGCCAGGTCGATGTCGTGCGCTGGTTCGGGTGGGCGCAGGACGGGCTCGGGCAGGAGCACGCTGGTGGTCGGCGCGGTCCGTCCCGCGGTGCCGGTGACCCGCCGGCTCATGACCGCAGCTCGTTGATCTTGTCACGGGCCACGGTGGCGAGCGTGGCGACCTGGTGCGGCTGGCCGCGCAGGAACGCCTCGGTGAAGTGCTTGGCCTGGTCGTACTTCACCTTGCCCGGCATGGGCGGCTCGTACGGGTTGACGTCGCAGTCGACCAGCGCCGGACCCGGGTGGGCCAGCGCCTCCCGGATCGCCCCGGGCACTGCCTTCGGGTCGGTGATCTTGGCGCCGTACGCGCCGCACGCGCGGGCCCAGGCGCTGAAGTCCGCCTCCGGCTGGCGGTGGCGCACCGCGTACTCGGGGTAGCCGAGGATGACCTGTTCCCAGAGGATCTGGCCGTACGCGTTGTTGTTGTTGATGATCACCTTGATCGGCAGCTCGTGCCGGACGGCGGTGAGGAACTCGGCCATCAGCATGGCGAACCCGCCGTCCCCGACGAACGCGATCACCTGCCGGCCCGGGTACGCGTGCTGCATGGCGATCGCGTACGGCAGGCCCGGCGCCATGGTGGCGAGGTTGCCGGAGAGGTAGAACTCGCGCCCGCCGCGGATGGTCCAGTGCCGGGCCGCCCAGGTGGCGATGGTGCCGGAGTCGCAGGTCAGGATCGCGTCGGAGGTGGCCGCCTGGTCCACGCAGCTGATCAGGTACTGCGGGGCGATCGGGTCGCGGGACGGGTCCTGCAGGGCGACCATGTCGGCACGCCAGGCGTCCCGCTTCTGCTGGTACGTCGTCAGGAAGGACCGGTCGCCGCGGGCCTCGATCATCGGCAACAGCTGCTGCAACGCCAGCTTGGCGTCGGCGGTGACCGCGGCGTCCACCGGCAGCCGCATGCCGATCAGACTGGCGTCGATGTCGATCTGCACCACCCGGGCCTGCCCCGGCGACGGCAGGTACTTCCCGTACGGGAAGGAGGTGCCGACCATCAGCAGCGTGTCGCACTCCTCCATCAACTCCTCGCTCGGTTTCGTGCCGAGCAGGCCGAGGCCGCCGGTGGTGAGCGGGTGGTCGTCGGGGACCACCATCTTGCCGGGCAGCGTCTTGACGATCGGGCTGGCCAGCGCCTCCGCCACGGCGAGGACCTCGGCGCGGGCGTGCCGGGCGCCGACCCCGACCAGCATCGCGACCTTCTTCCCCGCATTGAGCACCTCCGCCGCACGGACCAGGTCGGCCTGCTCCGCCGGCACCGCGGGCTGTGACACCACCGGGCTGCTCATCGGCGGCTCTCCCGGGCTGACGTGCCGGTACGGGTCCTCCCCCGCCGCGGCGACCTGCACGTCGTTGGGGAAGGTCAGGTGGGCGACGCTCCGCTTGGCCAGCGCGTGCCGGATGGCGATGTCGAGCACGCCCGGCATCTGCTGCGGGTTGGTGACCATCAGGTTGTAGGCCTCGGCCACGTCCTGGTACAGCAGCGCGGTGTGCACCTCCTGCTGGTAGTGCGCGCCGAGCACCGAGGTCTCCTGCATGCCGGTGATGGCCAGCACCGGCACGTGGTCGAGCTTGGCGTCGTACAGCCCGTTGAGCAGGTGGATGGCGCCCGGGCCGGAGGTGGCGGCGCAGACCCCCAGCCGCCCGGTCGCCTTGGCGTAGCCGGTGGCCATGAAGGCCGCCGCCTCCTCGTGGTGCACCAGCACGAACGTCAGCTTCTCCCGCTGCCGCCGGAAGCCCTCCATCAGGCCGTTGATGCCGTCGCCGGGGAGGCCGAAGACCGTGTCGACCCCCCATTCGACCAGCCGCCGGGCCAGGCTCTCGCCCACTATCTCCTGCACGTCTCTCCTCCTCGTCCTGACGGTCGGCCGTCCGCTCCCGGCGGTGGGAGGCGGCCCGGAACCGGACACTCGCCCCAGGGCCTGATGTCGCCACGGCTACCCGGCGACGGTCCCGACAAACCCGGCACACCGGCATGATTTACGCCGCCGTAGCGGGCCGGAGCGGCACACCCCCGCCTCGGATCGCCGCGCGCATCGGCATCACGGCGCCTTCCGGGCGAGGACGGACAGGCGACCCCGCTTTTCCAGCACCGCCAGCTGCACCACCCCCGCCGAGCGTGCTCGGATCGCCCACCAGCCACGTCACGGTGGTCCCGATCCCTCCGCCGGTTCAGGGTCGGCCCGGTCGCCGGGCGGCGGGTCACGGTCGGCCGGGGGCCGGCGCCGGTCGCGCCGCTGGCGCAGCGCCGCCACCAGCAGCGACACCCCCATGGCGACATCACCCCAGCGACGCAGCGCGGCGCGGACCCGCCCCGGCGGCGCGGCGGGTGGCGGCCCGGGAACCACCACCCGGTCGACCCCGGGATACGCCAGCCGGGCGGCCGACGCCGCCTCCTCCTCGGTCAGCACCGCCCGGTTACCCAGGAGGCTGACCGCGCCGGAGGAGTCCCGGTAACGCCAGCGCCACACCTCGCCCTCCGGCCACAGCTCGATCCGCTCCCCCGGCCGGTCCGGCGCCGGCAGCTCCGGCTCGTCGTGGCCGTCCGCTGGGGCGCTCGGCCCCCGTACGGTCCTCAGGTCCGCCCGGGTCAGCGCGCCGACCCCGCCGGCGCCGCTGCGGCGCAGGGCCCGGGTGATCAGGAACGCGAGCGCCCCGGCGAGCACCGGCAGGACGAGGACCAGCACCCGCAGTACCGACAGCACGTCGTAGATCGGCAGCCGCAGCAGCCGGGCGATGATGTCGTCGCCGGCCGCGATCACCAGCACGCCGTAGAAGGTCAGCGCGGCGACCCCGACACCGATGCGGACCGGGTGGTCGCGGGGACGGTCGAGCAGGTGGTGCTGCCGCCGGTCCTTCGTCCGCAGCCGCTCGGCGAACGGCCAGGCGTACAGCGCCAGGAAGGTCAGCCCGCCGAGTACGACACCGGGAAAGAACGGCCCTGGCACCAGGTGGCCGGCGATCCGGATCTCCCAGGGCGGGAAGAGCCGCAGGGCGCCGTCGCCCCAGGCGACGTACCAGTCGGGTTGGGCGGGCATGGTGGATTGGGCGGGCTCGAACGGGCCGTAGAGCCAGATCGGGTTGATCTGCACCAGCCCACTCAACGCGAAGAGCACCGCCAGCACCCAGGCGAACAGCGCCAGCGAGCGCAGCGTGTAGCTGGGCCACAACCGCGAACCGACCACGTTGTGCTCGGTCCGCCCGGGACCCGGGAACTGGCTGTGCTTCTGCCGGACGATCATCGCCAGGTGCGCCGACACCAGGGCGACGAGGACGGCGGGCACCAGCAGCACGTGGGTGACGAACAACCGAGGGATCATCACGTCCGAGGGGAACTCGCCGCCGAGGGCGAGCGACGCCAGCCACACCCCGACCAGGGGGATGGACTCCACCACGGACACGATGATCCGTAGCCCGAGGCCGGAGAGCAGGTCGTCCGGCATCGAGTAGCCGGTGAAGCCGTTGGCCAGGGCCAGGGCCAGCATGGTGACGCCGACCAGCCAGTTGAGCTCCCGGGGCCTGCGGAAGGCTCCGGTGAAGTAGATCCGGATCAGGTGCACCACGATCGCGGCGACGAAGACGAGGGCGGCCCAGTGGTGGGTCTGCCGGATCAACATCCCGGCTCGGACGTCCCAGCTCAGCCGCACGGTGGAGGCGTACGCGGCGGAGGTGGTGCTGCCGTCCAACGGCGCGTACGAGCCGTGGTAGACGCGGTCGGCGGAGCTGGCGTCGAAGAAGAAGGTCAGGTAGACGCCGGTGAGGATCAGCGCGACGAACGAGTAGAGGGCGATCTCCCCGAGCATGAACGACCAGTGGTCAGGGAAGACCTTGGCCAGGCCCCGGCGGGTGATCGGGGAGAGCCGGAGCCGGTCGTCCAACGCCCGGGCGAGTCGGTCGAGAATCACGGCCGGCTCCAGAAGCCGGCACCGGGCGGGCCGGTGAAGTCACCCCTGGCCCGCAGGAACCCGTCCGGCCCGACCTCGATCGGCAGGCCGGGCAACGACCGGGCGGCCGGGCCGGCGATCGGTCGAGCGTCGGCGAACAGGTCGAACGACGACTGGTGGCAGGGACAGAGCAACCGTCCAGTGCCCTTGAGGTAGACCCGCACGGGGCAGCCGGCGTGGGTGCAGAGCAACGAATAGACCACCAGCCCGGCGAGGTGGCCGCCGGAGGGTGGCCGGGCGAAGCGTTCCGGCTCCAGTCGCACCGCGAACGCGGGAGCGTCGCCGGCGTCCAGGTGCCCCTCCGGGAACACCCCGACCATGGTGTTCGCCGGCACGTCCTCGGGCCGCAGGGGGCGTCCGTCACTGGTCACCAGCCGGACGTCCGGCCCCCACGGGGTCTCCTTCAACGCCTCGACCGGGCGGGCCCGGTCCCCCGGCAGCAGCGACCGCAGCGGGAACAGCGCCGCGGCGCCGAGTGCGGTCAGCGCCACGCCGAGCGCGGCGAGCAGGCCGCGCCGCCGTACCGGACTGTCCGGCGCGGCGAGCACCGCGGCGGTCATCGCCTGCTCCGTCGGGGCCGACGTGAACCCCTCGTGCTCCTCGACGTAGCCGCCGACCGGTACCAGGCGCCTGCCCCAGACGGCGAGGCCGACCGCCAGCCCGGCGAAAGCCACCGCGAGGCAGACGCCTTCCCACTGGGTGTGGCCACCCAGTCCATAGGTCACCGCGAACCCGACGGCGCCGGCGGCGCTGGTCAGGAAGGCGAGCACGATCCGCCGGCTCACCCCCGGCGGGTCGGCCGGCACGGGCCGGCGGCTCTCGTTCACTCCCCCGCCCTCCTGCCCAGCCAGCGGACCGCCGCGACGAGCAGCCCGAGCACCGCGATCCAGGCGACCAGGCCCTCGGCCAGCGGACCGAGCCGCCCGAGCGGGTTCCCGCCCCGGTCCAGTCGCTCGGTCCGCAACTGCCGCAGGTAGCTGGCGACGTCGTCGACCTGCTGGTCGGTCAGCACCTGGCTGGGGAACACCGGCATGAGTCCGGGGCCGACCCGGGTCGCCTCGGCGACCTGCACCGCCGTCGCCTCGTACAACGGCGGGACGATCCAGCCGTCGGTCAGCTCGCCACCGGAGCCCGTCGCCCCGTGGCAGGGGGCACAGTTGGCGGCGAAGATCTCCCGTCCGGCGCTCGCGCTGCCCGGCGCGACCTGCGGGATCCGCGGCCCGCCGCCGCCGAAGCTGGCGACGTGGTCCACCAGGGCGGCGATCTCGCCGGCCGAGAAGACCGGCTCGGATCGCCGGGGCTGCCGCATCTCGTACGGGATCGGCATCCGGCCGGTGGAGAGCTGGAAGTCCACCGAGGCGGGCCCCACGCCCACCAGGGATGGTCCGCGCTGGGTGCCCTGGCCCTGCTGGCCGTGGCAACTGGCGCACTGCTGCCGGTAGAGCTCGGCGCCACGGTCACCGGCGCTCGGCGCCGGTGTCGGCTGCCCGGTGGCCGCGCCGCCGGCAGTCGGTGCGGCGCCGGCCGCGCCGTCGGGCGTCGGGCTCGCGGCCAGCGCCGCCGGCCCGGTGCCGAGCAGGAGCACGGCGCTGACCGCGAGCATGCGGCGCGGATGCCAGCGCCGCTTTCGTCCACTCACCGCTCGCTGCCGCACGGCTCAGTCCAGGGTGAAGAGGTAGGCGGCGATGTCCTGGGCGTCGATCGGGCTCACGCCGAGGTCGGGCATGGCGGTGCCCGGCTCGACCGACTGCGGGTTGGCGATCCAGTGCCGCAGGTTGTCGCCGTTGTTCGGCAGCTCGCCGGCGATGTAGGAGCGTGCGCCGAAGCGGTTCAGCGGCGGCCCGACCAGGCCGTTCGCCTGGTCGATGCCGGGGATGGTGTGGCAGGAGCCGCAGCCGTACTGGGCGATCAGTTCGGCGCCCCGGGCGGGTCGGCCGGCGCGTACCTCGGGCGGCGGAGGCGGGTCGGTGCTGGCGCAGCCGGGGGCGGCGAGCAGGACGGGCAGTGCCAGCAGCGCCCACCGGGTACGGATCCGCGTCGTCATCACCCGACCCCCTCGGTACGCGCCACCGGCACCATTCCGCCCGGTTCCGGGGAGGTCACCCGGTCCGGCCGCTGCCCCTGCAGCTTCAGCAGCCAGCGCAGGAAGACGGCCAGCGTGGCGATCAGCACCGCCACGTCCATCGGGGCCCACATCAGCAGGCCGGCGAGCTGCTGGTCGGCGAGCGGGTCGGGGCCGAGCACCCGGAGCGGGTAGACGGGCTGCGGCGCGAAGGTGAGCACCGCGCCCAGGGCCGAGGCCGGCAGCATGGTGCCGACCAGCAGCAACATCGCGGCCGGGGTGGGCAGCCGGTGCCGGGCCACGCCGAGCACCGGCGCCCAGAGCAGCCAGGCGGCGCCGAGGAAGCAGGCGTGTTCCAGCGCGTGCAGGGCGGGCTGCTCCAGCGCGGCCAGGTAGGGCCCGGGCAGGTGCCAGAACCACAGCACCAGCGTCTGCCCGCCGCCGGCGACGAACGCCGCGATGGTCGGTCGGCGCAGCCACCGGGCCGGTGGGCTGGTCCGGAGTCGGGCCAGCCGCCGGCGCAGCGGCACCGGGCAGGCGAGGGTCAGCGGCAGCCCGGCCCCGCCGGCGGCGAGCAACGGCCCGGCGACCAGCATCAGGACCATGTGTTGCGTCATGTGGCCGGTGAAGGAGCGCTCGGCGAACCCGGCCGCCGGTCCGTTCTGGACGGCCAGCGCGATCACCAGTCCGCCGGCGAACGCGGCGACCCGCCAGCCGGGCAGCACCCCGCCCGCGCCGCGCCGGGCCCACAGCTCGTGCACCCCGCGCCCGTAGCCGGCGGCGAGCAGGGCGACCGCCGCGGCGAGCAGGATGGCCAGCAGCCCGGCCAGGACGGACGGGTCGGCCGGCGGGCCGCCGTTCGCGCTCACCGCTGGCATGGCGGCAGCACCAGCAGGGCGGCTCCGCCCAGCACGATGATGGTCAGGAAGAGCAGGTTCGACCAGATCCCCAGCACGGCGAGCATCCGGCTGCGCCCCAGCGAGCGGTCCTCCCCCGGCCGCGGCGGGGTGGTACGCCGCCAGACGAGGGCGGCGGCCAGCAGCGCGCCGACGGTGGCCAGCGCGGGCAGCACCACCGCCAGCGCGACGACCAGGCGCAGGGGAACCGCGCCGACGCGGTCGGAGCCGCCGGCACAGGTCAGCTCGTCCACGCCCCAGGCGCCGAACAGGTGCACCGCCCAGGCCAGCGCCCCGCCGAGGACGGCGTACCAGAGCAGCAGCCCGCCGGCGAGCCGGGCGCGGGGGCCGGGATGCGCGCCCATCACAGTCTCGGCGAGAGGTAGATGGTGAACAGGATGGCGGCCCAGACGACGTCGACGAAGTGCCAGTAGATGGCGACGTTGCGCACCCGGTCGTGGCGGTACGCGCCGAAGGTGCCGCCGCGCAGCGAGGCGGCCAGCAGCCAGCAGATCATGGTCAGCCCGACCAGGACGTGCAAGCCGTGGAAGCCGGTGATGACATAGAACAGCGAGCCGTAGGCGTCGGTGGTCATGGTGAACTCGCGCAGCGTCTCGGCGTACTCGGTGGCCAGCAGGGTCAGGAACGTCGCCCCGAGCAGCAGGGTGGCCGCCAGGCCGGAGTGCAGCCGCCAGCGTTGCCCGTGCCGGATGCCGCGCTCGGCCCAGATCATCGGGAGGCTGCTGGGCAGCAGCACCACGGTCATCACCAGTGGACGCAGCAGCGTTGGTTCCCTGATGCCGTCGGGGGGCCACGGTGAGCCGTGCTGGAAGCGCAGGTAGTAGTAGCTGCCGAGCAGGCAGGCGAAGAGGGTCGCCTCGGTGGCGACGACCAGCACCATGCCCCACCAGCCGGTGGAGCGGCCGACCGGCAGTTCGGTGGTGAGCGCCTCGGTGCCGGTGGCCGCCGCGATGCCTTCCCGCGCGCTCACGCCGCCACCTCAGTTCGCGACTGCGGGGCTCGCAAACCCGGCTCACTCCTCGCGCTCACGCCGCCACCTCAGTTCGCGACTGCGGGGCTCGCAAACCCGGCTCACTCCTCGCGCTCACGGGCTCACCCCGAGTTCCCGGTCCGGGCGCCGCGGCGGCCAGAGCCAGACGGCCAGGGTCGCGGCCACCGCCAGTACGGCCACGGCGGCGATCGGGTACCAGGCGAGGAGCATCGAGGTGAAGAAGACGAGCAGCTCCAGCGCGAGCAGCAGCGGTTGCAGGGACGGCTCGGGCATCTCCGCCGCCCGCTCGCGCCGGGCGTCCAGCTCGCTGGTGAGCAGCGTCCTGCGTCCGTCGGCGAGGATCCGGTCCTCGGTGGCGTCGGCGCCCATCGAGGACCGGCTGGCGTCGTCCCAGGTCGGGTGCAGGCTGTGCACCTGGGGCAGGACGGGAAAGTTGTACGGCTTCGGCGGCGAGTCGGTGGACCACTCCAGGCTGTCGCCGCCCCACGGGTCCGGCGGCGCGGGTCTGCCCCGCCGGACGGCGTGGACCACCCCGACCAGCACGAGCAGCAGCCCGATCGCGAGCAGGTACGACCCGGCGGTGCTGACCAGGTTCCACCCGTCCCAGCCCGGTTCGCTGCGGTAGGTGTAGACCCGCCGCGGCATGCCGAAGAGGCCGTAGAGGTGCATCGGGAAGAACGTGACGTGCATGCCGGCGAAGACCAGCCAGAACGCCCACCGGCCCAACCCCTCGTGGTACATCCGGCCGGTGATCTTCGGCAGCCAGTAGTAGGCGCCGGCGAGCATCGGGAACACCGCCCCGCCGATCAGCACGTAGTGGAAGTGCGCCACCACGAAGTACGAGTCGGTGACCTGCTGGTCGAACGCGGTCAGCGCGAACATCGCCCCGGTGAGGCCGCCCAGCACGAAGGTCACGATGAACCCGATGAGGAACAGCAGCGGAACGCGGAGCACCACCCGGCCGAGCAGCATGGTGGCCAGCCAGGCGAAGATCTGGATGCCGGACGGGATGGTGATGACCGTGCTGGCCGCGCTGAAGAAGCTGTATGACAGCTGCGGCAGCCCGGTGGCGAACATGTGGTGCACCCACACGCCGAAGGAGATGATCGCGATGGACACGATGGAGAGCGCGACCAGGGCGTAGCCGACCACACCGCGGCGGGTGAAGGCGGGCAGCACCGCCGAGACGATGCCGAGCGCCGGCATCACGATGATGTAGACGTCCGGGTGCCCGAAGATCCAGAACAGGTGCTGCCAGAGCAGCACGTTCCCGGCGGCCTCCGGGTCGAAGAAGTGGGTGCCGAACCGGCGGTCGAGGAAGAGCATCGCGTTGTCCACGTTCAGCGCGGGCAGCGCGAAGATCACCATGAAGGCGGTGGCGACGATGGCCCACACGAACAGCGGCACCCGGGTGAGGGACATGCCGGGGGCGCGCAGCTTGAGCGCGGTGACGATGAAGTTGATGGACGCGGCGGTGGTGGCGATGCCGAGGAAGAGCAACCCGAGGGTGTAGACGTCGATGTGCAGGCCGGGGTCGTTCTGCTCCCCGGTCAGCGGCACGTAGGCGAACCAGCCGCCGTTCGGGGCCGCGCCGAAAGGCAGGCTCGCCCACATGAAGAGCCCGGCGAACAGGAAGACCCAGTAGCCGAGCGCGTTCAGCTTCGGGAAGGCCATGTCCCGGGAGCCGATCATCAACGGAACCAGGAAGTTGCCGAAGCCGAAGAGCATCGGCGTCGCGAACAGGAAGATCATCGCGGTGCCGTGCATCGTGAAGAGCTGGTTGTACTCCTGCGGCGAGAGCAGCCGGGACTCCGGGCGGGCGAGCTGGGTGCGCATGACCAACGCGCTGATCCCGGCGAGCGCGAAGAACAGCCAGGCGGTGACCAGGTAGCGCCGCCCGATCTTCTTGTGGTCGACGGTGCTGAGCCACGACCGCAGCCCGGGGCGTTCCGCCCAGTGCTCCGCCAGCCGGGCCAGGTCCTCCTGGCCGGCGCCGTCGACCGGTGTGGCGGTCGTGGACATCTCCCCTCCTCCCCGGCTACTTCAGCGACTGCAGGTACGCGACGAGATCGGGCAGCCGGGCCGCGTCGACCGGCTGCGGCGGCATGTTGTTGCCCGGCTTGACGGTCTGCGGGTTGGCGATCCAGCCGCCCAGGTGCCCGCCGTCGTTGGGCACCGCCCCGGCGCCGATGCTCCACCGCGACCCGACGTCCGACAGGTCGGGACCGATCCGTCCGTCCGCCGGAGTGCCCCGGATGGCGTGGCAGCCGGCGCAGGTGCCCTGGACGAAGGCCTGCTGACCGCGCCGCTGGGCGTCGGTCTCCGGCTGGCGGGCGGTCGAACCGAGCCGGGCCAGCCAGGCCTCGAAGTCGGCGCGCGGTTCCGCCACGACCAGGAACGCCATGTGGGCGTGCTGGGTGCCGCAGTACTCCGCGCACTGGCCGCGGTAGCGGCCCGCCCGCTCCGCCTGCAGCCAGGTCTCGCGGACCTCGCCGGCGATCAGGTCGGTCTTGGGCATCAGTTGCGGCACCCAGAAGCTGTGCAGCACGTCGGCCGTGTGCAGCCGCACCCGGACCCGTTCCCCGACCGGGATGTGCAGTTCGTTGGCGGTGGCGCCGTCGATCCCCGGCACCCGCACCTCCCACCACCACTTGTGGCCGGTGACCTCGATCGTCGGCGCCCGGGGGCCCGGGGCCTCGCCGAGCGCGGCCAGGTCGCGCAGGCCGGCGGCGTAGACGGCGACCAGGATCACCAGCGGCAGGCCGGCGCCGGCGACCGCCACGAAGCGCAGCGGCTGTCCGTGCCGGACCCGGGTGTCGCGGCCCCGGCGGAACACCATGGCCCAGACCAGCAGGGCCATGACCTCGACGAAGACCGCCACCGAGATCCAGAACAGCAGCCACCACAGGTTCGCGACCCGGGCCGCACCGGAACCGGCCGGGTCCAGTGCCGACGGGCCGTCACCCGCGCAGCCGCCGAGGAGGAACACCCCGGCGAGCAGCGTCGTCCGGGCGACCCGCCCGTTCCGGCGGCGTCGCCGGACCCGCCGGGGGCCGGCGTTCGTCGCTTCGCGTGTCGTGTCCACCGGCACCGACCATAGGCACTTGAGCGGGTATACGGGGGTTTATCAGCGATAGAGAGGTGCATGCCCCTATGCCGGATTACAGTCGTGACTCGAGGACGGGGCAAGCGCCGACGGCGCGGACAGGGAGATCATGCGAGCCTCCACCGTGGACCTGATCGCCGACAACGCGGGCGGGGCGGCTGCCCGCCGCACGCTGGCCTGGGCCGCCGGGGGACTCGCCGGGGCCGCGGCGCTGGCCGGTGGCCTCCTGGCGCCGGTCGACGCGCTCCAGGGAGCGGCGCAGCGACTGATGTACCTGCACGTGCCCGCCGCCTGGGTGGCGTACGCGGCGTTCGCCGTCGTACTGGCCGCCAGCGGCGCGTACCTGATCGGCGGCGACCTGCGTTGGGACCGGTTCGCCCGGGCCGGGGCCGAGATCGGGGTGGTGCTCACGGCGCTCGCCATCGGCACCGGATCGCTGTGGGGCCGGCTGGTCTGGGGCGCCTGGTGGGCCTGGGATCCCCGGCTGGTCAGCACCGCGCTGCTGCTCCTCGCGTACGCCGGTTACCTGGCGCTGCGGCGGACGGCGGCGGAGCGGACCGGCGCCCGCGACGCCGCCGACCACCGGGTGGCCCGGCCTGCGGCCGTCCTCGGCGTCGCCGGCTTCCTGCTCGTCCCGGTGGTGCACTTCTCGGTCGTCTGGTGGCGGTCGCTGCACCAGCAGGCCACCATCCTCGCCCCGCAACGCCCACCGATCGACCCGCGGATGGCGCTGGCGCTGCTGCTCGCCGTGGCCGCCGCGACCGCCGCCGCGACCGCCGTGCTGCTGCACCGGGTGGTGCGGCTCGAGCGCCGGCTCGCCGCGACCCCGGCCGCGCCGTCCCACCCCGGCGGGCGCCTGCCGGTAAGGGCCCGATGATCCGCAGGCGGACCGGCCGCATCGCCCTGGTCGGTGTGCTCCTGGCCGCCGGCGGGGTGCTGGTCACCAGCGCGCTGCGGGACACGCTCACCTACTACCGCACCCCGGACGAGGTGCTCACCGACCCGACGGCCACCCGGGAGCGGGTCCGGCTGGGCGGCGAGGTGGTCCCCGGATCGCTGCGACGCGACGGCGACCTCGTGGTGTTCCGGCTCGCGGCGGGCGGCCGGGAGATCGCCGTACGACAGCGCGGGGTGCCCCCGGAGACCTTCCGGGAGGGCGAGAACGCCGTCGTCGAGGGCACCCTGGCCGTCGACGGGATCTTCCGCGCCGACCAGGTGCTGGTCCGGCATGGCAACGAGTACCGTCCGTCCGCCGCCCCGACGGAGCCGCCGGATGCTCGCTGACCTCGGCACCGCCACCCTGGCGGCCGGGCTGCTCTGCGCCACGCTCGCCGCGCTGCTCTGGCTGCGGGTGGCGCTCGTCGGCGCTCCGGCGCGACCGGCCCGCCTGGCCACCACCGGCGGCCTGCTCAGCGCCGTCGCGGCCTGTGCCGTGCTGGAGACGGCGCTGCTGCGGCACGACTTCGGCGTCCGGTTCGTGGCCGAGAACGGCGGACGGCAGGTGCCCGTCTTCTACACGGTCACCAGCCTCTGGTCGGCCCTCGACGGGTCGCTGCTGCTCTGGCTGCTGGTGCTCGGCGGATACGCCGCACTGCTCGCCCGCCGCGCCTACCCGACCCGGCTGCACGCGTACACCATGGTGCTGGTCAGCGCGGTGGCCGCGTTCTTCTTCGTGCTCTCCCACGTCGCGGCGAACCCGTTCCGGGCGGTGCACCCGGCACCCCTCGACGGCCCCGGACCCAACCCGCTGCTCCAGCAGCACCCGGCCATGGGTGTGCACCCGCCCCTGCTCTACGCGGGCTACCTCGGTCTGGTGGTGCCGTTCGCGCTCGCGCTGGCCGCGCCGCTGGCCGGCCGGGAGGGGCGGGACTGGCTGCGCCTGGCACGGCCGTGGACGCTGGCGGCCTGGTCGGCGCTGACCGCCGGCATCGGGCTCGGCGCCTGGTGGTCGTACGCGGTGCTGGGCTGGGGCGGCTACTGGGCCTGGGACCCGGTCGAGAACGCCTCCCTGCTGCCCTGGCTCACCGCCACCGCCTTCCTGCACACGACCCTCGGCCGGCCCGCCCGGCGGGCCGGCTGGAACCGCGCCCTGGCCTGTGCCAGCTTCCTGCTGGTGCTGCTCGGCACCTTCCTGACCCGCTCCGGCGCGGTGGCCAGCGTGCACGCCTTCACCGACTCCCCGCTGGGGCCGATGCTGCTCGGCCTGGTGCTGCTGGCGGTGCTGGCGTCCGCCGTGCTGGCCGGCCGGGGACCGCGGCGGCCCGCGCCCGGCCGGGCCGACCCGCTGCTGTCCCGCGGTACCGCCGTCCTGGTCAACGGCGTCCTGCTGGCCACCATCGCCGCTGCGGTGCTGATCGGCACCGTCTTCCCGCTGCTCGCCGAACCCCTGACCGGCAGCCGCGCCTCGGTCGGACCGGGCTACTACCAGCGCACGGCGGTCCCACTGGCGATCGTGCTGCTCCTGCTCATGGGAGTGCCCCCGGCGCTACGGGTCCGTGACCGCGCCGAGGCGCTGCGGCGATTGGCCCTGCCGGGGGCGGCGGCGCTGGCCACCATGGCCGTGGTGGGGCTGCTCAGCCGACCCGGCCTGCCCGCGCTCACCGCCTTCGGCGCGGCGGCGTTCGTGCTGGCCGGAGCCGCCGGCCAGGTGACCGGGCGGCGTGGTGGAGCCGCCCGGCCGGTCCGGTGGGCGAGCGTGCTGGCCCACGCCGGGCTCGCCCTGGTCGCGGTCGGGGTCGCGGGCTCCTCCGCCTACAGTCAGTCCGGCGAGCGGAGCCTGCGCATCGGCGAGACGCTGCGGGCCGGCGACGCGTCGGTCCGCCTGCTCTCCGTCGAGCGTTCCGCCGGCGGGGGTGACATGGCGGTCCGGGCCCGGCTCCGCCTCGTCGAGGCGGACGGCCGGGAACGGAACGTCGCCCCGGCACTGCGCTACCACCCGGCCCGGGACACCGCCGTCACCGTCCCCGTGATCGACACCGGCCTGCGCCGGGACACCTACGTGACGCTGCTCGCGGTCGCCGCCGACGGCGGCAGCGCCACCCTGCGGCTGGCGGTGAACCCGCTGGTCAGCCTCCTGTGGTGCGGTGGTGCGCTGATCACCGGCGGAGGGCTGCTCGCGCTGGCCGGCGGCGCTGCCCGCCGTGGCCGGCGCGCGAAGGCCGGGACATCCGCCGTGCCCGTCGGTGCCGGAGTCCCGGCGTGAGCCGGTCCGGCATCCCCCGGCCGTGGTGGCGCCGGCCGCCGGTGGCCGCGGCGCTCACGCTGGCCCTCGCCGTCGGCGCCGCGCTCGCCCTGCGTCCGACGTCCGACCCGGCGACCGGGGACGCCGCGAGCGGACCGGCGCCCGCGCTCGCCGGCACCACCCTGGACGGGGGACGGTTCGACCTGGCCGACGCCCGCGGCCAGGTGGTGCTGGTGAACGTCTTCGCCTCCTGGTGCGGACCCTGTCGGGACGAGTTGCCGCTGCTGGCCGAGGCCGAACGACGCTGGTCCGACCGGGGTGTGCGGCTGGTCGGCCTGGACGTGCGCGACGGTCCCGAGGCGGTCCGCGCGCTGCTGAAGGAGACCGGTACGACCGGGCTGGTCGTGCTGCCGGACCCGGACGGCACCCGGTCGGTCGACTGGGGGGTGCGGGGGGTGCCGGAGACGTTCGTGGTGGACCGGCAGGGCCGGATCGTCGCCCGCCAGCGGGGCGTGGTCACCGCGCGGTGGTTGGAGCAGCAGGTGACGCCGCTGCTGGGGGCGGCATGAGGTGGCGACGGGTGCTCGGGGCGCTGGTGCTGGTGGCGCTGCTCGCCGGGGCCGGCACGGCGCTGGTCAGGTCCACCGGCCCGGCGGGTCGGCCCGATCCGGTGGAGGCGGTGGCGGCCAGCCTGCGCTGCCCCGCCTGCCAGGGCGAGTCGGTGGTCGACTCCCGATCGCCGATCGCGGCGTCGATGCGGCAGGTGGTGGCGGACCAGGTCGCCCAGGGGCGCAGCCCGGACGAGATCCGGCGCTGGTTCGTCCAGCGCTACGGCGAGGAGGTGCTGGCCGATCCCCCGGCCCGCGGCGTGTTCCTGCTGCTCTGGGCCGTACCCGTGCTGGTGCTGTTGGGGGTCGGCTACGCCGCCGTGCGGACCGCGCGCTCCCGCGGCGGGCCGGCCACCTGCCCCCCGGCGGCGGCCGGACCGGCCGGGTCCGGACCTCCCGGCCGCACGGCCCGGCGGGCCTGGTGGGCGGCCTCGCTCGGCCTGGTCGCGACGATGGCCTCGGTGGCGGTCGCCGCCCGCCAGCTGGACCGGCCCGCGCCGGCGGCACCGGCCGACCCGGTCGCCGTCGCGGTGCGGCTGGCCCAGGACCTGGAACAACAGCAGCGGTACGCTGCGGCCGCGCAGATGTACGGGGAGGCGCTGCGGGACCGCCCGGACGACGCTCTCCGGCTGCGGCTCGCCTTCGCGCTGCTCCGTTCGGGCGACGCGGCCGGGGCGGAACGGACCTCGCGGGACGTGCTGACCCGCTCCCCCGACTCCCCCGACGGCCTGCTCGTGCTCGGCCTCGCCCAGCGCGGCACCCGTCCCGCCGACGCACCCGGCACGTTGCGCCAGTTCCTGGCCGTCGCCCCCGAGCACCCGGCCGCCGTCGAGATCCGGCGGCTGCTGGCCGGGGCGCCCCCGACGGTGGGCGGGACACCGACCCCCCGCCCGGCAGGCGCCACCGGTTGACGCCGGGCCGGATCAGGAAGCTCGGCGGGACCTGGCGAACAGGTAACCGAGCGCCAGGCCGGCCGCCAGCATGACGGCCGCCCGGCCGGAGAGCGCCGCGCGGAGCTTGCTCAGCCCCTGCCGCGGGTCGACCACCGTGCCGGCCACGTCGCCGGCCGCGCCCACCACCACGTCACCGAACCGACCCTTCATCGCTGCACCGCCGCTCTCCTGCCGGATGTCGTAGCCGCGCCCTACCCGGGGGGCGGGCGATCAAACGCCTCTGCCGCCGCCGGGCGGCCGGTGACGACCGTGACGGCAGGGGTCGAGGTGGCGGTCACGAATCGCCGGGCGCAGGGCGACCCTGTCTCTTCAGCAGGCGAGATGGCATGATCGCCGCGTGCCGATCAATCGTCGCTCGATGCTCGGGCTGGGGCTGTCCGCCGCCACCGCGGCGCTCGCCGGCTGCCGGGCGGAGCCGTCCGCGGAGCAGGCCAACTCGTGGCAGACGCCGAGCGCTTCGGCGGCGGGCCAGGGCGGCGCGGCGGCAGCCGGGCCCGTGGTCCGCACGTCGCCGGTCACCCAGCGGCTGACCACCGTGCTCAGCGGCTACCTGAAGCCGACCAGCCAGAATCCCGCGTACCCGATGTACGCCGGGGCGGTGGCGTTGGCTCTCAGCGGCGGGCAGCCGTACGCGCAGGTGGCCGTCGGCGAGGCCCTCCGCTTCGGTGCCGGGCCGACCCTCCTTCCCGCCGCCGACCGGGTCCGGATGCGTACCGACTCGATCTTCGACCTCGCCTCGATCACGAAGGTCTACACGTCCATCCTCGCCCTGCAACAGGTGGACCGGGGCCGCATCGACCTCGACGCGCCGGTCGTGACCTACCTGCCGGAGTTCACCGGTACCGGCAAGTCGGCCGTCACCGTGGCGATGCTGCTGACCCACACCAGCGGTCTCCCCGTCGGCGCCAAGGTGACCGGCTACTCCACCCTGGCCGAGAAGTGGCAGGCTGTCCTGGCCACTCCGCTGGTCAGCGGCGCCGTGCCGGGAAAGGTGTTCCGCTATTCGAGCGTCGGCCTCATGGTCGTCGGCAAGCTGGTGGAGAAGGTGACCGGCCAGCGCCTCGACCAGGCGCTGAAGACCGGGCTGACCGACCCCCTCGGCCTGCGCTGGACCGGCTTCAACCCGAGCACCTGGCTCAGCGCCACCGACCGGGCCACCCGGATGGTCGCCACCGACGCCCGGTCCTCCCGCGGGCTACTGCGTGGCGTGGTGCACGACGATGTGGCCAACCATCTGGGGGGCATCGCCGGGCACGCCGGCATCTTCAGTACCGCCCAGGAGGTCGCCGTCATCGGCCAACTGCTGCTCGACGGCGGCACCTACGGCGGACAGCGGATCCTGGCCGAGGGCACTGTCCGCCGGATGCTGACCAACGCCAACGCCGGACTACCCGCCGTCGACCCGGAACGGCCGAACCGGACCGCCGACCACGGACTCGGCGTGGTGCTGAACCAACCATGGTTCATGGGCCAGCTCAGCAAGCCCACCACGTTCGGGCATACCGGCTTCACCGGCACATCGCTTCTGGTCAGCCCCGCCCGCAGGGCCGTGTTCGTCCTCCTCACCAACCGGGCCCACCCGAACTGGAGCTGGGCCAACCCCGACCCCGTGCGGGTCGCGACCGCCAACGCCCTGACCCGCCTGCCTGTCCTGTCGGCCACCAGCACCAGATGACGGCAGCGGTTACGCCACTCCGTAGCCCGAGAGGCCATTCCTGATGCCAGAGGTTCCCGCCGATCCGAGCGTGCTGCACCCGATGCCCGAACAGCCGCGCGTGGTGCTGCTGAAGCCGCTGGTCACCTCTCCGCTGATCGAGGTCGGGGAGTTCTCCTACTACGACGACCCGGATGATCCGACCGCCTTCGAGACCCACAACGTGCTGTATCACCATGGGCCGGAGAAGCTGGTCATCGGGAAGTTCTGCGCACTGGGCGAGGGCGTGCGGTTCATCATGAACGGCGCCAATCACCGCATGGACGGCCCCTCGACCTTCCCTTTCCCGATCATGGGCGGTTCCTGGGTCGAGCACTTCGATCTCATCACCGGCCTGCCCGGACGGGGTGACACCGTGGTGGGCAGCGACGTCTGGTTCGGATATCGCGCCTTGGTGATGCCCGGCGTCCGGATCGGCAATGGAGCGATCATCGCTTCCGGTTCGGTCGTCGTCGACGACGTCCCCGACTACGGCATCGTCGGGGGCAACCCGGCCAGGCTCATCCGCCGCCGCTACAGCGGAGAGGACGTCGCCCGCCTTCTGGCGCTGGCCTGGTGGGACTGGCCGGTTCAGCACATCACCGAGCACATCCGCACGATCATGTCCGGCAGCATCGACGACCTCGAGGCTGTGGCACCCGACCGTGAAGACCCAGGCCAACCGGGCGACGTCCAAACTGCACGCGGGTGACCTGGCGCAGCTCGTCGTGTTCGTCTACGAGCCGGGTCCGGTCCGGCCCGGCTGGGCGAGCTGAGGATCGCGCGGCGCGGCGAGCAGGTCGGCGAACCGGTCGGTCGCCGCGACGAGCGCGCGGGTGATTCCCGGTTCGAGGGCGGAGTGACCGGCGTCGGGCACGATCCGCAGTTCCGCCTCGGGCCAGCGCCGCGCCAGGTCGTGCGCGGTGACCGGTGGGCAGCAGAGGTCGTAGCGCCCCTGGACCAGCACCGTGGGCACCTGACGGATCCGGTCGACGCCGTCGAGCAGTTGGGTCTCACTGTCGAAAAAGCCCCGGTGCAGCACGTAGTGGGAAAGGATCCGTGCCATCGGCAGAGCTCGCTCGTCCTGGGTCAGGTGGGCGACCACGTCCGGATCACACCGCAGCGACGAGTTCACCGCCTCCCATCGGCCCCATGCTGCGGCGCACACCCGAGCCTCCTCGACATCGGCGCCGTGGAGGCGCCGGTGGTAGGCGGCCAGCATGTCGTCGCGCTCGGCGTGCGGGATCGGGGCGGTGAAGCGCTCCCACTCCTCCGGCTGCAGATGGTTCAGGCCGTGCTGGTAGAACCATTCCCGCTCGCTGCGGCGCATCAGGTAGATGCCGCGCAGGATCAGGCCGGTGACACGGGCCGGATGGGTCTGCGCGTACGCCAAGCCGAGCGTGGCGCCCCACGAGCCGCCGAACACCAGCCAGGACTCGACGCGCAGTCGCCGGCGGATCACCTCCAGGTCGTCGACGAGGTGCCAGGTGGTGTTGTCGTGGAGGTCCCCCAGCGGCGTGCTCTGCCCCGAGCCACGCTGGTCGAACAGGACCACCCGATAGCGGTCCGGGTCGAAGAACCGCCTCGCCCCCTCGACGAGACCGCCGCCCGGGCCACCGTGCAGGAACACCGCCGGGATGCCATCCGGTCTGCCGACCTCCTCCACATAGAGGTCATGGCCGCCGCCCACCGGGATCCGGTGCCGGGCGTAGGGCTCGACGGGCGGGTACAGGCCGTTGGCGGTGGTCACCGCAGAACCTCCATCACCGATGTTTCCTGGACGGGATGACGGCGTAGGCCGACGGCCGCGCTGAGCCCGCCGATCCCGCCCCGCACCACGATCGCTCTCATCGCACCTTCTCCCGGTACCGCTCGCATCAATCGACGACACGCACCATTGTTCACGAAAGGCCGTCGGGCAGTCGTCCTGCCGGCAGCGGCGTCCCGGCGTACGCCGACCGTCACCACCCGGCGCGGGCACGGTAAGCCCGGGTCGACACGCTTCCTGACGGATCGGCCCGGGGTCGCGTAGCGTTACCGACCGGCCATTGAGCAGCGCCGTCGTAACAAGCGGGACGAGGAGACGCGTGATGAACCGGACGCTGGAGGTTCGTTTTCTTCAGCACGCCAGCCCGCAGCGGGTGGACGGTGCGCCAGTCGTCGACCCGCGACCGGTCGGTGCGTAACTCCGCCGCCCGGTCGCTGCTGTGTCGCGTCAGCCGGCTGGTCCGGGCACCTGACGCCGCCGGGCATCTGAGGGCGTTCGTGCTGTCCGGCATCGGCACGGTGCTGGCGACCCGGGCGTATCTGGAGCTGACCGGTTACCCGCAGCTCGGCACTGGCAGCCTGCACATCGCACACGTGTTGTGGGGCGGTCTGCTCATGGCGGCGGGCCTGTGCGTCGCGATCGCGTTCCTCGGCCGGTCGGCACGAACCTGGGTGGCCGTGCTCGGCGGCATCGGGTTCGGATTGTTCATCGACGAGATCGGCAAGTTCGTCACCGCGCGGACCGACTACTTCTACCAACCCGCCGCCGGTCTCATATATCTGGTCTTCGCGGGACTGGTCCTGTTGCTGCAGTGGTCGCGTGGGCGTGGCACGCCCTCCCCTCAGGAACGCACAGCTGCGGCGCTGCAGCTGGCGCTGGCCGGAATCACCTCCGGAGTGAGCCCGGCGGCACGCGCAGCCGCTGTCCGCTCGCTCCAGCACTCGGCCGATCCGGTCGACGTCGCGGTGGTCGGGCTGCTCGTCGCCCTACCCGCTCGGGAATCCCGCTGGGACGCGCGCCGGGAGCGCACGGTGCAGCGTGTCCGCGCCGCAGCCGACCGGCTGCTGACCCGCCGGTGGCCGGTGGTCCTGGTCGCGGTGTACCTCGTCGTGCAGCCCGTCGTTACCCTCACCGGCGCGGCGCTGGAGCATGCGACCGGGGAGCTGGCCCGGGCACCGGAGCGCGGTGCGGACCTGGTGGTGATCGGCGCGTCCCTCGCCGCCGCCCTGCTCGGGGTTCGGGGCGCGACGCTCCTGCGGCGTGACCGCCGGCGTGCGCTTCGCGCGTTCCACCTCGCACTGCTGGTGGATCTGCTCTTCGCACAGATCTTCAAGTTCACGGTCAACCAGTTCGCCGCCGTGTCCGCGCTCGCCGTGAACCTGGTGCTGCTCTGGGTGGTCTCCGCCGAGACCCGTCGCAGGCAGCCCGGGCCCGGCGACGGCGTGGGCGTTGGCCGCGATCCGGGCACTCCGGGCCAGTCGGTGCCGAAGATTCACCGGCGGGCCAGCCGGCCGAGGTCGTGGCGGGCGTAGCGTGGCGGGCGTAGCAGGTCGGCAACCGCTTGGGGCGGCGGGCCGGACAACTCGATCCGCACCGCCTCGTACGACAGGGTCAGGAAGGCGGCGGCGAACCACTAACCGCCGACCGGGCGGTCGGCGGCCTGGTCGTCCGGCCTTTGTTCCGGCCCGGTCAGGTTCATGGTGGTCGGCTGACCGCGCCCGGCCCGGTCGGGGATGCCGTGGCGCGGTCCGGTCCTGCCGGCCACAGCGCGGTCCGGGACGGTGGGGCGGCCGGAGTTCGGACCGGTCGCCGGGCGGCGGGCTACGGTCACGCCGTCCCGGTGGGGTTTTGCGCCGAGCCGCCGGGCGGTGGGGGCCGGCGGCAACTGCCGTTGCCGGTCCGCCGCTGGGGTGCTCGGTCGGCTGGCCGACGCCCCTCCGGTCGGCTTCGTCGGCTGCCCCGCAGTGGCCGGTGCGGTCGGCGCCGGCCGGGTTGGGGTGTGCGGCGACGACGGATCGGTCAACGGGGGCTCGTGGACGGTGGACGTGGCGGTGTTCGTCACGGACGGCACCGGCACGGCGCGGGTTCCGATGTCCGGGCCGGGTCTCGACGGGGCCGTCGGGGCTCGGGGCGGCAGCAGGCGCCGGAGCTCGTCGATGTCGCCCCACAGCCGAGTGACGATGTCGTCGTCGCCGAGGGTGCCCAGCAGGACCGCGGCCCGCTCCAGTTGGTGGCGGGCGTCGTCGTACCGGTGGTCGGCGAGGTCCTGCCGCGCCTCGTCCAGCATCCGTCCGACCTCCCGTTGGGTGACCAGCGACTCGGCCCGGTCGGCGTTGACCAGCTCGGTGACCGGCCAGAACAGGCCGCCTGGCTCGGCCCGGGCCGCGCCCAGCCAGAGGCCGCCGACGACGGTGATCAGGCTGAGGGCCGCACCGGCGAGCGCCGTCCGCCGCCGTCCCCTGGGCCGTCCCGGAGCAGCGGGCCCGGCGGTTGCGGCGGGCCGCTGCCGGAGCACCGGCGCCGGGCGGGCCGGGGGTGGTGCGGACGGCGGAGCTGCCGGCCCGCCCGTCCCCTCCCCGGACCGACTCTGCTCCATCGTGGACTCCACCTGCTCCGCCCGAGCCACCAGCTCGGTGTGCCAGTCGGCCAACAGGGCGGTCACCGGGTCGTCGGCGGGGTGTTCGGGAGGTGGCGGCTCGCTGCGGACCAGCGCGTCGAGCAGCCGGTCGTCCCGCAGGACCGGGTCCGACGGCGGGGGCAGGTCGGCGGTCACGTGATGACCCGGGCAAGGGTGTCGCTGGCGATGGCGCGCAGCCGGGTCAGCGCGCGATGCTGTGCCAGCCGTACCGCGCCTCCGGTCATACCGAGCACGGTACCGACCTCGTCGGCGGTCATGCCGACTGCCAGCCGCAGCACCAGGATCTCCCGGTGCGTCGCCGGCAGTTGCGCCAGCAACCCGCTGAGCCTGGCGCCCAGGTCGGCCGTGAGAGCGCGCAGTTCGGGGCCGGGGGTGGGGTCCGGGGCGTCCGGAACGTCCGCGACGCTCTCCGCGCGGTCCCGGCTCGCGGCCCGGCACGCGTCCACGACCTTGCGGGCGGCGATGCTGTAGACGAAGGCGAGGAAGGGGCGACCCTGGTCGGTGAAGCGGGGCAGGGCGCGCAGCACGGCGAGGCAGACCTCCTGGGCGACATCCTCGGCGGTGGCGCCACCGGCGCCGACATGTCCCAGCCGGGCCAGGCTGTAGCGCACGACGATCGGCCTGATCCGCGTCAGGACCTCCGTGACGGCGCCCGGGTCACCGGCGGCGGCGCGACGTACGACATCGGGGGGCGGTGTGTCCATCGCGGTCGCGGGCCCTTCTCGGTGGAGCTGGATCGACGGTAGCCGTCCGGCATCCTGCCGCCTACAAGTCGGTGATGAAACACCGCACCGACATCCGGCGATAACCCGGCAGGAGAGTCATCCGCCCCGCCCACCCGGCCCACTGAACACCGGGTCCGGAGTTGTGCGCCGCTTTGCCCTGATTTATATATTTCCAATAACGGATGCCTCACCCCTCTGGCTCGGACGTTCCGGCTGCGGCAACCTCGGCATGGGCCAACCGCCCCTACCGCACGTGGAGAGGAACACCCATGCGCAAGACACTGGGCGTCGCGATGCTGACCGGCATCGTCGTCGCCGCCTCGGCGACCGGCGCCACCGCCGCCCCCCGCGCCGAGGCGGACAGCGGCTACATCGTCGTCCTCCGCGCCGACGCCAACTCGTCGTCGGTCGCCGCGGAGCAGGCCAGGGCCAACGCCGCCACCGTCGGCCACGTTTACGAGCACGCCCTGCGCGGCTACTCGGCCCGGATGAGCGCGACCGCCGCCACCCGCATCGCCCGGGACCCGCGGGTGCTGTTCGTCCAGGCCGACGGGGTGGCGACGGCCAACGCCCAGACCACGCCGACCGGCATCAACCGGGCCGACGCCGAGCTGAGCCCGACCGCGAAGATCAACGGCGCGGACGAGCGGGTGAACGTCGACGTCGCCGTCATCGACACCGGCATCGATCTGACCCACCCCGACCTGAACGTCTACACCGCCGGAGCCAAGAACTGCTCCACCGGCGCCAGCGCTGGCGACGGCAACGGGCACGGCTCGCACGTCGCCGGCACCATCGGCGCGCTGGACAACGGCGCCGGCGTGGTCGGCATGGCCCCGGGCGCCCGGCTCTGGCCGGTCCGCGTGCTCAACAACGCCGGCAGCGGCACCTTCTCCGACATCATCTGCGGCATCGACTACGTGACGGCGCACGCCAGCGAGATCGAGGTCGCCAACATGAGCCTGGGCGGCTCCGGCTCCGACAGCGCCTGCGGCAGCAACAAGGACGCCATGCACGAGGCGATCTGCAGGTCGGTCGCGGCCGGTGTGACGTACGTCGTGGCCGCCGGCAACGAGACCGACAACGCCGCCAACCATGTGCCCGCCGCGTACGACGAGGTCATCACCGTCAGCGCCCTCGCCGACTTCAACGGCCTCCCCGGTGGCGGCGCGGCGCCCACCTGCCGCAGCGACGTCGACGACACCATTGCCGACTTCTCCAACTACGGCGCGGACGTCGACCTCATGGCGCCAGGTGTCTGCATCTACTCCACCTGGAAGGGCGGCGGCTACAACACCATCTCCGGCACCTCGATGGCCAGCCCGCACGTCGCTGGTGGCGCCGCCCTCTACAAGGCGACCCACCCCACCGCCACCCCGAGCGCCGTCAAGTCGGCCCTTCAGGCAGACGGTACGACCAACTACAGCTGGCCGGCCGGCGACCCGGACGGCATCCAGGAGAAGCTGCTCAACGTCGCCACCTTCTGACCGACGGCCGACCGTCCCGGCCCGGATCCGGGCCGGGACGGTCGCACCAGGGTCCGGACTCGGCGAGTGCCCGTCCTCCACGTTCGTCCACAAAAGTGCCCTTGCGGGCAAATCTCCCGGGTGCCCGATCACCACTCCCCCTCACCCGGAAGCGAGCTCCTGCACCGTGGAACGTCCCCCGACTGCCGACCGGCGGGCCGCTACGTCGGGGGAGCCACGGATCCCGAGGCCATGCCCCATGCGCCTTGTCGCACGTGGCTGGCGGGTGCTCGACGGCCTGGTCCGGCCAGGGACGCTCCTGAAGAGCGACCCTGGGCCCGGGAGGGACTACGCTTCTGCACGTGATTGACGTGCAGGGCAGCGGGAGCGACGAGCGGCTACGCCGTATCGAAGCGGTCACCGACGCGGCGCTGTCCCAGCTTGACGTCAACGACCTCCTCAAAGAGCTCCTCGACCGGGTCCAAGAGGTGATGCGGGTTGACACCGCCGCCATCCTGCTGATGGACGTGCACGCCAAGCAGTTGGTGGCCACTGCGGCGAAGGGGCTGGAGGAAGAGGTCCGGCAAGGCGCTCGGATCTCCGTCGGCCGGGGCTTCGCCGGGCGGGTCGCTCGGGACAAGCAACCGGTCGTACTGGACGAGGTCACCGCCCCCGATGACCTGATCCTGTTCGACAGGGGGATCCGCTCGCTACTGGGTGTGCCCATGTTCGCCGGCGGCGAGGTGACCGGGGTATTGCACGTCGGCTGCCTGAGCTCGCACCAATTCACCGACGACGACGTGCAACTGCTCCAACTCGCCGCCGAGCGGGCAAGCCTGGCCAGCCAGACCCGGGCCAGCAGCATCGACCGCACCGCCGCTCTCGCCCTGCAACGCAGCCTGCTACCCACCTACCTACCCGATGCGCCCGCTGTCGACATGGCCGCCCGCTACGTGCCCGGCCATGACGCCGGCGTCGGCGGCGACTGGTACGACGTGTTCACCCTCCCCTCCGGCTGGCTGGGCGTCGTCATCGGCGACGTGTCCGGTCACGGACTGGGCTCTGCGGTCGTGATGGGACGCCTCCGCAGCGCGCTGCGCGCCTACGCCCTGGTCTCCGACGATCCCGCCGACGCGCTGACCCTGCTCGACCGCAAGATCCACCATTTCGAGGCCGGGAACCTCGCCACGGTCCTTTACGCCATGATCTCCCCG
The DNA here is from genome assembly GCF_040656135.1 of Micromonospora sp. NPDC050200. Classification (NCBI taxonomy): domain Bacteria; kingdom Bacillati; phylum Actinomycetota; class Actinomycetes; order Micromonosporales; family Micromonosporaceae; genus Micromonospora; species Micromonospora sp. NPDC050200. The sequence goes on from NZ_JBFALG010000049.1 coordinate 37,056, forward strand.
GACCGCGCCACCATTCGGATGTCCCTGGCCGGACACCTGCAGCCCATCCTTGCCACACCAGGACAGCCGGCCAACACTCTGAACATTCCAGTTGATCTTCCATTGGGTACGGGTTCGCATCAACGGGCCCGCCGGCACACCGAGGTCGCGTTTCCGTCCGAGTCGGTACTGGTCTGCTATACCGACGGGCTCGTCGAACGCCGCGGCGAGATCATCGACGTCGGCATCCAACGGCTCTGCTCGGCCGTCGAACCAGGTCCCGCCGAAACCGTCTGCGCTCGGATCATGACAACACTCGCCGTCGAACAGGCCACCGACGACATCGCCCTACTCGCCATCCACTCAACCCGCCCGTGCCCACCCCGCCAGCACGAGGGGTGAACCGGGCCGACTGGCCGTCGTCGTCCCGCGCGCGTCGCAACGTCACCTCGGTGGCCCATTCCGCACCGCTGGATCTTCACGGGTTGATCTTCGTCCATGCCGCCGCCGTGACCTGCTGCCCAACCGCAACGGCAGCCTTCACCTGGTGCGCTCTCACCGGCTGCGCCAGCGAGGTCGCCCGTACACTGCACCTGACCGGCGCCGTCGAGGTCCCCGGACTGACCCTGCTGTGGCCCGGCGACGCGGCCGTACCACGCACCTCGGAGGCCGCCGCATGAGTATCTCCGTCGCCACCACCACTGACGGGTTTGTTCATCCCGCCCTCTTCTACGCCGACCGCGAGGAGTACCTGGCCGGCACGGTGCCGTTCATCCAAGCCGGCCTGGCCGCCGATGAGCCGGTCATGGCGGCCGTACCCCGGGGCAACCTCGACCACATCCGCACCGCGCTCGGCATCGACGCGGACAGGGTCCAACTGCACGACATGAGCGTTGCCGGGCGCAACCCCGGGCGGATCATTCCAGGCGTCCTGCTCGCCTTCGCCGCCGCCCACCCCGGCATGCGGGTACGCATCATCGGCGAACCCATCTGGGCCGGCCGTACCGCGACGGAATACCCCGCTTGCGCCCAGCACGAGGCCCTGATCAACGCGGCGTTCGCCGGCCGGCGGGCCACCATCCTCTGCCCCTACGACACCAGTCGCCTGGACCGGAGCTGGCTCGAGGACGCCCACCGCACCCATCCGATCCTGCAGACGGGCGGCGTGGTGCGGAGGAGCCCGCATTACGGCGACCCAGTCGCGGTTGCCGCCGGGTTCAACCTGCCGCTGCAGGACCCGCCCGCCCACGCGACCACCATCACCATCGACCTACCTGCCCTCCCGACCATCCGCCGGGTTGTGACCGCCGAGGCCATCGCGGCCGGCCTGACCCCGGACCGCGCCTCCGACCTGACCCTGGCGGTCAACGAACTGGCTGCGAACACGGTCAAACACACGGCCGCCGGCGGCACCCTCGCGGTCTGGACCGACCCGACGCGGCTGATCTGCCAGCTCACCGACACCGGGCACATCACGAACCCGCTCGCCGGGCGGATTCCCGTGCCGCCGCGGCAGCCCGGCAGCCGAGGACTCGTCCTAGTCAACCAACTCTGCGATCTCGTACGCATCCACACCAGGCCCGGTGCCACCACGATCCGCCTTCACATGCACCGCTGACGCCCGCCGGACGGCAGGGAGAGCGGAGGCGTCGTCGGACTCCGCGCGCAGGTCCCCGCTGTCGGTTCGGCCGGACCGAGGCACATCGCAGCCGCCACAACTCCAGATCAGCAGCACCGGAGAGAACACGTCGAGGCCGAGGAGGTCGGCGGCGTTGCGCCAGGCCACCCGCTCGGCCAGTTCCGCGTCGAGGTCGGCGGCGAGCACCGCCCCGAAGGCCGCAGCCGGGTCGATGAGCGTGGCGTCGGTGGGCTTGCGGCCCGGACAGGAGGCGCCCACGGCCTGATCAGCGGCGGCTCGGGCCGGGTCAGGGGCGACGAGGCCGCTGTCGCGGAACCCGTCGGGGATCACCGAGCGAGGTGGGTCCGGTAGATCTCGACGCCGACGACCAGATCCTGCCATGGCATGCCGGTCCCCTTGAACAGCCGTGGTCCCCCGCCGGGCAACTGCGTTCGACCGGTCACCACGTCGCGCAGCGGGCACAAGTCCTCCTCGCGGACGACGCCGGCAGCCAACGGTATGACGATGTCACCCGCCTCCTGACGGGTGTTCGCAAGCGACTCGACGACAACCCGAGAGCGGGCGACGAGCCGGTCGTCGACCTCGCGCCTGCCCGGCGAGTGCGAACCGATCGCGACGACGACGGCGTCGTCCTTGACCAGGGCGCCGTCGAAGAGCGGCGTCGAGGCACTGGTGCAGCAGCAGATGACGTCCGCCCGCATCACCGCCTCGTTGGACGAGCCTGGATCGCACACCCGGACCGGAACGCCGGTCCCGTCGAACCGCGCGGCGAGCCGGTCGCGCCGCGGGCTGATCCTGCCCACCAGGGAGACTTCGCTGATCTCGTGCAGGGCGAGCATCGCCTCGACGTGGGCACGCGCCTGGGGGCCGGTGCCGAACACCGTGAGCCGCAGCGGGTCGCCAGTCGTGCCGGGTAGCAGGTGGCGCACCGCGAGTGCGGACACCGCGGGGGTGCGCAGGTTGGTCAGGGCGGTGCCGTCGATGAGCGCCGCCGGGCGCTGCCCCGGGCCCTCGAAGAGAACGAAGACTCCCTGGATGAGCGGCAGGCCGCGGCGGGTGTTGTCGGGGGTGCTGCTGAGCAGCTTGCAGCCCGAGTAGCCGCCCCGGATGGCGGGCATGATCAGCAGTTCGCCGGCCTGCGTGCTCATCCGCGAGCGGGGCGTTTCCCGCTCCGGGTCGAGCCCATCACGAAGAGCAGCTTCCAGGGCGTCCACCGCGACCCGGATCGAGGTCTCCGCAACGGCATCCTCGGAGATCAGACGCATACCGGCGAAGGACGCAGCCGGAAAGGTCGGATCGGTCATGGTGGCCTCCGGCAGCGGACGGATGAAGAGGACCCCTGCAGGCTAGAGGCGTCGCAGCGGGCCCGGTCTGCTACCTCACCCCCGTAGTGGAGGGGCTCAGGCCCATTCACCCTCGAAGAGCGGGGCGACCGGACGCTCCCGGCGCCCGATTCGCAGATCCCCGAAGATGGTGCTCTGCTCGGCTCGTTCGACCTCGGCGTCCAGGTCGATGCGCAACTCCTCGGAGGCGTCGTGGGCCGCGCCGACGAGCACAATCTCGGTGCCGGGGTGGTCGAGGAATCCGGGTGGGTCGAGCGGAGCGAACCGTCGGCCGTGGAATTTGCCCTGCAGCGCCGCGGGCAGCTTCACCTTCCGGGACCCGCGCAGCCCGACCCCGGGCGGGGATGGTGCCTGCGGGTTCTTCACCGTGACGATGTAGCTCGCCTCCGACTCGATGTCCAGTTCGTGCTGGGCCGGGCCGGGACGCAACGGCAGTTCGAGCTCGTACGCCAGATGGGTGTGGTCGTCGTGCCGGGCGATCACGTACGCGCCCTCCGCCACAGGCCTCGCCGGGGGCTGCTCCCGTTCGTCGCGGGTCCTCGTCCGGTACCTGCGCGCCTGCAGGGTCTTGTGCAGCTGCTCAGGCCGATCCACCACCTCGTCGACGAACGCCCAGAAGCGGTCGTGCTCATCGATGCCGGGCAGACGTTTGCGCCCCACCACCAGTAGTCGCAGGTGCCGCCCCTGCCACGGGTGCATCACCACCAACAACCGCTGCACCTCATCGAGAGAGTCCACGTGCCTCTCCCCCACCCGCGGTCGGTAGAGGAAGTAGATGTCCCCGTCCTCAAGCAGCTCCGCCATCCGCCCCGCGTACCCGAACCGGCCGCCGGCCAACGCGAACCGTCGCTCGCCGAGCTGACCGAAGCCGGCCGGTGACGTCATGGCCCGGATCATGGACGTCACGTGACGGACAACGTGCTGACCAACTCCGCCAAGTAGGCCCAGGACCAGGCCATACGCCGTACGCTGCCGGAGGTGAAGTGGGCACGATCCCTCGTCGCGCTGGCGGCGACCCTGACCCTGACGGCGACCGGATGCCGTACCGGGCCGACCCCGCCGGCCGGTGCGCCCGCCCGTTCCGCCTCGGTGGCAGCGCCCTCGTCGCCGGCCGGACCGGCCGAGATCACGTTGGCCTTCGCGGGTGACGTGCACTTCGCCGACCGTACCGCTGGCCTGCTGGACAACCCGGCGACCGCGTTCGGGTCGATCTCGTCGGCGCTGTCCACCGCGGACCTCGCGATGGTCAACCTGGAGACCGCGGTCACCACGCGTGGCACTCCGGAGCCAAAAGAGTTCCACTTCCGGGCGCCGGCGAGCACGTACGACGCGGTGAAGGCGGCCGGGGTCGATGTCGTGTCGATTGCGAACAATCACGCGTTGGACTATGGGCGGGTGGGCCTGGCCGACACCGTGGAGGCGGCGAAGGCCGCCGGGGTGCCGGCCGTCGGAGCGGGCGTCGATGCGGCGGCGGCGTACGCGCCGTGGATCACCCGAATCAACGGTACGAGAATCGCGTTCCTCGCCTTCAGCCAGGTCGACGAGCTGTGGTCGGAGTGGAAGGCCACGGACACCCGGGCCGGCATCGGCATGACGAGGGACCTGCCCCGCGCGGTCGCAGCGGTGCGCACCGCGCGGCAGCAGGCCGACGTGGTCGTCGTCTACGTCCATTGGGGCACGGAGGGCAACGCGTGCCCACCGGACGAGGCGCGTGGGTTCGCCGGTGAGATGGCCGAGGCGGGCGCTGACATCATTGTCGGCACCCATGCCCATCTGATGCTCGGTGACGGCTGGATCGGCGGGACCTTCGTCCAGTACGGACTGGGCAACTTTCTGTGGTGGCGGGACGACGCCTACAGCAACGACACGGGCGTGCTGCGGGTGACCCTGCACGGTTCGAAGATCGTGGGGACGGAGCTGATGCCGGCGCTGATCTCCCGGCGCACCGGCCAGCCCCAGCTCGCCGGAGGGGAGGACGCGGCCCGCATCCTCCGCGAGTACGCGAATCTGCGTAGCTGCACCGGCCTCGCCGCGTCCCCCACCGACTGAAGGACGTTCTCGTAACACGGAAGGCATTGCCCGCGGCCGGGTTGATGGACCTTCATGCCCGCCGGCCGAAGCTGTCACGGCCGACGGCCACTCTTCCGTTCGGTCCGCGCGCAGGCTACGGTCGCTTCCACATCGCCAGCGTTCACCTCGTTGGTGTTCAGGTTCGTTCACTTCGCAGGGCAGCGCCGCGACAGCGGAAGGGGTCGCCGTCATGACGATCAGCCAGATCAGCGCCGGTGACTCCGGCACCAGTCCGGTCAGCGTCGGTCACGGGCCGCGCAAGGTGCTGGCCCTGCACGGGTGGTTCGGGTCGTCACAGGGCTGGGGCTGGCTGCCGGAACTGATCGACGCCGAGCGCTTCACCTGGGCGTTCCTGGACTACCGCGGGTACGGCGCGCGCACCGGGGTTACGGGCGAGCACAGCATCGCCGAGATCTCCCGCGACGCCCTGGACCTCGCCGACTCCCTAGGCTGGGACACGTTCTCGGTGGTCGGGCACTCCATGGGCGGCAGCGCCGCCCAACGGGTACTCGCCGACGCCCCCGGGCGGGTGGAACGCCTCGTCGGCATCAGCCCGGTCCCGGCCGGCGGGGTGCCCTTCGACCTGCAGGGCTGGGCGCTGTTCGACGGTGCGGCCGCCAACCCGGACAACCGGCGCGCCATCATCGACCTCACCACCGGCAATCGGCTGTCCGGCCGCTGGCTGGACGAGATGGTGCGGTTCTCCCTCGAGCACTCCACCCGGGAGGCGTTCGGCGCCTACCTCACCGCCTGGGCGCGTACCGACTTCACTGACGACGTGAAGGGCAACCCGGTACCGGCGCTCGCCGTCGTCGGCGAGCACGATCCGGCGCTGGGCGCCGACACGATGCGCGAGACCTGGATGCGCCACTACCCCAACGCACGGCTCGAGGTGCTCGCCAACGCGGGGCACTACGCGATGTACGAGACCCCGGTACGGCTGGCCACGGTGCTCGAGGAGTTTCTCGGGCAGTGAACGTCGATCCGGCGTCCCTGGTCGATCCCCGCACCTACGTCGACGGCGTCCCGTACGACCTGCTAGCCAGCTACGTGCGCTGTTCGAGGCGCTGCTCGCCCGCACCGCGAGCGTCACGTACGCGGGCGCACCCGCCTACCTGCGCTCGAACTTCCAGCGCGGCGTGAAGCGTCTGCCGATCCACTGGCGGCGCCGCTGATCAGGCTGACCAATTTGATTGAGAATCCTTTAGTGATCATAGAATGATCATGTGGAATTTCTTCGACTGTCGAAGGCTGCGAAGCGTCTGGGTTGTTGGTTCTCAGTGGAGCTGATCTCTTCTCACTGGACTTGATCCGTGAGCCATTTTCATCGTGGGTAGCGGGCGTCTTCGGCGGCTTGAAGGGCGAGGATGGCCTGCACGATCGGGGTGGCCCGGCGGGGGCAGCAGCGTAGGTTGGTCAGGATTTTCCAGGTCTTGAGGGTGAAGACGGCACGTTCGCCGAGGGCTCGGATCTTGGCGTGGTGCCGGTTGACGGACTTCTGCCGGCGGGACAGGCGGGTGCGGCGGCGTTTGAACGGGGTCCAGACGGTGCCGCGGGCATCCTGGTAGCCCTTGTCCGCGAAGGTCAGCACGTCAGCGCTGGTCAGGGCGTCGATCAGGACGTGGGTGCGAGCGGCGGTCAGGTCGTGGACCGAGCCGGGCAGTGTGGGCGATGCCCAGGCCAGCCTTCCGGCGGCATCGGCGAGGACCTGCACGTTCACGCCGTGGCGCTTGTGTTTGCCGGAGTAGTAGGGCCGCTGGTTGGCGACCCGGTCGATGGGAATCAGCGTGCCGTCGAGGATGGCGTACGCCAGCCGGACGGCGCGGCGCATCGCGGCGGCGAGGTCGTTGGCGCAGGCGGCGGGCAGATCGGCGGCCTCGCGCAGGTACCGCCACACGGTGGTGACCGACGCCTCGAAGCCGGCCGCGAGGCGGGTGAGGGTGTCGCCGTTGCGCAGGTGGGCCAAGGCCATCAGCGCCTGCTGGTGCGCGGGCAGCCTGCGCCAGCGCCGGCCAAGCCGCGCGGACTACATCGGAGGGATGACGCGGGCCGGAGAATACATCCGGTGAGCGATGTGCCGCCGAGGGGGTCTGCCTAACCTCTGTTCCATGACTGGATGCCTGAGCCGTCGAGGGATCGCCGTGCTGCTTGCCGTGGGCGTGGCGGTGTCCGCCGCCGCCTGCGACGACGCGCCGACCTCGACCAACGCCGTCGCCACCGCCTCTGCCGGCGCCCCTGACCAGGCGGCGGCGCTCGCAGACGCGAAGAAGTTCTCCGCCTGCATGCGTGAGCAGGGCATCACCGACTGGCCCGACCCGACGGTCCAGCCCGACGGCGGCATCTCGCTCGGCATGCCCGCCCAGTCGGACTCCAAGGTGAACGCGGCGCGCGACGCCTGCCAGCACTTCCTCGGCACGGCCGGGCCGAACGCCGCACCGCACGCCGACGGCGACGACGCCGCCGCGGCGGGCTGGGAGACGAAGACGCCGGGCGGCGACTGCGAGTGCGCTGACGGGTCGAAGTACAACTTCTACGTCCGGACCGGCGACCCGAAGAAGGTGGTGCTCTTCCTGGACGGGGGCGGGGCGTGCTGGTCGGCCGCGACGTGCGCGAAGGACAGCGGCAACCACTACCAGACCACAGTCGAGCCGCCGGACCAGGGCGGCATCTTCGACGCCAAGAACGCGCGCAACCCGTTCGCCGGTTACTCGTTCGTGTACGTCCCGTACTGCACGGCGGACGTGCATCTCGGCGACGCCGACACGACGTACGCCCCCGGGTTGACCATCCATCATTACGGGTACGCCAACGGCACCGCCGCCCTCGCCCAGTTGGTCAAGTCCTTCCCGCAGGCCACCGACGTGGTCGTAATCGGCGGCAGCGCCGGCTCGGTGTCCGCCCCGCTCTACGCGGGCCTGGTGGCCGATCGCCTGCCCACGGCACACGTCACGTCGATCTCGGACTCGTCGGGCTCGTACCCCGACGTACCCCAGATGAACAAGGTCCTGACCGGCAAGGCATGGAACGCGAAGGCCCTCCCCGCCGACCCGAGCATGCCGGGGTTCTTCATCGCGACCGCCGAGCGCCACCCCGACATCGTCTTCGCCCGCATCGACCACTTGCAGGACGAGAATCAAAAGTTCCACCTCAAGCTCGCCGGCACCCCGTCCGACGACGTCGCGACGCTGCTGCGGACCACCGAGGCGCAGATCGAGAAGGCCGGCGTAACCCTGCACACGTACACGGAACCCGGTGACGACCACATGGTCGTGGACAACGAGGATTTCTACACCGAGAATGTGGATGGCGTGGCTCTGTCAGACTGGGTCGCCGGGCTGGTCGCCGGGAAGCCCGCAGCCGATGTCGGCCGTGGCTGACCATTGAGCCCTTTTCATCCTGAGTAGCGGCTGGCCTCGACGCGGTGCAGGACGAGGATGGCCTGCACGATCGCGGTCGCGCGGCGGGGACAGCAGCGCAGCTTGGTCAGGACTTTCCAGCACTTGAGCGTGGCGATGGCGCGCTCCCCGCGGGCGCGGATACGGGCGTGTCCGCGGTTGACGGCCTTCTGCCGGCGGGACAGCTTCGGCCGGTACCGGTGGCGCTTGAACGGCGTGCGCACGCTCCCGCCGGCTCCCTGGTAGCCCTTGTCCGCGAACGTCATCACGTCGGCGCTGCTCAGCGCGTCGATGATGCCTTGAACGCGGGCGGCGCTCAGGTCATGGGTGGTACCGGGCAGCACGGCCGATGCCCAGACTAGGCGACCTGATGCATCCGCAATGACCTGCACGTTCACGCCGTGCCGCCTATGTTTCCCCGAGTAGTAGGGCTTCTGGTCGGCGACCCGGTCGATCGGGATCAGCGTGCCGTCGAGGATCGCGTACGCCAGCTTGCGGATGCGGTCCATCGCAGTAGCCAGATCGTCGGCGGCTGCGGCGAGCAGGTCGACAGCTTCGCGGACGTACCGCCAGGCGGTGGCGACGCCGATGCCGAACCCGGCTCCGAGGCGGGCGTAGGTGTCGCCGTTGCGCAGGTGAGCGAGGGTGAGTAGGGCTTGCCGGCCTGGGGCCAGGCGCCGCCACCGGGATCGACGCTGCCGGCGGTGGTTACGGACAAGCTCGGCGAGGTGGTTCAGGGTTCGGCTGGACAGCGGGATCGTGGCGGGGTAAGACAGCACGGCGAGGCTCCCGGTCGGGGCATCGGATCTTGGTCGACTGCTGTCCTACCTGGAGCCTCGCCGTCATCGATCTCCGGGGTACTCGCACCCGCCCTGACCAGCATGATCACGATGAAAAGGGCTCCGTACCTGATCCGTCTCACTGGTTCTGATCCGCCCGGCCCGCGGGCTTGTCGAGGGCCGTCGATAGCCTGTGCCGGATCTTGGGGCCGGGGATGATGGGTTGGGCGGTCTGGTGGCGGTGCGCGGCTTGGCGCCAGCGTCGTTGTCGGGGTTCGCGGTCGGGTACGTCGGCGCGGACGGGCAGGAGCGGCACGACGGCCTGGTGGCGGCGGCCGCGGTGGCGTTCGAGGCGGTGCCGCCGGTGCGGTCGTTCCCGGTGTACCGGGGGCAGCGCAACAACACCGGCCTGTGGTGGCCGGCCACGACGGGCGCCCTTGTCGGTTTCGAGTCGTGGCTGGAGCGCAATCACTTGACGCTGCTGGACTTCGACCCGGTGGTGGTGGCGATCTCGTCGCAACCGTTCTGGCTGCTGTTGGACGACGACGCGGGCCGGCGGCGTTCACACGCGCCGGACTTCTTCGCGCGGCTGGCGGATGGCACCGGGGTGGTGATCGACGTGCGCCCGGCCACGCGCGTACGGCCCAAGGACGCCGCGGTGTTCGCGACAACCAGGCGGGCGTGCGCCGAGGCCGGCTGGGAGTACCGGCTGGTGCACGAGCCGGATGCGGTGCTGATGGCGAGCGTGCGGTGGCTGGCCGGGTATCGGCATCCGCGCTGTCTGCGCCCGGCGGCCGCGGGCGTGGTGTTCGCCGATCCGCTGCCGTTGATGGACGGCGCCGAGCGGTTGGGTGATGCGCTGGCTACCCTGCCGACGGTGTTCCACCTGCTGTGGTGCGGCTGGCTGGGCGTCGATCTGGCGGTGCCGTTGTCGGAGGCATCGCTGGTGACGGCGGCGGACCGGTGAGCGGCGGGCGGGCGGCGCTGCGCGTCGGCGACCGGGTGCTGTTCGAGGGCCGGGCGGTGAGTGTTGGCGGGATTGACGGTGTCCGGGTGCGGCTGGTCGACGACGCCGGGAGCGAGCAGGTGCTGCTGCTGACGCATGTGCTCGCGGCGCCGGGCTTCGAGCTGCTGGAGGCCAGCGTCCCGCCGGCGCGGCTGGATCCGCTCGGGCTGCTGGAGGCGCTGCGGGCCACGGTGATCGAGCGGGCCCGGCAGTGGGAGCGGCACGTGGTGGAGGCGCAGACCGGCCTGCCGCCGGGCGCGCCGCAAGGTGCCCGGCCGCGCGAGCCCTACGATCCGGCCCGGCACACCCTGGCCGAGCGGGACACGGCGAAGGCTGCGGAGTTGAGTACGGCCGGGCAGCCGACCAGCGCGGTCACGGTCAAACGGATGCGGTTGCGCTATCGCGAGCAGGGCTTGTGGGGTCTGGTCGATCACCGGGGCACCCGGGCGGCGAGCCCGTATGGGCGCGTCGATGATCGGGTGGTCGCCGCGGTGGCGGCGGTCATGGACGCCGAGACCGGCGAGTCGACCGGTACCCGCTCCCGGTTGCGGCGCCGCGTCGAGCAGCTGCTTGCCGAGCGGCACGGCGTCGGGGTGGTGCCGATGCCGTCGCCGGCGACGTTCTACCGGCTGCTCGCCGGGATGGATGCTGGCCGGCACACCTTCGGGGAGGCGACCACGCGCCGCACGCAGGCGAACCGGTCGGAGCGCCCGTTCACGCGCACGGTCGCGGTGCGCCCGGGCGAGCTGGCGCAGATCGACACGTCGCCGTTGGACGTGATGGCCCTGCTGGACGACGGGGTGCCCGGCCGGGTGGAGCTGACGGTGGTGCTGGACGTCGCGACCCGCTCGATCTGCGCCGCGGTGCTGCGCCCGCAGGGCACCAAGGCCGTCGACGCGGCGCTGCTGCTGGCGAAGATGCTGGGCCCGGAGCCGATGCGGCCGGGCTGGGCCGAGGCGCTGTCGATGGCCCGCTCGCGGATCCCGCACGCGCGGATGCTGGCGCTGGACGCGCGGCTGGAACACGCCGCGGCCCGGCCGGTGATCGTCGCGGAGACGATCGTGACCGATCGCGGGGCGGTGTTCGTCTCCGAGACGTTCGTGCGCGCCTGCTCCCGGCTGGGCATCACGGTCGAGCCGGTCCGGGCCGGGCACCCCGACCGACAAGGGCATCGTCGAGCGGTCGTTCCGCTCGATCGGGTGGCGGAGCTGGCCACGGCGCCGAGGCGAGTCCGACCACATCGTCCTGCGATGGCGCGAGCGCAGCGAGCTGCTGCCCCGAGTCGATGACCAGGTCGTCCGTTACCCGGAGACCATCGCGCTCGCCAGTTTGTTCGCCCGCATGCCGCAGCTGCTGCTCACACCGCGCGGCAGCACCGGCGACCCGACGCCGATGGTCTTCCTCATCCACGCCGCCCGCTACCTCGACCACCCCGAACCTGGGCAGCTCCTGCGCCGGCACCACCCGCTCTTCCCATGGGCCGGAACAGACGACCTGCCCAGCTGGCGCTGGCAAAACAGCAGCGAGCCCGACCGGAGCATCTATGCCGCGCTCCGCGCCGGAGACATCCCCGCCACCGGCCCGCTCATCGAAAAGCTGACCCGGAAGAAGCCAACCGCACGAAGGGGAAAGAACAGCCATGGCCTGGTGATGGCAAACCCTGATCAGCATCGCCGCCGCACGGGCCCGTTTGGAGTCGTGATCACGTGGCGGGGAAAGGACTGGACGGGATGATGCCCGGGCTTGTAGCTTGCAGTTGACGTGACACCACCTGAGGAGGTGAGACCCATGAACGTTGTATCGATGTGGGTGCTCCCCCTTCCCGTCACGGTCGGGCGATTGATGTAGGTGTCGCCGGGAGCGCCTCGCCAACAAGGCACTCCCGAAAGGCAACACCTATGCACTCTCCGCAGTTCACCGCCGAGCCGTCGTCGAACGATATGGTCGAGCGCGACTTCACCGTGGGCGACGTCTCCGGACTCTGTTCGCCGGCCTCCGGCGCCGATCGCGCGCCCCTCATGTTCGACGTGATCATTGCCGGGTGCGGGCCGACTGGTGCGATGCTGGCCGCCGAACTGCGGCTGCACGACGTGCGGGTACTCGTCCTGGAGAAGGAAACCGAGCCCAAGTCGTTCGTCCGCATCGTCGGTCTGCATATTCGCAGTCTCGAGCTGATGGCAATGCGCGGACTGCTGGATCGCATTCGCGAACACGGAAGACAGCGTCCGGCTGGCGGCTTCTTCGCCGCCATCCCCAAACCCGCGCCCAAGGGCCTGGATTCCGCGCACGCCTATCTGCTGGGCATCCCGCAGCCGGTCATCGAACATCTGCTCGAAGAACATGCGATCGAACTGGGTGCGCAGGTCCGGCGCGGTTGTGCGGTGGCCGACTTCGAGCAGGACGACGACGGTGTGACCGTCGAGCTGGCCGACGGGGAACAGCTGCGTTCGCGCTATCTCATCGGCTGTGACGGCGGGCGCAGTACGGTGCGCAAACTGCTCGGTGTCGGCTTCCCCGGCGAGCCCTCGCGGACCGAGACGCTGATGGGCGAGATGGAAGTGGGCGTGCCACAGGAGGAGATCACCGCCAAGGTGACCGAAATCCGCGAGACCCATCAGCCATTCTGGCTCCGGCCCTTCGGCGAAGAGGTCGGCGAGTTCAGTCGGTGGAAGCATTTGCCTCGACGAGTTCGGTGAATATCTCGGAGGGCTTCTTCCAGTCGTGGATCTTACGGGGTCGGTCGTTGATCTCGGAAGCCACCATGGCCAGATATTTGGGGTCGGAGGTGATGGGGACGCCCTTGGGGAAGTACTCGCGCAGGATCCGGTTGGCGTTCTCGTTGCTGCCGCGTTGCCAGGGTGAGTGCGGGCGGGCGAAGTACACCGGCAGCCCGGCGGCGGTGATCCGGGCGTGGCCGGCCATCTCTGACCCGCAGTCCCAGGTCAGTGACCGGGCCAGTTGCGGCGGGAGGGTCCCGGCGGCGGCGATGATCGCATCGCCGACGGTCAACGCGTCCCGGCCGGTCAGCGGGACCAGGACCACGAACCGCGAGGTCCGCTCGACCAGCGTCGCCACCGCGCTCTGACCTGC
>NZ_JBFALG010000050.1:0-47651 GCF_040656135.1 Micromonospora sp. NPDC050200
GTCCTGGAAATCGTCATCGAAGGAGAATCCATCCTCGCCCCGGGAGGGCTACTTGCTCTGAACCGCTGGTCTCACCCAACCCTGACACCCAGGGGTTCCCGGACGTGTGCGGACGCGGTGCACAGAGCTTGTAATCGAGACGTCTCGCGCTAGACCCGTTGCCGGCCTGCCCTAGCCGGCTCCGGCCCGAGGATGGTCGACGGCGGGATGACGGCAGATCACGCCTCTCGTTGTGCAACGCTCGGAATGCCCGGCCGCCAGACGTCGGGGTTTTCAAGCAGTGGCGATCCCGCCGCCACGGGATCTGGATCCGTTCCGAGGTCGAGGCGAGCAGCCTGCATGAACTCCTCCATCAGCCTGCCTGTGGCGCCTCGTCGGCCTGATTCAACGAAGAGCAAGGTTGTGATGTCGCGTATCGGCCGCGGTGCGAGCAGTTGAATCTCCTGCTCTGCTTCAACAAGTCTTCGGAAGTAGGGCTCCGTGAGCTCCCGGCTCCGCTCCCAGCGGCTCATGGCGGTCTCACGTTGTTCCGCCGTAAGCGTCGGTTCGTCTGCGGCCGCCCTGAGTGACCAGTCCCTGTCCCGGAGCGGCTGCCACTCCTTGAGAGCGGCAAGAAATCCTACGTAGGCCGCCCGGCGCTGCTCGACGAACTGGCGTTGACGGCGCTCCTCGGCTTCCTGGCGCGAGACCTCAGTAGCTGTCCGGTAGCTAGAGCGGCCAGCGATTGCTGCGCCACCCAGGCCAGCCGCCAGGCCTGCCACGGCAGGGATTGCCAGCTCCCACCACGTCGCCACCTCGCCTGTCTCCCTGCCGTCATGCTTATGAGCCTGAGTAGTTCCGACATCGACGGATGCTAGCCGGCTGCCGCCAGAGACGGTCACGACGGCGATGGCCAGACGCGGTGGGACGCTCGGCCTTTGCCGCGCCCTGTAGGCGAGGCGTCAGGCGGCGAGGCAGCAAGAAAGCAGCGCGAGCGTCGGTGCAGGTTGACTCCGAACATGAACCGGCGACGCTCGGTACCTGCTCGTTGACGCGGGTCGCCACCAGTTGACAGCGGGTGACCGCTTGAGACCGCATCCCCCCGACGGGGGTCAGGTCCGGCGGAGGCGCCGGCGGGAACGCTGTCGACAGCAACGCTGACAGCAACCCAGCGGACGGCGGTCGTCGGATTGCCATCTGTACCGGCGGGGCGGGTCCAGGTGCCGGAAGTAGGTCGACCCGTGAGCCGCAGCTTCTCGCAGCGAACGATCCAGTACTCCGGGATCTGGACTGGTGCGGCATCGTCGCCGTGGACCGTACCGTCCAGATAGCTGCCGGGGCGCTCGGAGGCGGTCTTCACCTCGCCCGGATCGGGGGCCTCAGCCGCCCGGGCGCGGAGTGTTCGTTGCCGAGTCGAGGAAGCGCTGACGGCTGACTCGTGTACGACATCAGGTCTGTAGCGAGCATGCGGGTCAGCCGGTCCCGACGCGGCCGCCCGGAGGCACCCACAGCGACCGTCTCCGTGGAAACGGGGGTGGTCGGGTGATCCGGACACCGCAACATCCCGGGGGCGGAGTCGATCAGAGCGGGGTCAGTCCACGCTCGGGAGCTTGGGGCCGACGGCGTCGTCGGCGTGGAAGCGCTGCCGTCACCGGTAATCAACTCACAGGGATGCACGGCGGTGATTAGGCTTCTCGGTCATGCCCTCGGAGAACGTCGCGGCCCACCCCGTGCAGCTGCACTACACCCTTACGTCGGACGACCTGCTAGACGGCTTCGCCGCCCATAACCGCAGCATCCCGCGTCCCTGGTATCTGCGGTGGCTGAGCACCCTACTAGGGACCGGCATGCTCGGTGTCGTCTTCGTTTCCTCTGTGCTGTCTCAGAATCTGACGGGGGCCGCCGCTGTGGCAATTGGCGTCGTGTTCATCGTGGCGGTGCTCGTCGGCGTCGGGTTCAACCTGCTGCTGCGTCGGCTCTTCGGCGGCTCCCGCATGATCTATCGGCTTCACGTTCGGCAGATCATGCGCGGCAATCCTGCGCTGTCCCAGCCCATGCAGGCCACGGTTACCGACACCGGGGTACGTCTCAGCAGCGCCGCCGGACAATCGACGACAACTTGGGCTCAGTACCCGCTGCACGTCGAGACGGATCGGTCTTTTGTCCTGCTTGCATCAGAGCGGCGCGGCGCGGGAGTGCTCGTACTGCCGAAGCGGGGGCTCGATGCGGCGATCCTGGCACCGCTGCGGTCGTTGCTCTCCGCCCACTCCCGCCGGCTTTCCTGATCCGGACAGCGCCGCATCTGGGCGGACCTGCTGAGCAGAACCGGCGATGGGCGATCCGGACACCGCAACATCCCGGAGCGGAGTCGAGCAACGCGGGGTCAGTCCACGCTCGGGAGCTTCGGGCCGAGGACGTCGTCGGCGTCGACGATGGTGTAGGCGTACCCCTGCTCGGCGAGGAAGCGCTGCCGGTCGGCCTCCGCCGTCGCGTACGTCATCCGTTCGGCGTCGATCAGCGTGACCCGTACCTCGGTGTACTCGGCCGGGGCGATCCAGCCCTGCGACTCGATGTCCTTCCACGGCGCGTCGTACCGCTTGGGGCCGATCAGGTAGAACGCGTACCAACGGCGCCGCCAGGCCGAGCCCGGCAGCGGCCCTGGAGGTCCGCGGTGAAAAGGGTTTCTTGAAGGTCACCAAGGTGAGCGCCCGGCCCAGGATCGGATGATCCTGGGCCGGGCCGGATTCGTCTGCGCGTCAGTCGAACGCGGCGGCGAACATGCCGGGCTGGTAGGAGCCGCCCTTCTGGTGCACGATCACGGCGAGCCGGTTGGCTGCGTTGATCAGGGCGACCAGGGAGACCAGCGCGGCGATCTGGTCGTCGTCGTAGTGCTTGCGTACCTGGGCCCAGGTGTCGTCGGAGACGCCCTCACAGGCGTCGGCGAGCCGGGTGCCCTCTTCGGCGAGCGCCAGCGCGGCCTGCTCGGCCTCGGTGAAGACGGTGGACTCGCGCCAGGCGGCGACCAGGTTGAGCCGCACCGCGCTTTCACCCCCGGCGGCGGCCTCCTTGGTGTGCATGTCGATGCACCAACCGCAGCCGTTGATCTGGCTGGCGCGCAGCGACACCAGCTCCTGCGTGGACTTCGGCAGCGGCGACTGCTGGATCACCATGCCGGCGTTGGCGAACCGCTTGAAGAACTTCATGGCGATCTCGTTGTCGAACATGTTGAATCGGGCGTCCATGGTTCCGTCCTTCACTCGTGGTGTTCGGTTGGACGAACACGAGATGCCGGCGAGCAGCGCCCTGTGACGGCGCGGCCGGGTGACGACTGCCACAGCCGGAGGTGTCACAGAACGGCCGGGTCCGGCATCTGGTGGGTGACGCAGTCGAGAGCGAACAGGAGTCACCCATGGTGGGCACGCCGCAGACCGCAGCCGACGACCGTGGTAGGGGCGCCGGCCGTGACGACCGTCCGGACCCGGCCACCGAGGCGTTCCTCGCCCACCGCAACCTGCTGTTCACCGTCGCGTACGAGATGCTCGGCTCGGCCGCCGACGCGGAGGACGTCCTGCAGGAGACCTGGTTGCGGTGGGCGGGCGTCGATCTCGGCACGGTGCGGGATCAGCGTGCCTACCTGGTCCGGATCACCACCCGCCAGGCACTCACCCGGCTGCGTACGCTCGGCCGCCGCAAGGAGTCCTACGTCGGCCCCTGGCTGCCCGAGCCGCTGCTCACCGCGCCCGACGTGGCCGAGGACGTCGCGTTGGCCGACAGCGTCTCGATGGCGATGCTGCTGGTGCTGGAGACGCTCGCGCCGACCGAACGGGCGGTGTTCGTGCTGCGCGAGGTGTTCGACATCGGGTACGACGAGATCGCCGAAGCCGTCGACAAGAGCCCGGCCGCCGTCCGTCAGATCGCACACCGGGCACGGGCACACGTCGCGGCGCGCCGGCCGCGCCGGGTCGTGTCAGCGGCCGAGACCCGGTACGCGCTCGATGCGTTCCAACGGGCGGTCGACACCGGCGACCTGCAGAGCCTG
Organism: Micromonospora sp. NPDC050200; assembly: GCF_040656135.1. Classification (NCBI taxonomy): domain Bacteria; kingdom Bacillati; phylum Actinomycetota; class Actinomycetes; order Micromonosporales; family Micromonosporaceae; genus Micromonospora; species Micromonospora sp. NPDC050200. The sequence continues at coordinate 4,019 of NZ_JBFALG010000050.1, forward strand.
CTCGACATCCTCGCGCCAGATGTCGTCCTTCTCGGCGACGGTGGTGGAGTCAAGCAGGCCGTCCCGCGGCCCATAGTGGGGGCCGACAAGGTCGCCCGCCTGCTGGCCGCCGGCTGGGGCAGGGTCGCCGACATCTCGTCGCTGCGGCCGGCGCAGGTCAATGGCTACCCGGCGCTGATTGTCCGGCTCAACGGAGAGCTCGACACCGTGTTGGCCGTGCGCATCGACGACGGCCTCATCACCGGCCTCTACGCGGTGCGAAATCCGGAGAAGCTGTCGCACATGGAGCGGGAGACCCACCTGAGCCGTTGAGTCGGGAGCGGACGCGCGGTCGGCTGATTCGTTTACGACATCAGCTCGAAAGCGCGTGAGAAAGACACCTGCCTCGGGCCGCGCGTCAGTCGACCGACGGCAGCGACGGCCCCAGGACGTCGTCGGCGTCCACGATGGTGTACGCGTACCCCTGTTCGGCGAGGAACCGCTGCCGGTGCGCCGCGTACTCGGTGTCGATGGTGTCCCGGGAGACCACGGTGTAGAAGTGCGCCTGCCGGCCGTCGGCCTTCGGTCGCAGCACCCGGCCGAGGCGCTGCGCCTCCTCCTGCCGCGACCCGAAGGTGCCGGAGACCTGGATCGCCACCGCCGCCTCCGGCAGGTCGATGGAGAAGTTGCCGACCTTGGAGATGACCAGGGTGCGTACCTCGCCCGAGCGGAACGCGTCGAAGAGCCGTTCCCGTTCCTTGTTGGTGGTCGAGCCTTGAATGATGGGCGCGTCGAGGTATTCCCCGAGCTGGTGCAGCTGGTCGATGTACCCGCCGATGACCAGTACCTGGTCGTTCGGGTGCCGGTCCACCAGCGCGCGAACCACGGGCAGCTTCGTCCGGGCGGTCGCCGCCATCCGGTACCGCTCCTCGGACTCCGCCGTCGCGTAGGACATCCGCTCGGCGTCGGTCAGCGTCACCCGTACCTCGGTGCACTCCGCCGGGGCGATCCAGCCCTGCGACTCGATGTCCTTCCACGGCGCGTCGTACCGCTTGGGGCCGATCAGGCTGAACACGTCGCCCTCCCGGCCGTCCTCGCGGACCAGCGTCGCCGTCAGCCCCAGCCGGCGGCGGGCCTGGAGGTCCGCGGTGAACCGGAAGATCGGCGCGGGCAGCAGGTGGACCTCGTCGTAGACGACCAGGCCCCAGTCGCGGGCACCGAACAGGTCCAGGTGGGTGAAGGCGCCGCCGCGCCGCGAGGTGAGCACCTGGTACGTCGCGATGGTGACCGGGCGGATCTCCTTGCGCTCGCCGGAGTACTCCCCGATCTCGTCCTCGGTCAGCGAGGTGCGGGCGATCAGCTCCCGTTTCCACTGCCGGCCGGCGACCGTGTTGGTGACCAGGATCAGCGTGGTGGCCTTCGCCTCGGCCATCGCCGCCGCGCCGACCAGCGTCTTGCCCGCGCCGCAGGGGAGCACCACCACGCCCGACCCGCCGGCCCAGAACGCCTCCACCGCCTCCCGCTGGTACGACCGCAGCGTCCACGGCTTGCGGCCGTCCTTACCGGCCTCGGCCAGCTCGATCGGGTGCGCCTCGCCGTCGACGTACCCGGCCAGGTCCTCCGCCGGCCAGCCGAGCTTCAGCAGCGCCTGCTTGAGCCGCCCCCGCTCGGAGGGGTGCACCTGGATGGTGTCGTCGTCGATCCGGTTGCCGAGCATGCCGGCGAGCTTCTTGCTCTTCGCGACCTCGATCAGCACCAGCCGGTCCAGCGCCCGCAGCACCAGGCCGTACGCGGGGTCGTTGGCGAGCTGGAGGCGGCCGTACCGGTCCATCGTCTCGGCCACGTCCACCAGCAGCCCGTGCGGCACCGGGTAGCGGGAATACTTGATCAGGGAGTCCACCACGCCCTCGGCGTCGTGGCCGGCCGCCCGGGCGTTCCACAGCCCCAGCGGCGTCAGCCGGTAGGTGTGCACGTGCTCCGGTGAGCGCTCCAGCTCGGCGAACGGGGCGATCGCCATCCGGCAGGCCTGCGCGTCGGGGTGGTCGATCTCCAGCAGCAGGGTCTTGTCCGACTGCACGATCAGTGGTCCACCGCTCACGCCAGCGCCTCTCCTCGGGAGGGATCGTCGGCCACCGATTCCGGCGGGACCCGCCGCAGGCCGACCATCCAGTGTTGCACGAGGTCGGGTGGTCCCAGGAAAATGCCCAAACGACGCAACGTTTCCGGTATTCCACGCGTCTACCAAGGGGACGGCAGACTCGGGAGGGCTCATGAAGCACACAGGTCTCAAATTCCGGGTGGTCGCCCTGGCGGTGGTCACGCTGGTCGGCGCCGGTGGGTGCGCGCTCGATCCGCAGGCCGATCCGGGTGGCACTGGAGGAGGGCTCGCCCCGGTCGGCAAGGCGGAACAGGTAACGGGGGCGAGCGGCGTCTCCCTGCCCGACCAGCGGACCCTGCCGACCACCTCGGCCCCGAAGCCGAAGGCCGTGTCGGCGGCGTTGCGCGACACGACCCCGCCGAAGGCGGAGAGCGGCCGTCGGCTCGTCAACCCGACGCCGCAGACCAAGACCCGCTGCGAGCAGGGGGAATACCAGCGAGAGGTGGAGGGATACCTCGCCCGCCTGGGCGGGTTCGGCACGGTCACCGTCGACGGCCGGCAGTCGAGCGCCGACTGCGCCGCGATCAAGAAGTTCCAGCAGCGGTACGACATCCGCCCGGCCGTCGGCCGGGCCGGCCCCCTCACGTACGACGTGGCGAAGCGGCTGGCCAACACGGACACCAGCCGCTGCACGGCCGGCACGGGCACCACCTTCTGCGTTGACCTGACCCGGCAGACCACCTGGGTGATGCGCAGCGGCAAGGTGGTCGCCGGGCCGACGGTCACCCGCACCGGCATGGCCGGCTACGCCACCCCCGCGGGCACCTACAAGATCAATTTCCGCAACCTGAAGGAGTGGTCGAACCCGTACGACGTCTGGCTGCCCTACTGGCAGCGCTTCAACGGCGGAATCGGCTTCCATGAGACCACCACCTACCTGCACAACTCCTCGATCGGCTCGCACGGCTGCGTCAACCTGCTGCACGCCGACGCGGTCCGCTGGTGGGAACTCGGCTCGGTCGGCTCGCGGGTGGTGCTCGTCGGCCGTCGCCCCGGCACCTGAGCCAGCCGGCGCTGACCGTCAGTCCTCGAGCACCGCCGCGGTGATCCGGTGCAGCGCGAAGGTGTGCAGCATCTCCGTCCGGTCGTCCTCGGCGCGCAGATAACCGGCGCCGATCGAGACCGGCCGGACCAGCCGGGACACCGTCGCCCCGTGCGCGTCGACGTAACCGACCCAGACCAGCGACTTGTCCCGCACCGCCTGTTGCAGCACCGCCAGGGCGTCGCTGTGGCCGTGCACCGGCATCGGGCCGGTCGCCGCCCGGGCCGCGCCGCCGCGCATCACCGCCGGGGCCCGCCGGGCCGCCCGCGCCGCCGCGTCACCCCGCCGGATCTGCTCCACCACCCCGAGCAGGCGGGGCATCGCCAGCTTCGGAGCGGCCAGCGGGTCCAGCGCCCGGGTGGTCACCGATGCCCGGGCGGGGGCCCGCCGGGTCTTCGGCCGGGACAACACCGTCGCGCCGCTGCCGTCCTCCGGCACCGGCGCGTACCCGGCGTCGCGCAGCGCGGTCAACATCCGCCCCACCTGGTACGGGGTGACCAGCACCGTCGGTGCCAGCCGGCGGAACGCCATCGGCTCCAGCCGCCGGTCGGCCAGCACCTCGGCGAGCAGCGCCTCGTCGTCGCTGCGCACGTACCCGCCGGCGGAGCCGAGGCGCAGCCCGCCGTGCTTGCGCGCCACGTCGTCCACCAGGTACGTCAGCCCCTGCGGAACCGGGGTACGCGACCGGCGGAGGAACAGGGCGTGCAGGTCGTCGGCGGTGTAGCCGGCGTCCAGGGCGCGCCGCACGCTCGCCGTGGTGACCCGGTGCACGCTGGCCCCGCCGGCCGACTCGTGCTCGGCCACCACGTCCAGCTCGGCGGCGAGCGCCGGGTCGGGCGGGCCGGGCACCACGACGCTCAGGTCGGCCTGCACCAGGAAGTGGTCGACCGGGGCGGGCAGCAGCGCGTCCAGCGCCCGCACCGCGCTCGACGGATCGCCGCTCTCGGCGTCCGAGCGCAGGCCCAGCGGGTCGCCGCCGCCGCGCTCGTCCGCCTCGGTGACGTCGGTGAGCAGCAGCCGCCCGTACGAGGTGAGCGCGCCGAGCCCGGTGACGCCGAGCTGGGCCGCCTCGGCCAGCACCTCCCGGTGCGCGGTCTCCCGGCCCCGGCTGCGCCGCGGGGCCCGCCAGTCCAGCAGCTCCAGCACCTCCTCCGGGGTGGGTGCGGTGGCCGGCTCCAGGTCGGCCAGCACCCCAAGCACCGCCCGCCGGGCGGCCGGTGCGCCGGCCCGTTCCGCCTCGGCGGAGAGCACGCTGATCGGCCGGTCCCGGTCGTCGCGCTGGCCGACCAGCCCGACCTGCCGGCTCATGGTCAGCCAGGCCCGGGCGAGCTGCTCCCAGCGGTGGGCCAGCGACATCGCCCGCCACACCTCGTACCCGCCGGTGGGCAGCACCTGCTGGTCGGCGCCGTACCGGGTGGTGGTGGCACCGGGCAGGTCCAGCTCCCCGACCAGCCCGGCCGCGTACGCCACCTCGAAGACCAGCGCGGTGGTGGACTCGTCCAGCCCGACGGTGCGGGCCAGCCGGCGCAGGTCGCGTACCCCGACACCGCCCGAGCGCAGCACCGGGGCCGGCTCGGCGGCCAGGCTCTCCAGCAGCGCCTCGGTGTGGCGTACCAGCTCCATGGTCTGCCCGGCCCCGGCGGAGTCGGCGGCCTTCGGCTCGCGCGGTGAAGCGGTCACCGACGGCGGGCTGGTTCGCAGCGGGCCGAGCGGGCCGCTGTCCCGGCGCAGCACGAGCCCCACCTCGCGGGGCAGCTCCACGGTGCCGGCGGAGACCGGCACGAGCAGCCGGGCGTCGACCAGCCAGCGGACCGGCGAACCGGTGGGCGCGCCGCCGTTGGTGGCGTCCGGCGGCAGGTCGTCCTCGGCGCCGACCGGGGGCGCCTGGAGGGCCCCCGGCGGCACGCTGCCCACCGGCGGCCCGGCGGCGAGCCGGTCCAGGATCGCCCGGGCCGACGGGGGAGCGGCGAGCAGCGTCCGCCGCAGCTTCGCCGGGTCCGCGCAGAGCGCCGCCGTCCGCGGGTCCAGCTCCGCCGCCGGTCGCCCCAGGCCCGCCGGGTACGCGGAGACCTCGTCGACGCTGCCGGCGACGCGCAGGGCGTGCTCCGGGCCGTACAGCAGGAAGAGCGCGCGTAGCCGGTCCACCGCGCCCCGGACGGTGGTCGGGGCGGGCGGATGCGGCCCGGCGGTGGCCATCGCGAGGACGTCCTCGGTGGAGGTGGTGCCCTCCTCGGGGTGCCGGGTGAGCCGGGCGGCGTCCAGGATCTGGAGGGTGAACTGGTCCAGCCCGTCCAGCGCGCGGGCCACGGAGACCCGCGACTCGGCCCGGATGGCGAGGGCGGAGACGTCGGCGGGCACCGGCACCACGAGGTCGGGCCGCAGCTGGAGCAGGGCGGCCAGCGACTCGTCGGGCAGGGCGCGCAGGTGGTCGGCGAGTGAGGTGGTCATCGTCGTTCCACGCTAGCCCGGAGCGGGGCCGTCCCGCCCCTCGGACGTCCGGCTCGATCCGGGTTGGGCGGGTACGTTCTCGGGGTGCTCCCACTGATGGTCGGTTTTGACCTCGACATGACCCTGGTCGACTCCCGCCCCGGCATCGCGGCCTGCTTCCGGGCGTTGACCGCGCAAACCGGCATGCCCGTCGACGCCGACCTCGCGGTCTCCCGGCTGGGTCCGCCGTTGCGCACCGAGATCGGGCACTGGTTCCCGCCCGAGCGGGTGGAGGAGGCGGTGACGATCTTCCGCGAGCTGTACCCGGCGTACGCGATCACCCCGACGGTTCCGTTGCCCGGCGCGCGGGAGGCGGTCGAGGCGGTGCACGCGCGCGGCGGCCGGGTGATGGTGGTGACCTCGAAGATCGGCCGGCTGGCCCGGCTGCACCTGGAGCACCTCGGGCTGGCGGTCGACGAGCTGGCCGGGGACCTCTTCGCCGAAGAGAAGGCGACCGCGCTGCGCGCGCACGGCGCGACCCTCTACGTGGGCGACCACGTGGCGGACATGGTGGCGGCGGGCGCCGCCGGGGTGCCGGGGGTCGGGGTGGCCACCGGCCCGTGCAGCGCCGACGAGCTGCGGGCCGCCGGGGCGGACCAGGTGTTGGATGATCTCACCGGATTCCCGGCGGCGCTGGACCGGATCATCGGGCTAGCCTTGGAGCAGTAGACGTCTCAAGCGAAGCAGGGGTTCTCAGGTGCCGACGGGTCGAGTGAAGTGGTATGACGCGGCCAAGGGATACGGGTTCGTCACCAGTGACGAGGGTGGCGACGTGTTCCTGCCCAAGGGCGCGCTACCCGCGGGTGTCACCGACCTCAAGGGTGGGCAGCGCGTCGATTTCAGTGTGGTGGACAGCCGCCGGGGCGCCCAGGCGATGGGGGTCAAGCTGCTGGACGCCCCGCCGTCGATGGCGGAGCTGCGCCGGCGCCCGGCCGAGGAGTTGCACGGCCTGGTCGAAGACATGATCAAGGTGCTGGAGGCGAAGGTCCAGCCGGACCTGCGCCGGGGCCGGTTCCCCGACAAGAAGACCGCGCAGAAGATCGCTCAGCTGGTCCACGCGGTGGCGCGCGAGCTGGAGGTCTGAGGGATCAGCCCGGCGTCGGTGGCCCGGCCCAGCAGCGCCTCCACGGCGGCGAATCCCGCGTCCCCCAGGTCCGCGGTGAACTCGTTGACGTAGAGGTCGATGTGCCGGTCCACCACGTCGGGCTCCATCTCCTGGGCGTGGGAGAGCACGTACTCCCGGCTGGCGGCCGGGTCGGCCCAGGCCTGGCGGACGGATTCCCGGATCCAGCCGGCCGCCTCCGCCGGGTCGACGGCGCCCTTGCGGGCCAGGATCGCGCCGAGCGGGATCGGCAGGCCGGTGTCGCCCTCCCACCACTCGCCGAGGTCCACCAGCGCGGTCAGCCCGTGCCGGTGGTAGGTGAACCGGGCCTCGTGGATGACCAGCCCCGCGTCGTACTTCCCGGCGGCCACCGCCGGCATGATCTCGTGGAACGGCACCACCTCGATCCGCGCCGGCGGCCGCTCGGCCGACCAGAGCCGGAAGAGCAGGTACGCCGTGGTCCGGTCGCCGGGCACCGCCACCGTGGCGCCGCTCAGGTCGGCCCGGTCCGGCCGCCCGGCCCCGCTCCCGGCCGCGCCCGCCCCGTCACCGGCAGCGCTACGGGTGAGCACCAGTGGGCCGCAGCCCCGGCCGAGCGCCCCGCCGCAGGGCAGCAGGTGGTAGTCGTCCAGCAGCCAGGGCAGCGCCGCGTAGCTCACCTTCACCAGGTCGAACGCGCCCCGCTCGGCGGCCGTGTTGGTGACGTCCACGTCCGCGTAGGTCACCTCGACCGGCGGCGCGCCGGGAACCCGGCCGTGCACCAGGGCGTGGAAGACGAACGTGTCGTTGGGGCAGGGCGAGATCGCCAGGGTGAGCGCCACGACCCCACGGTAGCCCCGCTCCCGCGCCCCCTCCCCACCCCGCCCACCCCACTGTGACCCCGCCTGCCCGCCCACTCGCCCCCACTCGCCCGCTCGCCCGCCTCGCCCCGCTCGCCCGCCCCGTCCGCTCGCCCGCCCCGCGCCGCCCCGCTCGCTCGCCCCCCACTCGCCATCTCGCCCGCCGGCCTGTCCCGCCGCCTGCCGCTGGTGGCCTTCGCCGGGAGCCTCTTAAGCTGCCCGGCGTCTCCGGTCACGGTCGTCCGCCGCTCGCATCCTGATCCGTCACCACGGCCCGGGGCCGGGGGTGGCAATGCCTCCACGATTCGCTTTGGACCTGATGACGTAAACGACTCAGGTCGGATGGCCGGCCGTTCCCCGCCCGGTGTTCGCCGCCTTCGGCTCACCGACGGTCCGGCTAACGACCGTCCAACCCACCGACGGTTCGGCTCACCGTCCGTCCGGCGTGCCTGTCGGCCCGGCTCCGCGTGTCCCAACCCACCGGACCGTCCGTCCGGCCTGCCTGTCGGCGCGGCCTCGTGTCCCGGCCCATGTCCCGGCTCCGCCCGCGTGTCCCGGCCCATCGACCGTCCGGCCTGCCTGTCGGCAGCACCTCGCCCGTCCTGGCCGCCCCGCCCCGGCTCCGCCCGCGCGTCCGGGCCCAAGCGTGAATCGTCTACGACATCAGCTCCAAAGCATCCGTCACCCATACCGCTGTCCCCAGGCGGGGAGGTTTTCCACAGCGTTGTCCACAGGCTGGCGGCAGCTGTTGAAAGAGCGAAGCGGGCGGGGGCAGCATGGGTGTGTGACGGAAGCACTCTTTCCGGTCGACCTGGGCCGCACGGTCCGCGCGTTGCGCCGCCGCGCCGATCTCAGTCAACGGGAGCTGGCGGCCAAGTCAGGGGTGCCGCAGGCCACCATCGCGCGGATCGAGTCGGGACGCGCGACCGGCCCGCGGTTCCGGACGATCGAGGCCCTCGTCAGTGCGGTGGGAGGTCGGATTACGGTTTCCGTGCCTGCCGCCGGTGGGGCCCCCGGGGCCGGTGGTATTCCGATCGCGGACAGGGGCCACGTCCCGGCCCAGGGCGGTGGCGGCCGCGCGGCCTCGGACGGTGGCGACAGCGCGGTCAAGGTCGGTGGCGGCAGCGCGGTCGACGGCGGTGGCGGCAGCGCGATCGAGGGCGACGGCGCGGTCGAGGTCGGTGGGCACGGCGTAGCCGCGGAGGGTGGCGACGGCGCGGCGACGTGTGGGCTGGCGTGCGTTCCGCATGACGAGCTGCGCGACGCGGCCGGGCGGCGCTACCCGGCGCATCTGGACGCGTGGCCGGTCCACGAGCCGAAGGACTGGCCCGGTGCCTGGTGGGCGGACTGGTACAACCTGCCGCCCGAACGCTGGCCACTGCCGCTGCCGGCGGCGACCTACGAGCGGGACCGGGGCTACCGGGACCGGCGACGCAGGGCGGAACGGGTACGACAGGAGTTCGCTGTACGCCGGGTCACCGAAGACGGGCGCCCCGCGACGTCCTGGCGGTTCGTCGCCGAGCTGCCCGACGGGGAGTTGGTCGGCGAGTTGCGGGCCCATGAGCGCACGCCGCACCTTGCGTACGGCGGGGACGAGTCGGTGTGGCCGCGCGAGATGGTGCTCGACGGGGTGCTCGTCGCCGTCGAACACCGGCGGCTCGGCATCGGGCGTGGGCTGATGGACGCGCTGCTCCGGCTGATGGCCGAGGTGGATATCGGCAGCGTGAGCGGAATCGCCAACGGCTCTGGCGCCAACTTCCTGGCGGCGTGCGGTTTCCGCGTCGAACCGCACCGGCCCTTGGCGATGCGTCTCGCGCGGCCGGTCAGTGCAGCACCCGGGCGGCCGCCGTCAGGGCGGTGAACGCCTCCCTCATCCGCCACGACCCCCGGTCGCGGGGGCCGATCGGGTTGGAGATGGTGCGCAGCTCGGCGAAGGGGAGACCGGCGTGCGCGGCGGCCACCGCCACGCCGTACCCCTCCATCGCCTCGGCCACGGCGTCCGGGTGGCGATCGGCGAGGGCGAGGGTGCTCGCGGCCGTGCCGGTCACCGTGCTGACGGTCAGCACCGCGCCGACGACCGCCTGCGGGAGCGCCGCGTACAGGCCGGCCAGCAGCTTCGGGTCGGCGTCGACGGCTGGGCCGGCACCCAGCAGCTCCGGCGGCATGCCCAGCTCGTCGATCGGGATGAACCCCGTGGGCGACTCCGCGCCCAGGTCGGCCGCCACGCTCCGGGTGCCGAGCACCGTCCCGCCGACCGCCACCCGGCCGGCGAAGCCGCCGCCGATCCCGGCACTCACCACCGCCCGGTACGGGCGACCCGCCGCCTCGGCCAGCGTCAGCAGCCGTGCGGCGGCGGCGCCGGCCACCGCCGGCCCCACCCCGACCGGCCGTACGGTCACCGTCTGATCGGTGAGGCCGGCCCGGATCGCCTCCGCCTCGGCCGGCACGGCGGTCAGCACCAGCAGGCCCGTCACGACACCGGCCCCGGCGACCCCCGCCGCTGTTCGTCCGCCCCGCCGGGACGCGATGCGGCGGAGGACGGCCGGTAGATGTGGTACCCGGGCGGTACCAGCCCGGAATCGTCGCCGTCGCCGTCGCCGTCGGGGGAGCGGTGCCAGGTCGGTGCCGGCGAGGTGGGTGCGGCCTCGGCGGCGGCCTGCGTGGCGGCGTCCTCCGCCTGGTCGGGACCGTGCGCACCGGCGCCGTGCCGCTCGCCGGCCGGGCCGCGCCCGCCGTCCGGTGCGTCCGGGCCCCGCCTGCTGCGGGCGGCCGCCTCCTCGTCCGCCGCGCGGTCCCGCTCGGCCAGTTCCTCGTCGGTGAGCGGGCGGCCGATCAGCCGTTCGCCGCGCAGGCGGCCGGCGACGACGATGCCCCGGGCGGCGGCGAGCACGCCGACCCCGGCGGCGACCGCGATGCCGACCCGCCCCTCGAAGGGGACCAGGCCGAGACCGCCGCCGGCCACGAAGGCGAGCATCAGTGCCGTCTCAGAGTGGGCGAAGGAGCTGGCCCGCAGCCGCTCCGGGATCCGCTCCTGGATCGAGGCGTCCACGGCCAGCTTGGCGATCCCGCTGGAGAGGGCGGCGACCAGGCAGAGCACCGCCACCATCGGCAGGGAGAACTTCACCGTGGCCAGGACGCCCACCCCGGCCACGATGACCATGCTGCTCGACTGGATCGCGGCGGGCCGGTGGATGCGCAGCCGGGTGCCCAGCGCGGTGGCCAGGAAACCACCCACCGCCAGTGCCCCGCCGACCAGCCCCAGCGCTGCCTGGTCGTTGAGCTCCCGACCGAAGAAGTCGGTGTTCAGGTCGCCCTTCTTCAGCGCGAACGCGAGGAAGAGCAGCAGGAAGCCGTAGAGCGCGCGCGGCGCCGCCGCGCCGATCAGGGTGGCGATCACCAGGCGGCCGGCCGGGCGGCCCCGGCCGAGGGGCCGGTCCCCCTCTCGGCGCAGTGCGCGCAGCGGCTGGGGCACTCGCTCCGGCGGCTCGGAGTCCGCCTTCGGTGGCAGCCGCAGCGCGATCACCATGCCGACCAGGAAGATCACCGAGGCGACCCGTAGCGGCCATTGCGGCCCGAACCAGAACGCGGCCAGCCCGATCGGCGCCACCAGCGCGCCGGCCACCGTGCCGTAGACGCTGGCGCGGGCGCCGACCTGGGAGAGGCCGAGCCCCTCCGGCAGCAACCGGGGCACGGCCGCCGAGCGGGCCACCCCGTACGCCCGGGAGAGCGCGAGCACGCCGAACGCCGCCGGGTAGAGCCCGAGGCTGCCGATGTAGTCCGAGATCAGCCAGGCCAGGAACGCGCGGCCGAGCATGGTGGTGGCCAGGGCGTACCGGCGGCCGTGCCGGAAGTGGTCGAGCAGCGGGCCGACCACCGGCGCGAGCATGGCGAACGGCACCATCGTGACCAGCAGGTAGAGCGCGACCTTGCTGCGCGCCTCACCCAGCGGGACGTCGAAGAAGATCGTCCCGGCCAGGCCGATGGCGATCAGCGTGTCGCCGGCGCAGGAGACCGCGTGCAGGTCGAACAGGCGGACCATGCCGGCCTCGCCGCCGGCCCCCCTGGCCCGCGCCGACCCCGCCCGCCGGGTCATCCAGCGCCCGCCGCTGACCGAACCGCGCAACAGCAGACGGGCGGCGCGGATGCCCGTGCCGACGGTCCGTCCGAGTACGGACCGCCCGGAGCGGGAGAACAGCGGCATGTGCACCATCCTCGCCCATCTGATCCACTCCCGTCGGGCCACCTGGAGAAGACGTCATCGGGGAGTCCCTGTCAGGCGGCGACGCGCATGGGGAACAATGAGCGGGTGACCAGGCCCGCCTCCACCCGCGCCGCCCGCCTCGACCAGGTCTGCGCCGTCGCCGTCGACGTGGCCCGCGACGCCATCACCGAGGTGGAGCCCTCCGACGTCGGCGACCACCTGCGCGCCGTCGCCGAGGGCGACCGGGTCGTCACGCACTATTTCGAGTGCCTGCTCGCCGGCTACCGCGGCTGGCGGTGGGCGGTCACCGTGACCCGGGTGCCGCGCAGCAGGCACGTCACGGTCTGCGAGACGGTGCTGCTGCCCGGCTCGGACGCGCTGCTCGCCCCGGGCTGGCTGCCCTGGCAGGAGCGGCTCAAGCCGGGCGACCTCGGCCCCGGCGACCTGCTGCCCACCCCGCCGGACGACGAGCGGCTCACCCCCGGCTACCTGCTCTCCGACGACCCGGCGGTCGAGGAGGTCTCCTGGGAGCTCGGCCTCGGTCGACCCCGGGTGCTGTCCCGGGAGGGGCGTACCGAGGCCGCCCAACGCTGGTACGACGGCGACCACGGCCCGTCCGCGCCGATCTCGGTGGCGGCGCCCGCCGCCGCCCGCTGCGGCACCTGCGGCTTCTACCTGCCGCTGGCCGGCGCGCTGCGGCAGTCCTTCGGTGCCTGCGGCAACTTCTACGCACCGGACGACGGCCGGGTGGTCAGCGTCGACCACGGCTGCGGCGCGCACTCCGAGGCGGTGGTCGAGGCGGCGGAGTCCCCGGTCGACGAGATGCCCACGGTCTACGACGACAGCGCGGTGGAGGCCATGTCGGTCAGCCGGGCGCCGGGGTCGGTGGAGTCGGCCGAGCCGGCGGAGCCGTACGGCCACTCCTGACGGTCAGCCCCGCGGGGCCGACTCGCGACGGCGACGCCGATTGGCGTCGTGGCGCATCATCACGGCCAGGCCGGGAAAGCCCCACAGGAAACCGGCCAGGCAGGTCCAGAGCCAGTTCTGGTGCCCGTGCTCGGTGAGCCAGCCCCGGAAGAAGACCAGCAGGACGAGGCCGACGACCGCCCAGGCGATCAGCCCGGCGACCGCGAACGGGACCATCGGCGGGTCGAGCGGCTCGGGCCGCGGCGCTTGCTCCTGTGGCACCGGCAAAGCGTACGCGATCAACTTTCCTGCCTGGTCCTTGATCTGCGACGATGCGCGCGACAACGGAAGATCACCTGCGAGGACCTGATGGCCATTGCGCCGCCGGACAACGGCACTCCACCCGATCCCGCCCGCCCCCGCACCGGTTTCGACCGGTTCTTCGAGATCTCCGCCCGTGGTTCGACGCTGAGCCGCGAGGTACGGGGTGGCCTGGCGACTTTCTTCACGATGGCGTACATCGTGGTGTTGAACCCGCTGATCCTGGGCGGCGCCGTCGACGGCGACGGCAAGAAGCTCTCGATCCCCGCACTGGCCGCCGCGACCGCCCTGGTCGCCGGCCTGATGACGATGCTGATGGGCGTCGTCGGGCGCTTCCCGATGGCGCTGGCCGCCGGTCTGGGCGTGAACGCGCTGGTCGCGTACGAGATCGCCCCGGAAATGACCTGGGCGGACGCGATGGGTCTGGTGGTGATCGAGGGTGTGATCATCGCCGTGCTGGTCCTCACCGGCCTGCGCACCGCGGTCTTCCGCTCGGTCCCCACCCAGATGAAGACGGCGATCGGCGTCGGCATCGGTCTCTTCCTCACCATCATCGGCCTGGTCGACGCCGGCTTCGTCCGGCGCGTACCGGACGCCGCCAACAGCACCGTGCCGGTGAACCTGGGCATCAACGGCAAGCTGGTCAGCTGGCCGATGCTGGTCTTCGTGGTCGGCGTGCTGCTGACCCTGGTGCTGGTGGTACGCCGGGTGCGCGGCGCGATCCTGATCGGCATCCTGGCCTCGACCGTGCTGGCGATCATTGTGGAGGCGGTCGCCCACGTCGGCCCGTCCTTCGTCAACGGCAAGCCCAACCCCACGGGTTGGTCGCTGAACGTGCCGGAGTTGCCCAAGCAGATCGTCGACATTCCCGACCTGTCGCTGCTCGGCAACTTCAACGTGCTCAACTCGTGGAGCCGCGCCGGCTGGCTGGTGCCGCTGATGTTCGTCTTCACCCTGCTGATCACCGACTTCTTCGACACCATGGGCACCATGGTCGCGATCGGCCAGGAGGGGAGCATGCTCGACGAGCGGGGCACCCCGCCGCGGGCGAAGGAGATCCTGTTGGTCGACTCGATCGCCGCGGCGGCGGGTGGCGCGGCGAGCGTCTCCAGCAACACGTCGTACATCGAGAGCGCCGCCGGTGTGGCGGAGGGCGCCCGGACCGGCGTGGCCAACCTGGTCACCGGCGTCCTGTTCCTGCTGGCGATGTTCCTGGCGCCGTTGTCGGTGGTGGTGCCGTTCGAGGCGGCCTCGACGGCGCTGGTGGTGGTGGGCTTCCTGATGATGAGCGCGGTGCGGACCATCGACTGGACCGACTACGAGATCGCCATCCCGGCGTTCCTCACCATCACCCTGATGCCGTTCACCTACTCGATCTCCAACGGCATCGGCGCCGGCATCATCACCTTCGTGCTGATAAAGCTGGCCAAGGGGAAGCCGCGGGAGATCCACCCGCTGCTCTACGGGGTGGCCGCGCTGTTCGTGGTCTACTTCCTGCGCGGGCCGATCGAGGCCGCGGCGATGTAGCTCCACCGCCGCTCCGGGCCGGGGCCCGAACCGGACACTCGGCCCGGAGCATCGCAAACCTCTCGTGAGCCTGGTCATATCGCACGTCGTTAGCCAGGCTCATTAGTTAGGCTAACTACTGTGACGGAGCGGACGGTGACGGCGAAACGCGTGCCACCGGCGCAGCTGGCCCCTCAGCTGCGTGATGCGATCACCCGACTCAACCGGCGGGTCCGGCAGGCCCGCCCGGTCGGCGACCTGACGGTCACCCAGCTCTCCGCGCTCACCAGCCTCAAGCTGGCGGGCGCGCTGACGCCCCGGGAACTGGCCGACGTCGAGCGGGTGCAGCCACCGACGATGACGAAGATCGTCGCGAAGTTGGAGGAGCGCGGCCTCGTGCAGCGCACCCCCCACCCGACCGACGGTCGCCAGGTCATCCTGGCGGCAACCGAGGGGGGCCGGGCCGTGCTCGACCAGTTCGAGCGGGCCCGCAACGAGTGGCTGGCCAGCCGGCTCGCCGCGCTCACGGAGGACGAACGCGACACGCTGCGGCGCGCCGCCGAGATCCTCCAGCAGCTCGCCAGAGCCTGACCGCGCCCGTACCGCCGGGTCCGCGCCGTCCGTTGTGGATGACGCGTACCACCCGAGGAGGCGCACCAAGAGTGCAGGCGAAGCTGAGCACGATGTTCCAGTCCCTACAGGTCCGCAACTACCGGCTATTCGCATCCGGGCAGCTGATCAAGCTGATCGGCGTCTGGATGATGTTCATCGCCCAGGACTGGCTCGTCCTCGAGCTCTCCGACGACTCCGCCACCGCGCTCGGCGTGGTCACCGCGCTCCAGTTCACCCCGGTGCTGGCGCTCACCCTGCTCTCCGGCCGGCTCGCCGACCGGTACGACAAGCGGCTGCTGCTCTTCGTCGCCAACGCCTTCTGGACGGTGCTCGCACTCGGGATGAGCGTGCTGGTCCTCACCGACCTGGTCCAGCTCTGGCACGTCTTCGCCTTCGCCGCCCTGCTCGGCGTCGCCAACGCCGTCGAAACCCCGGTCCGGCAGGCGTTCGTCTCCGAGCTGGTCGGCATGTCGCTGCTGCCCAACGCGCTCTCGCTCAACGCGGCGGTGTTCAACTCGGCGCGGATCGTCGGGCCGGCCGTCGCCGGCCTGGCCATCGCCGCCTTCGACGTCGGCCCGGTGTTCCTCTTCACCGCGGTCAGCTCGATCGCCCCGCTGGCCACCGTGGTGCAGATGCGCCCGGCCGAACTGCACCGCAAGGACCTGCCACCGGTCGGTGAGCGGGACTCGGCCAAGGTGGTCGACGGGCTGCGCTACGTCTTCCGCCGCCCCGACCTGCTGCTGCCGATGGCGGTGATGTCGGTCATCGGCATGACCCTGTTCAACTTCCAGCTCACCCTCGCCGCGCTGGCCAAGACCGTTTTCCAGACCGGCGCCGCCTCGTTCGGCCTGTTCAGCACCGCGCTGGCGGTCGGGGCCCTGGCCGGGGCGCTGGCCGGCACCGGGCGCCGCAGCCGCCCCTCGGTCTGGGTGGTGCTCGGCGCGGCGGTCGGCTGTGCCGTGTTCGGCACCCTGGTCGGGCTCGCGCCGGCGTACTGGCTGGTGGTGGGCCTGCTGCTGCCCACCGGCTTCTTCATGGTCTTCTTCGCCCAGGCCGCCAACCAGCGGGTCCAGCTCGGCGTCGACGCCGCCTTCCGGGGCCGGGTCATGGCGCTCTGGGTGCTGGTCTTCCTCGGCACCAACCCGGTCGGCGCGCCGCTGATCGGCTGGGTCGCCGAGACCTACGGCGCCGGGGCGAGCATCTGGATCGGCGGCCTCATCTCGCTGGCCACCGCCCTGCTCGCGCTCACCTGGCAGCTGCGCCGGGCCGGCGCCCGGCTGCGTTTCCGGGTGCTGCCGATGCCCCGCTTCTACGTGGTCTCGTCGCCCGACTGCTGACCGCCGCGTTCCCGGCCCGCCCCCGGCCATCCGGGAAGGCGGGCCGGGTTTCGCGTCCGGATCCGGCAATCCGGTGGCGGGCGGTCGGCGTGGGCCTTAGCGTCGGTACGTGGCAGGCGGTGGCGCACTGACGCTGGTACTGGCGTTCCTCGCCGTGGCATGCCTGCCGGCGGCGTTCGCCCTGCTCTTCTGCCTGGACGAGATCTTCGACCGGGTCGCCTGCGGCTGGGCCGAGTGGCGGGACGGCCGCCGCGAACGCCGCACCATCGCCCAGCTGGACCGGGCGATCGAGGTGGACGCCCTGACCCGCGACATCGACCTGAGCCAGCTCGACCGGGCCGACCGGCAACCCCTCGAACTCATCGCCGCCGACCTGCGCCGCCTCGGCGGGCACCGGCTCGCCGCCCGCGGCCGCTCGGTGGTCTGGCACGCCTCGGTGATCGACGGGTACGACGACCGACTCCGGGCCGCCTGCCGGTCGCTGGGGATCACCGAACACCTGACCGAGCTGACGGGCGTGGACCGGGAGATCGAGCGGGTGCGGGTCGAGGGGCTGCTGGCCCGGGCGGGGCTGGCGCTGCCGGCCGCCGTGGCCGGCCGACGACCCGGCCACCGGCGGGCGTGAGACTCTTCGTCGCGGTCTACCCGCCGCCGGCCGCGGTCGCCGACCTGACCGACCAGCTCGCCGGGCTGCGGGTCGGCGCCGCCTCCGCCGCCGGCGTCAACGTACGCTTCGCCGACCCGGCGAACCTGCACGTCACGCTCGCCTTCCTCGGCGAGGTCGAGGCGGACCGCCTGGTCGACGTGGAGAGCACACTCGGCCTCGCCGCCGAGACGTCCCGCGCGGGGCGGGACGCCGTGCCCCGGCTCCGGCTCGGCGGGGGCGGGCGGTTCGGCCGGGGCCGCTTCACCGTGCTCTGGGTGGACCTGCTCGGCGACGTCGAGGCGCTGCACGTGTTGGGCCGGCTGATCCGGATGGGGCTGCGCCGCAACCGCCTCCCGCACGACGAGCGGCCGTTCCGCCCACACCTGACCATCGCCCGCCCCGGCGACCGGGTCGACCGGGCCGACGTGGAGGCCGACCGGGCCGCGCTCGGCGATTACCGGGGGCCGGAGTGGCCGGCGGCGGAGATGGTGCTGGTCCGCAGCCACCAGGGGCCCCGGCCGACGTACGACCGGCTCGCTGCCTGGCCGCTCTGACCTCCACGCCCCGAGCCTCGCGTCTCCCTGCCCCGCGCTTCCGTGCGCCACGCCCCACGCCCGCGATCTTGCACTTCATGCCCGGGCAAAAGGAACAAGAGCCGCGAAGCAAGGGCCCAAAGTGCAAGATCGGCGCGGGCGCGGGCGCGGGCGCGGGCGCGGGCGCGGGCGCGGGCGCGGGCGCGGGGCGGGTCACCAGGCCCAGGCCTCCGGGCCGGAACCGCCGCTGCCGATCGGCGGGAAGAGCTCGTCGAGTCGCTTGGCCGTCGCCTCGTCGATGTCGACGCTCAACGTGCCCAGGCTCCGGTCGAGTTGGTCGACGGTGCGCGGGCCGATGATCGGGGCGGTCACCCCGGGCCGGGAGAGCAGCCAGCCGAGCGCCACGTCGGCCGGGTCGTGGCCCAGGTCCGCGCAGAGCTTCTCGTACGCCTCGACGGTCGGCCGGTGCTCGGCCAGCGCGTCGGCGGAGCGTCCGCTGGCACCCCGCGCGGCGCCGCCCTCGGCCATCTTCCGGATGACGCCGCTGAGCAGGCCGCCGTGCAGCGGCGACCAGGGGATGACGCCCAGGCCGTAGTGCTGCGCGGCGGGGATCACCTCCAACTCGACGTGCCGGGTGAGCAGGTTGTAGATGGACTGCTCGGCGACCAGACCGAGGAAGTTGCGCCGGCCCGCCGCCGCCTGCGCCTGGGCGATGTGCCAGCCGGCGAAGTTGGACGAACCGACGTAGATCACCTTGCCCTGGGCGACCAGGGTCTCCATCGCCTGCCAGATCTCCTCCCACGGCGTGCTCCGGGAGACGTGGTGCATCTGGTACAGGTCGATCACGTCGGTCTGAAGCCGGCGCAGCGAGTCCTCGCAGGCCCGGATGATGTGCCGGGCGCTCAGGCCCTGCTCGTTGGGCCACTCGCCCATCTTGCCGTAGACCTTGGTGGCGAGGACGACCTTGTCACGCCGCCCGCCGCCCTGCGCGAACCAGCGGCCGACGATCTGCTCGGTGACGCCCTCGCCGAGCTTCCAGCCGTACACATTGGCGGTGTCGAAGAAGTTGATGCCGTGTTCCAGCGCCCGGTCCATGATGGCGAAGCTGTCCGGCTCGGTGGTCTGCGGCCCGAAGTTCATGGTGCCGAGGCAGAGCCGGCTCACCGACAGGCCGGTGCGTCCCAGATTCGTGTACTCCATGGGTCCACCCTGGCACGCGCGCACGTGGAGCGCCCTACGACAACTCCAGTTCGGCTGACGGCCATAATTCGGCCTCCGCGCCGCTTGGCGGCGCTCCGGACCGAATGAAGGCCGGTCTGACGCCGCGCTGCGACCTGGAGCCGTCGCGCGATGCCTGGGTGTCCGATGGGTCAGGAGGACTCGCGGGCCGCCGGGCCGCTGCCGAAGAGGACGTCGTCCCAGCTCGGCAGCCGCTTGCGCGGCTTGCCGCTGGCGTCGGTGGACTCACCGCCGGCGGCCGCGGCACCCGTCCGGCGGGGCCGGAGCACCGCCAGCGACGGTACGGCAGGGACCTCCTTCGGCGTGTCCGAGTCGTCGTCGAACGCCGAACCCTGACCGCCGCCGAGCAGCGCCGCCGCGCCCCCGCCGACGGCCCGCTGCCGGGGCGCCTCGGCGCCGGCCAGCGCGGCCGGGGACCGCGGGTCGAGCCCACGGCCGGAGGTGCCGCCGAGCGGCCGGTCGAGGGAGGCGAGCAGGGCGTCCCGCCCGGCCCGGATCGGATCCCGGCCCGGACGGCTGTGCTCGCCGGCCGTCGGCAGGCCGTGCCCGCCCCGGCTCGGCTCGCCACGCGACGGGCCGGGCAGCGCGTGCCCGCCCCGCTCCGGCGCCGGCTCCTGGCCGAGGATCGGCGTGGGGCGCTCGGCGCACAGGTACTGCGCCATGTCGTCGTGCGGGGTGACGTTCTGCCGGAGCTTGTCGAGGTCCCAGACCGCCTGCGCGGTGGCCTTGCCGGACGGCCAGGTGGCGATGATCCGCCAGGTGCCGTCGTCGCGCCGGTACGCGTCCCAGGAGATCTTCTCGGTGTCGATCCCGTGCTGGGCGAGGCGGCCGTTGACCACCTCGGCGAGCGGGGTCGGCTTCTCCGCGCCCTTGAGCCGGGTGCGGCGGGCGTGCTGGGCGAGCATCGCCCGCTCCTGGAGCACCGGGCCGGCGTACCGCAGGACCCGGTCGACCGGGACGCCCGCGATGCGGGCGACGTCCTCGGCGGACTCGCCGGAGCGGATCCGGGCCTGGATGTCCCGCGGGGAGAGCGACGGCGTCGGGTCGGCGGTGGTCGGCACCACCGAGAGGGGCGCCGCGCCGGGCTCGGCGTGCAGCGCCGTGGCGATCCGTTCGTCGATGGGGAGGGCGAGCAGGCGCCCGACCTCGTCGGCGAGCACCAGAGCCTGGCCGTCCTCGGAGAGGGCGACGAAGCGTACTGGGCGCATGGCGTTGCCTCCGTCCCGCTTCGCTGGCCGTCACGCCACGAGCCGGCCACCCGGGCGTCTCGGACCACCGTACGCTCATCTACCCGAAGGTGGGGGATGCGACACCCGGCATGTCGCGACTGAGCTGCGGCGATGATCACGGTGGGTGGTCGACGAGGCCCCGCCGGCCACCCACCGTCACCGTCTACCGGAGCCGTTCCACCACGTAGTCGATGGACGCGGTCAGCGCCTCCACGTCGGCCGGCTCGACCGCCGGGAAGAGCGCGACGCGGAGCTGGTTGCGGCCCAGCTTCCGGTACGGCTCGGTGTCCACGATGCCGTTGGCGCGCAGCGCCTTGGCGATCGCCGAGGCGTCCACCCCGTCGGCGAAGTCGATCGTGGCGACCACGTTGGAGCGCAGCGCCGGGTCGGCGACGAACGGCGTGGCCACATCGGAGCGCTCGGCCCAGCCGTACACGATGCCCGCGCTCTCGGCGGTGCGCTTGGCCGCCCAGGCCAGGCCGCCCTGCCCGTTCATCCAGTCGGTCTGCTCGGCGGCCAGGAAGATGGTGGCCAGCGCCGGCGTGTTGTACGTCTGCTCCAGCCGCGAGTTGTCGATCGCGGTGACCAGGTCGAGGAAGGCCGGGATGTAGCGACCCGACTCCTTGATCTCGGTGGCCCGCGCCAGCGCGGCCGGCGACATCAGGGCCAGCCAGAGGCCGCCGTCGGAGCCGAAGCACTTCTGCGGGGCGAAGTAGTAGACGTCGGTCTCGCCGACGTTGACCTCCAGGCCGCCGGCGCCGGAGGTCGCGTCGACCAGCAGCAGCGAGCCCTCGTCGGCGCCCTGCACCCGGCTGATCGGCACGGCCACGCCGGTGGACGTCTCGTTGTGCGGGGTGGCGTAGACGTCCACGCCCGCCTCGGCGACCAGGGCCGGCGCGCTGCCCGGCTCGGACTTGCGGATCGTCGGCTCGCCGAGGAACGGAGCGTCCTTCACCGACTTGGCGAACTTCGCGCCGAACTCCCCGAAGCTGGCGAACTGGGCGCGGTCGCGGACCAGGCCGAAGGTGGCGACCTCCCAGAAGGCGGTGGTGCCACCGTTGCCGATGATCACCTCGTAACCCTCGGGGAGCGAGAAGAACTCGGCGATGCCCCGGCGCAGCCGGGCCACCTGGTCCCGGACGGTCTTCTGCCGGTGCGAGGTGCCCAGGTAGCTGGTGGCGACGTCGGCAAGTGCGGAGACCGCCGCTGGACGGACCTTGGACGGCCCGCAGCCGAAGCGCCCGTCGGCGGGCCTGATGTCGTCGGGAATCCGGATGGTCGGTGCGTCAGCCACGGTTGTCTCGATCCTTCCGCGTGGGCGAGGACGGGCCCTGCAGCGGGCGCGGATCGACGGCGGCCGCGCGCGGGCGCGCGGAAGCCGGGATCCGAGCCCGGTCCGGCGGCACTGCCGAGTCTTCATCCTCGCACTCCGCCCGGGTCGTCCGGCGGCTGGTCCCACGCCGCGCGCTGAGGGATGCACCACAACCCGGCCGCCGTGGAGGCCCGGTGCGGGGACGGGAAGGGCCCCGTCCGCGCGGACGGGGCCCTTCGACGGGTACGCGGGTCAGACGCCGTGCGGGATGGCGTCCCAGCCCTCGACCTCCTGGGGCTTGCGGGTGGCCGGCCCCATGTAGCGGGCGGACGGCCGGACCAGCCGCTGGAGCTTCTTCTGCTCCAGGATGTGCGCGCTCCAGCCGCCCATCCGGGCGCAGGTGAACATCGAGGTGAACATGTGCGCGGGCACCTCGGCGAAGTCCAGCACCACGGCCGACCAGAACTCGACGTTGGTGGCGAGCACCCGGTCCGGGCGGCGGGCCTGGAGCTCGGCCAGCGCGGCCTTCTCCAGCGCCTCGGCGATCTCGAAGCGCGGCGCCCCCAGCTCCTTGGCGGTACGGCGCAGCACGCGGGCACGCGGGTCCTCGGCCCGGTAGACGCGGTGGCCGAAGCCCATCAGCCGCTCGCCCCGGTCGAGGACGCCCTTGACGTAACCCTCGGCGTCGCCGCTGCGCTCGACGGCCTCCAGCATGCTGAGCACCCGGCTCGGGGCGCCGCCGTGCAGCGGGCCGGAGAGCGCGCCGATGCCGGAGGAGATGCACGCCGCGGCGTCGGCGCCGGTCGAGGCGACGATCCGGGCGGTGAAGGTGGAGGCGTTCAGGCCGTGCTCGGCGGCCGAGATGAAGTACGCGTCGACGGCCTTGACGTGTCGCGGGTCGGGCTCGCCGCGCCAGCGCTTCATGAAGCGCTCGACGATCGTCTCCGCCTTGTCGATCTCCTTCTGCGGCACGGCGGGCAGGCCGAGGCCGCGGGCCGACTGGGCGACGAAGGAGAGCGCGGTGACCGAGACCCGGGCCAGATCCTCGCGGGCCTGCTCGTCGGAGATGTCCAGCAGCTGCTCGAGCCCCCAGTACGGGGCCAGCATGGCGACCGCGGACTGCACGTCGACGCGGATGTCGCCGGAGTGCACCGGCACCGGGAACGGCTCGGCCGGCGGCAGACCCGGGCCGAACCGCCCGTCGACCAGCAGCGCCCAGACGTTGCCGAAGGAGACCTGACCGATCAGATCCTCGATGTCGACACCGCGGTAGCGCAGCGCGCCACCCTCGCGGTCCGGTTCGGCGATCTCGGTCTCGAAGGCTACGACGCCCTCCAGGCCCGGTTTGAAGTCAGACATGTCGTCTCCTGGCTTCTGGCTCGGTGCGCCCGAGCGGGCTCAGTCCGGCCCAGACCTTAGGCGACCCTCAGGGATGTGTTCGTGACATCTTGCCTGCTGGGTAACCGACTGCGCGACCCAGTGCCACTGTGCCGCACACGACATCCCCGCCGATGGAGACCGTCACGTCCTCGGTGAGACTGTGCGGTGGGGGCTGGCCAGCGTCGGGGGACGCGGGCGCTGCCACGAGAGAGAGAAGGAACGTGACGGGCGACACACCGCCTCCGGCGGCCATGCGTAACGAGTACCCCGCCGACCTGGGCCTTTCCGAGGCCGATCTGGCCGCGGACTGGTACACCCAGTTCGACGGCTGGTTCGCCGACGCGATCGCCGCCGGGCTGCCCGAGCCGAACGCGATGGTCGTCGGCACCGCCGACGCAGCCGGCCGCCCCAGCGGCCGCACCGTGCTGCTCAAGGGCTACGACCCGGAGGGCTTCGTCTTCTACACCAACTACACCTCCCGCAAGGGCGGTGAGGCGACCGCCAACCCGTACGCCAGCCTGGTCTTCCCCTGGTTCCCGATGCAGCGGCAGGTGGTGGTCGCCGGCCCGGTGGAGCGGGTCGGCCGGGCGGAGACCGGGGCGTACTTCGCCAGCCGGCCGCGCGGGTCGCAGCTCGGGGCCTGGGCCAGCGCCCAGTCCCGGGTCATCCCCGACCGGGCGGCGCTGGACGAGGCGTACCAGGCGGTGGTCGCCCGCTTCGCCGACGTGGCGCAGATCCCGGCGCCGCCGCACTGGGGCGGGTTCCGGGTCCGGCCGGAGTCGGTGGAGTTCTGGCAGGGGCGGGCGAGCCGGCTGCACGACCGGCTGCGGTTCCGCCGCGCCGACGGCGGCGACTGGATCGTGGAGCGGCTGGCCCCGTGACCACGACCAAGCAGACCCGGCCGGGCGGGGCGCGGCGCTGGGCGATCGACCTGCGTCCGCTGGCGGTGCCGGAGTTCCGGCGGATCTGGCTCGGCGGCGGCATCGCCATGCTCGGCTTCCAGTTCACGGCGGTGGCCGTACCGGTGGAGATGTACGCGCTGACCCGGGACTCGTTCTGGGTCGGCCTGCTCGGGGTGGCCGCGTTCCTGCCGCTGCTGGTCTTCGGGCTCTGGGGCGGGGCGGTCGCCGACGCCCGGGACCGGCGGGGCGTACTGCTCGCCAGCCAGGCGCTGCTCTGGGTGTCGATGCTGGCGCTGCTGCTCCAGGCGGTGCTCCGGGTGGGCAGCCCGGTGCTGCTGCTGGCCCTGGTGGCGCTCCAGTCGGTCGGCTTCGCGGTCAGCGGGGCGGCCCGCACCGCGAGCCTCCCCCGGCTCGTCCCGGCCGAGCTGGTGCCGGCGGCCAGCACACTGAACTTCACCACGTACACCGCCGCCTCGGTCGTCGGGCCGCTGCTGGCCGGGCTGATCTTCGCGACCTGGCGGGCCGACGTCGCGCTGCCGATCGCGTACAGCCTCGACACGGTCCTGTTCACCGCCGCCGTCTGGGCGACCCTGCGGATGCCGGCGCTGCCGCCGGAGCCGGACCCGGACGGCGACGGCACGCCCCGCAAGGCCGGCCTGGCCAGCATCGTCGACGGGCTGCGCTACCTGGCCACCACGCCGGTGCTGATGCTCTCGTTCGCCATCGACCTGATCGCGATGATCCTGGCCATGCCCCGGGCGCTCTTCCCCGAGGTGGCCCAGGAACGGTTCGGCGGCGGCGCGGCGGTCGGCTGGCTGTACGGCGCGATCTCGCTCGGCGCGATGCTGGGTGGGCTCACCTCCGGCTGGATCGGCCGGCTCCGCCGGCAGGGCCTGGTGCTGGTGCTCGCGGTGGTCGGCTGGGGTGTCTCGGTGGCGCTGGCCGGGCTGGCCCACCAGCTCTGGCTGGTGGTGCTGCTGCTCGCCCTGGCCGGGGCGTCCGACCTGGTCAGCGCGGTGCTGCGGCAGTCGATGCTGCTGGTCTACGCGCCGGACCGGATGCGCGGCCGGCTGCAGGGTGTCAACACGGTGGTCATCGCCGGTGGGCCGCGCCTGGGCGACCTGCGAGCCGGCGCGGTGGCGGCCGGGTTCGGCACCGGAGTGGCCTGGGTGGGCGGGGGTCTGATCTCCGCCGTGCTCGCCGTCGCGCTGGTGGTGGTCTTCCCGGCGCTGCTGCGCTACCGGGCCGCGCCGGCCGCGGACCGCGACTGAGCCGTCCGCCGCGCCGGCCGCCCGCGTGGTCGGCGGGCGGTTGGTCCGCGAGGGCGGGTGGGCCGCCCGGGCCCGGTGACCGCTGGGCGGGAAGCGGCCCGGAGGGACCGGCGGGGGCGGCGGCGGGCGACTAAGGTCCCCTGACATGGAGAAGGCCACGACCCGCCCGCCGTCCGGGACACAGTGGACCATTGCCGCCGACGGCCACGAGGCGGTCGTCGTCGAGGTGGGCGGTGGGCTGCGGTCGTACCGGCACGACGGCGTGGACTACGTCGACGGGTACGGGGTGGACGAGATGTGTCCCGGTTCGGCCGGGCAGGTGCTGGCGCCCTGGCCGAACCGGATCCGCGACGGGCAGTACGCCTTCGGTGAGCACGCGTTGCAGCTCGCGCTGACCGAACCGGCCCGGAACAACGCGATGCACGGCCTGGTCAACTGGGTGTCGTGGCACCTGGTCGAGCAGTCCGCCGACGCCGTCACGGTCGGCTACGACCTGCCGCCCACCCCGGGCTACCCGTGGGCGCTGCGGCTGCGTACCCGGTTCAGCGTCGGCGCGGACGGCCTGCGGGTCGCGCACGAGGCGACGAACCTCGGCGCGGAGGCCGCCCCGTTCGGCTTCTCGATGCACCCCTACCTGCGGCTGCCCGGCGTGCCGGTGGACGAGGTGTCGCTGCGCGTCCCGGGCCGGATCCGGGTGTTGCTGGACAGCCGGCTGCTGCCCGTCGGGGCCACCGCCGTGGCCGGCACCGAGTACGACTTCACCGAGCCCCGCCCGATCGGCGGCGCGGTGCTCGACGTGGCCTTCGGCGACCTGATCCGGGACGCCGACGGCGGCTCCACGGTGGCCCTGGCGGCCCCCGACGGCTCCGCCGCGCTGCACGTCTGGGCGGACCGAAAGTTCGGCTGGTGGCAGGTCTTCACCGGGGACACGCTGACCGGCGAGCGGCACCGGCGCTCGGTGGCGGTGGAGCCGATGACCTGCCCGGCGGACGCGTTCCGCTCCGGCAAGGACGTGATCACGTTGGAGCCGGGCGCCAGCTGGCGGGGCGCCTGGGGCGTCCGGCCCGGCGTCTGAGCGGCGGGGGCATGGAGTTCGGCGAGGTCGTCCGGCGACGCCGGATGGTGCGCAACTACGACCCGGACCGTCCCGTCCCGCCGGACGTGGTGGACCGGCTGCTCGACCACGCGGTGCGGGCGCCGTCGGCCGGGTTCGCGCAGGGCTGGGGCTTCCTGGTGCTGGAGGCCCCGGAGGACCGGGAGCGGTTCTGGACGGCGGCCACCCCGGGCGGCGGCGGCCGGGAGCGCTGGCTGGCCGGGATGCGCCGGGCACCGCTGATCGTCGTGCCGCACGCGAACCGCTCCGCCTACCTGGAGCGGTACGCCGAGCCGGACAAGGGCTGGGCCGACCGCGCGGCGGAGCGCTGGCCGGTGCCCTACTGGTACGTCGACACCGGCTTCGCCGCACTGCTCATGCTGCTGACCGCCGTGGACGAGGGGTTGGGCGCCTGCTTCTTCGGCATCCCGCCCCAGCGGCTGGACGCCTACCGGGAGGCGTTCGGGGTCCCGGAGGAGTACCAGCCGATCGGCGCGGTGACGGTGGGTTACCCCGCACCCGACCACCGGTCACCGTCGCTGCGCCGGGGGCGGCGTCCGGTGGGCGAGGTGGTGCGGCGCGGCCGGTGGAGTTGAGCGAGGTTCGTGCCGTCCCGGGTGGGTAACGGCGCTAGTGAAACCGACATGAGGGAGTAAAACGCGGTGTGGCGGAGGCGGTTAGGCTGGCACGGTCATCGGTGCCGCACCGCGCGGCGCCACGGCGTGACCCGGCTCCGCGCCGTCGGTCGGCCCGGCCAGGGGAGGGGAGCGTGCCGTGATCTTCAGAGCGGTCCGGGACGGGCGTCCCTACCCGGAGCACAACCTCACGCTCAAGCAGTGGGCGGAGATCCCGCCGCGTCCGCTGCGGTTGGACCAGCTCATCACCACCAAGCGGGAGTTGGCGCTGGACAAGCTCCTCGCCGAGGACTCGACCTTCTACGGCGACCTCTTCCCGCACGTGGTGCAGTGGAACGGCGGCCTCTACCTGGAGGACGGGCTGCACCGAGCGCTGCGCGCGGCGTTGCAGCAGCGCAACCAGATCCACGCCCGGGTGCTGGTGCTCGGCGGCCAGGACGGATGACGCCCGCCTGAAGTCTCGTTAAGGTGGCCCCCATGACCGCACCTCTGGACCTGCTGGACATCGACGCCTCGCTCGGCGAGGAGGAGCGGCAGATCCGGGCCGTCGTGCGCCAGCTCGTCGACGACCGGGTACGCCCGCACGTCGCCGGCTGGTACGAGGAGGGTCACGTGCCGGCCCGCGAGCTGGCCCGCGAGTTCGGCAAGCTCGGCCTGCTCGGCATGCACCTGACCGGGTACGGCTGCGCCGGCGCCTCGGCGGTCGCGTACGGGCTGGCCTGCCTGGAGCTGGAGGCCGGCGACTCCGGCATCCGCTCGCTGGTCTCGGTGCAGGGCTCGCTCGCCATGTACGCCGTCTGGCGCTACGGCAGCGAGGAGCAGAAGCAGCGCTGGCTGCCGTCGATGGCGGCCGGCGAGGCGATCGGCTGCTTCGGGCTGACCGAGCCCGACCACGGCTCCGACCCGGCCTCGATGACCACCCGGGCGCGCCGCGACGGCGACGACTGGGTGCTCAACGGCGCCAAGATGTGGATCACCAACGCGCCGATCGCCGAGGTCGGGGTGATCTGGGCGCGCACCGACGAGGGCGTGCGAGGTTTTCTTGTGCCGATGGACACCCGTGGGGTGGGCACGCAGGAAATTCGCCGGAAGATGTCGCTCCGTGCCTCACTCACCGGCGAGATCGCCCTCGACGACGTCCGGCTGCCGGCGGACGCCCAGCTGCCCGGGGCGATCGGGCTCAAAGCCCCGCTGAGCTGCCTGACCGAGGCTCGGCACGGCATCGTCTGGGGTGCGCTCGGCGCGGCCCGCGACTGCCTGGCGACGGCTGTGGACTACGCGACCACCCGGACCCAGTTCGGCCGGCCGCTGGCCGGCTTCCAGCTCACCCAGGCCAAGCTCGCCGACATGGCCGTCGAGTGGAACAAGGGCTACCTGCTGGCGCTGCACCTGGGCCGGCTCGCCGACGCCGGGAAGCTACGCCCGGAGCAGGTCAGCGTGGGCAAGCTGAACAACGTGCGGGAGGCGCTGGCGATCGCCCGCCAGTGCCGGACGATCCTCGGCGCGAACGGCGTCTCCGGCGAGTACCCGGTGATGCGGCACGCCAACAACCTGGAGAGCGTGCTGACCTATGAGGGCACCTCGGAGATCCATCAGCTGGTCATCGGGCAGAAGCTGACCGGCGTCTCCGCCTTCGCCTGAGCGGTCTTCACCCGTTCGGGTCGCTCGACGCGCGGGTGTCGCATCCGGCCCGTACCGTCAATCGAAGACGACGTGTCTGACGAGGACGGTGAGGGCCATGGCCCGCGACGGTGACATCCACGAGCCCACCAGGGAGTTCCCCGGCTACCCGACCGCCGACACGCTGCCGGCCCGGTCGGGCGACACCTCCGCGCCGCGGCCGGGCGAGCCGGAGCCCGCCGGCGGGCCCGCCCGGGGTCTGCTCCGGGTGCTCGGTGCGGCGGCGCTGGCGGTGGTGGTGCTGCTCGGTGCCCAGGCCACGGGCATTTTCCCCGACCTGCGCAACCCCTTCGCCAAGGAGCAGACCGACCGCAGCCAGCCGCCGCTGCTGAAGTCGATCCAGGACCTCAGCCGCTACGTCGCCGCCGAGGGCAACTTCCAGGTGGTGGTCGACCTGCAGAACGACCGCAACAACGTGCCGGAGTTCCTGCTCAACCAGCGGACCCTCTTCGTCGGGGCGGGCAGCGTGGAGGCGTACGTCGACTTCACGAAGATCTCCGAGGGGGCGGTGGTCGAGTCCGCCGACGGCAAGTCGGTCGAGATCAAGCTGCCGGCGCCGCAACTCGGCAGGACCAACCTCGACCTGCAGAAGAGCTACGTCTTCGCCGAGGAGCGCGGCCTGCTCAACCGGATCAACGAGCTGGTCAAGGGCGACCCCAACCGGCAGCAGCAGGTCTACCAGCT
This sequence comes from Micromonospora sp. NPDC050200, assembly GCF_040656135.1. Classification (NCBI taxonomy): domain Bacteria; kingdom Bacillati; phylum Actinomycetota; class Actinomycetes; order Micromonosporales; family Micromonosporaceae; genus Micromonospora; species Micromonospora sp. NPDC050200. The sequence continues at coordinate 33,113 of NZ_JBFALG010000050.1, forward strand.
CGCCGAGGAGCGGATCACCGCGGCGGCGCGGGACAGCGGGCTGACCCAGCGCGCCGAGGAGAACACCCGCAAGATGCTGGAGGGCCTGCTCCGTTCCCTCGGCTACGAGAAGGTCACCATCACCTACACCGCCCCCTGACCTCCGACCCGACGACGCCCGCCCCGATTCCCGGAGCGGGCGCCGTCATGTCCCAGCGGGTCCGCGGTGTCGTCCGGCAACCGGACGGGCGCCTGAGCGTGCACTTTCACGGAAAGAGTGGCCTACGGGCCCGGAATAGCAACTCTTTCTCGGAAAGAGCGCGGTTGGACGGCCGGGGTGGGGGTCAGTAGCGGGAGCGGTCCTCGTTGGGCATCAGGATCCAGAGGACCAGGTAGATGATCACCTGGGTGCCGGGCAGCAGCAGCGACAGCAGGAACAGCAGCCGGATCAGGAACGCCGAGGTGTTGAACCGGCGGGCCAGGCCGACGCACACACCGGCGAGCATGCGCCCCTCGCGGGGCCGGACCAGTTTGCGACTCATCGTCGTACTCCCACTCTGCGGCGATCCGCCGCTCTGCCGTCAACGGTAGGAAGGAGTGGCCACCGCGCCCTCCGTCCGAGGACGGATCCGGCGGGCGGGTACCCGTAGGTGGTTACCCGCGTCGGCCTCGGCCGACGCACCACGCCCTCGGCCCGTCGCGCCGATTGCGGCAGGTCGCGGCCTCCTGACCGGCCGATACGGCGACATGCCGCAATTCGCGCGGTGTTCCGCTCGGCGTCGGCCGCCCTCGGGACGGGGGTGAGATGGGCGGGTAGGCTCGCCGGTCGACGCCGCCCACACCCCGGGCGGTACCCGACGGCCGGCGGAGATCCCGACGGTCGTGACCCCGGTCGGGCCCCGCACCACCGGGGACGACGGCGAGGAAAGTGCAGCCATGATCAGTGTTTTCGACCTCTTCAGCGTCGGCATCGGGCCGTCCAGCTCGCACACCGTGGGCCCCATGCGGGCCGCCCGGACGTTCGTCGCCGGGCTGAAGGCCGACGGGCTGCTCGCCGACGTCACCCGGGTCCGGGCCGAGCTGTTCGGGTCGCTCGGCGCCACCGGGCACGGCCACGGCAGCGACCGGGCCGTGCTGCTCGGGCTGGAGGGTGAGGCGCCGGAGACGGTCGACACCGACACCGTCGGCCCCCGGGTCGCCGGGATCCGCGCCGACCGGCGGCTGAGCCTGCTCGGCGCGCAGGAGATCGACTTCGACCCGGACCGTGACCTGGTGCTGCACCGCCGCCGGTCGCTGCCGTACCACCCGAACGGGATGACCTTCGCGGCCTACGACTCGGCCGGCATCCAGGTCCGGGTCCGCACCTACTACTCCGTCGGTGGTGGGTTCGTGGTGGACGAGGCGGCCGCCGGGGCGGACCGGATCAAGCCGGACTCCACCCGGGTGCGGCACCCCTTCTACACCGGGGCCGAACTGCTCGACGTGACCGCCGCGACCGGGCTGTCGATCAGTGGGGTGATGCTGGCCAACGAGCTGTCCTGGCGCAGCGAGGCCGACGTGCGGGCCGGCCTGCTGGAGATCTGGCGGGTGATGCGGGAGTGCGTCGAGCGCGGCTGCGAGCGCGACGGTGTCCTCCCGGGCGGGCTGAAGGTCCGCCGCCGGGCGGCGGAGTTGCACCGGAGCCTGGCGGCGGAGGTCGACTCCACCGACCCGCTGCGCGCGATGGACTGGGTGACGCTGTTCGCCCTCGCGGTCAACGAGGAGAACGCGGCCGGCGGCCGGGTGGTGACCGCCCCCACCAACGGCGCGGCCGGCATCATCCCGGCGGTGCTGCACTACTACACCCGGTTCGTGCCGGGCGCGGACTCCGACGGCGTGGTCCGCTTCCTGCTGGCCGCCGGCGCCATCGGGGTGCTGTTCAAGGAGAACGCCTCGATCTCCGGCGCCGAGGTCGGCTGCCAGGGCGAGGTCGGGTCGGCCTGCTCGATGGCCGCCGCCGGGCTGGCCGAGGCGCTCGGCGGCACGCCGGCGCAGGTGGAGAATGCCGCCGAGATCGGCATGGAGCACAACCTCGGGCTGACCTGCGACCCGGTCGGGGGGCTGGTGCAGATCCCGTGCATCGAGCGGAACGCGGTGGCTAGCATCAAGGCGATCACCGCCGCCCGGTTGGCGCTGCGTGGGGACGGGGTGCACGCCGTCTCGCTGGACAAGGTCATCAAGACCATGCGGGAGACGGGCGCCGACATGAAGGTCAAGTACAAGGAGACGGCGCGCGGCGGCCTGGCCGTCAACGTGATCGAGTGCTGAGGGGCGTTCGTTCACCGACTGCTAACCTGTCGTCCGTCCGGGGAGGCGGGAGGCGACGGTGACCGCTGGCGTCGCGACGTTGTGGTCGCACCGCAACTCGCTGCGGATCCTGGTCAAGCGGGACCTCGCGGTGAAGTACCAGCAGTCCGTGCTCGGCTACTTCTGGTCGCTGATCGAGCCGCTCGGCATGGGGGCGATCTACTTCTTCGTCTTCGGCGTGCTCTACTCCGGCGACACCAACCGGCATCTCGGGCAGGCCGCCGAGTCGTACCCGCTCTTCCTGATCACCGGCATCTTCGCCTGGATGTGGACCAGTTCCGCGCTGAGCGAGGCGACCAACGCGCTGACCGGCCAGTCCCGCCTGATCACCACGATGAACGTGCCCCGGCAGGTCTTCCCGATCGGCCGGGTCACCGGCCGGTTCGCCGAGTACGCCGCCGGCCTGCCCATCCTCTTCGCCGTCGCCGCCGGGTACGCGGCGCACGGGAAGATCCACCCCGGCTGGTCCCTGCTCGCCCTGCCGCTCGCCGTGCTGGTGCAGGCGACCCTGCTGATCGGGCTCTCGCTGCTGCTCTCGGCGGTCAACGTGCTGATGCGCGACGTCGAGCGCTTCATGCGGCTGATCATCCGGGTGCTCTTCTACGCCACGCCGATCATCTATCCGCTGAGCCTGGTCCGGGAGTCCCGGATGCCGGGCTGGGTGAAGGTCGCCTACGAGCTCAACCCGCTGGTCGGCATCTTCCAGCTCCAGCACGCGATCTGGTATCCGGACGAGTTCCCCGACGCCCGGCTGCTGGCCACCACGGTCGCCGGCAGCCTGCTGGTGCTGCTCGTCGGCTGGTGGGCGTTCCGTCGGCTCGAACCCGCCGTGCTCAAGGAGCTGTGAGGTGGCGCCGATCATCGAGGCCGAAGGGCTCGGCATCCGGTTCGTCCGCAACCGCCGGCGGCAGTTGCGGCTGCGCGAGCTGTTCATCCACCGGGGCGGGCGGGCCGCCGCGTCCGGGCAGTTCTGGCCGCTGCGCGACGTCTCCTTCACCGTCCAGCCCGGCGAGACGGTCGGGGTGATCGGGCGCAACGGCACCGGCAAGAGCACCCTGCTGCGGCTGATCGCCGGGGTGCTCATCCCCGACGAGGGGCGGATCCGGGTGCGGGGCGACGTCGCGCCGCTGCTGGAACTCTCCGCCGGCTTCTCCAACGACCTCACCGGCCGGGAGAACCTCTACCTCGTCGGCGGCCTGCACGGGCTGTCGTCGGCGTACCTGAAGCGGCACTTCGACGACATCGTCTCCTTCGCCGGCGAGCAGGTGGAACGCGCCATCGACACCTCGGTCCGGCACTACTCGTCCGGGATGAAGGTCCGGCTCGGGTTCGCGATCATCTCCCACCTGCCGCACCCGATCCTGCTGATGGACGAGGTCACCGCGGTGGGCGACGCGGAGTTCCGCAAGAAGTGCTATTCGACGATCGACCGACTGCTCGCGGAGGGGCGCACCTTGGTGCTGGTGTCACACAACGAGAAGGACCTGACCCGGTTCTGCGGTCGGGGGCTCTACCTCGACGGTGGGCGGCTGACCGTGGACGGCACGGTCGCCGAGGCGCTCGACGCGTACCACGCCGCGGTCCCGCGGTGACGCTCGCGATCGTGCTCGCCGCCGGTGCGCCGGCCGCGGGCCTGCCCACCGGCACCGGGGAGACGCTCGCCGACCGGCTGGCCGCCCAGTGGCGCCGGGCCGGGGCGGACGAGGTCCGCGCCGCCGCCGACCTGGACGAGCTGGCCGCCCTGGTGGGCGCCGCCACCGGCCCCGTGATCGTCAGCGGGGCCGACCTGGTCGCGCACACCGCCGTACTGCGGCACCTGGCGACCAGCCCGGTCGGACCGACGGTGGCCCTGGTGCTCACCGACCCGCCGGTGCCCGGCCGGGCGGCCGTGCGCGAGGAGCGCGGCCAGGTGGTCGAGGCCGGTCCGGAGCCGGCGGACGCCACCGGCGTCTTCGGCGGCGCGCTGCGGGTCGGCGTCGAGGACCTGCCGGCCCTCGCGGCCGCCGCCCGGGCCGCCGCCGGTCGGCCCGTGGCCGGGCCCGCCGTGGACGGCCTCTTCGCCGCGCTCACCGCGCTCGGCACGCTGACCTTCGCCCACCGGGTACGCCTGCTCGTGGCGCACCGGGTCGGCGACGCCGCCGGGCTGCACGCCGCCGAGGCGGCGCTGGCGGGGGTGGACGAGGACCGGGCCGAGCTGCGGCTCTCGGTCAAGGAGCGGGACGACTTCTTCACCACCTACTTCGTCAGCACCTGGTCGCCGTACGTGACGAAGGCCGCGGCCCGGGTCGGGCTCGGCCCGACCGGCGTGACCATGCTGTCGGTGCTCTTCGCGGTCGCCGCGGCGGTGCTGTTCGGCGTCGGGGGCCGGCCCGCGCTGGTCACCGGGGCGGTCCTGCTCTACCTCGGCTTCATGCTCGACTGCGTGGACGGCCAGCTGGCCCGTTACACCCGGCACTTCAGTGCCTGGGGCGGCTGGCTGGACACCATGGCCGACCGGGCGAAGGAGTACCTGGTGTATGCCGGCCTCGGCTACGGGGCGACGCACGCGGGCTTCCGGTACGGCTGGGCCCTGGCGATCGCCGCGATGACGCTGCAGACCGTTCGGCACATGACCGACACCTGGTACGGCGTGCTGCACGACGAGGCGGCCCGCCGGCCGAAGACGTCCGTCGGCGCGGGCGGCGGCGGCATCGGCGACCGGCTGAACGCCGCCTCGACCCGCGTGCAGGCGGACACCGGGTCGGTGTCGTACTGGCTGAAGCGGACGGTGGTCTTCCCGATCGGCGAGCGGTGGGCGCTGATCGCGCTGACCGTGGCGCTGTTCAACCCGCTGGTCAGCCTGGTCGCGGTGCTGGTCTGGGGGACGCTGGCGTTCGCGTACACCGGGGCGCTGCGCACGCTGCGGGCGCGCTGGATGTGGGTGCCGGTGCTGGACACGGTCGACGCCACGCTGCACCGCGACGACGGCCCGCTGACCGCGCGGCTGCCGGTGGTCCGCCCGATGGGCCCGCTGACCCTGGCGGTGCTGGCGGCGCTGGGCCCGGCGGCGCTGCTGGTCGCGGCGCTGCTGGCGGGCGGCGGCGGGCTGCGCTGGTGGGTGCCGGTGGCGCTGGTGGTGCTGCTGGTCGGCGGGCTGGGTGCCGGGGCGGCGCACAACGGGCCGCTGGACTGGCTGGTGCCGGCCGCGCTGCGGGCCGGGGAGTACCTGTTCGCCATCGCCGTCGGGGTGGTCGGCGGCGTGCCGGCCTGGCTGGTCTTCGGCTACGTCCTCGTGCTCACCCTGCACCACTACGACCTGACCGCCCGGCTGGAGAAGCGGCAGGCGGCCCCGCCGCTGCACCGCTGGACGCTGGGCTGGGAGGGGCGGTCGGTGCTGCTGGCACTGGCGGCGATCGCCGGAATTGCGGGTATCGGTCTGGCTACACTCGGTACGTACCTTCTTGTGGTATTCGTGGCGAGTGTCGTCCTGGCCTGGGTCGTCCTGCCGGCCCGCGCCGCGCGGGTGAGGGCCGTCCCGGTTCGAGGGGGTTCGCCGGGCTGACGGAGGGGCGGCCGGGATGACCCTGATCAGCTTCGTCGTACCGGCCTTCCGGGTGCAGGGCTACCTGCGCGAGTGTCTGGACTCGATCCTCGGCCAGCCCTTCGGCGACTTCGAGGTGATCGGCGTCGACGACGCCTCGCCGGACGCCGGCGGCGACATCCTCGACGAGTACGCCGCCCGCGACCCCCGGGTCCGGGCGCTCCGGCTGCCCCGCAACGTCGGGCTCGGTCCGGCCCGCAACGCCGGGCTGGACCGGGCCGTCGGGGAGTACGTCTGGTTCGTCGACGGCGACGACTGGCTCGCCCCGGACTGCCTGCCCGAGGTCGCCGACCGGCTGCGGGCCACCCGCCCGGACGTGCTGGTGGTGGACCACGTCCGGGTGCACTGGGACGACACCGGCACCCCCAGCGCCTTGCCGGAGGTGTTCCCGGAGCCGCCCGGCGAGGCCACCTTCCGGTTGCGGGACCGGCCGGAGACCTTGCACCTGCTGCACACCGCCTGGAACCGGCTGGTCCGCCGGGAGTTCCTGGTCGAGCTCGGGCTCCGCTTCGCCCCCGGCTGGTACGAGGACGTCTCCTTCAGCTACCCGGTGCTGCTGGCCGCCGAGCGGATCGGGGTGCTCGACCGGGTGTGCGTCAACTACCGGCAACGGCGGACCGGGGCGATCACCCGTACCCGGGGGGACCGGCACTTCGAGGTCTTCGCGCAGTGGCACCGGGTGTTCCAGCTGATGGACCGCTGGGGCCCGGCGGTGGCCGAGCTGCGGCCGGCGGTCTTCGAGCGGATGGTCTGGCACCACCTGGCCGTGCTCGGCAACGGCGAGCGGATCGCCCCCGCGCTGCGCCCGGCGTTCTTCGCCCAGATGACCGCCGACCACCGCCGCTTCCGGCCGCCCGAGGGTCATCCCGTCCCGGACGGGCTGGAGGGACTCAAGCACCGGCTGGTCGCGGCGGGACGGTGGCGGACGTTCAGCGCGTTGCGCGCCGTGAACCAGGCCCGGGCGACGGCCCGCAGCACCACCCGGCGGGCGCTGCCGGTGGCCCGGCGTACCGCGCGGCTGAGCCGGGACGTGGTGCTGCGCGAGTACTACCGGGCCGAGCTGCGCCGGCCGATCGACCCGGCGCTGGCCGTCTACGCCGCCTACTGGTACCGGGGGTACGCCTGCAACCCGGCCGCGATCCACGCCGCCGCCCGCCGGCTGGCCCCGCAGGTCCGGGGGGTGTGGATCGTCGGGCGGGACCGGGTGGACACCCTGCCACCCGGCACCGAGTACGTCGTCGCCGGCACCCGCGGGTACTACCGGGCGCTGGCCCGGGCGCGGTGGCTGGTCAACAACGTCAACTTCCCCGACTTCGTCCGCAAGCGACCCGGCTCGGTGCACGTGCAGACCCACCACGGCACGCCGGTGAAGGTGATGGGGTTGGACCAGCAGCGTTATCCGCTCGGCGCGGCCGGGATGGACTTCGCCGGGCTGCTGTGCCGGGTGGACCGCTGGGACTACAGCGTCACCTCGAACAGCTTCTCCACCCAGATGTGGGACCGGGCCTACCCGGCGTCGTACACCACCCTGGAGGTCGGCTACCCGCGCAACGACCGGCTGGTCGCCGCCACCGCCGAGGAGGTCCGCGAGGTCCGCGACCGGCTCGGCGTCAGCCCGGGCGAGCGGGTGGTGCTCTACGCGCCGACGCACCGCGAGCACCTGCCCCACTACCGCCCGCCGTTCCACCCGGAGCGGCTGCTCGACGTGCTGGGGCCGTCCGGCCGGCTGCTGATCCGCAGCCACTACTTCCAGGACCGGGACAGCCGGACCCGCTGGCGTACCCGTGGACGGGTGGTCGACGTCAGCGACCACGGCTGCGTCGAGGACCTCTACCTCGCGGCGGACGTGCTGGTCACCGACTACTCGTCAGCGATGTTCGACTACGCCGTCCTGGATCGCCCGATCGTCGTGTACGCGCCGGACCGCGAGGCGTACACGCTCTCCCGGGGTGTCTACTTCGACGTGACCGCCGCACCGCCCGGCGCGGTCGCCCTCACCTTCGCCGACCTGCTGGAGCTCTTCCGCTCCGGCGCGGTGACCGGGGCGGAGGCGGAGCGGGCGCGGCAACGGTTCCGGGACCGGTTCTGCACGCTGGACGACGGGCACGCCGCGGAGCGGGTGGTCCGCCGGGTCTTCCTCGGCGACCCGGGGTGACGCAGGGTCTCGCCGACCCGGCCGCCGGTAACCGGCCGCCGGTAATAGGACCGTCATGACCCGAACATGGCACGTTCAGCCGATGCTCTGATCGCATGATCCTCGTCACAGTCAAGCGGGGTTTGGCCGAGCTGGGGGAGGAGACGGTGACCACCGTCGCGCTCAAGGATGTCACCAAGGTGTTCCAGGACGGAACGCTCGCGGTCGACAGCGTCAATCTGGACGTCAACGACGGCGAGTTCATGGTGTTGCTCGGGCCGTCAGGCTGCGGCAAGTCCACCGTGCTGCGGATGGTCGCGGGCCTGGAGGACCCGACCGCCGGTGCCGTGATGCTCGACGGCGAGGTCGCCAACGACCTGCCGCCCCGCGAGCGGAAGATCGCCATGGTCTTCCAGGACTTCGCGCTCTACCCGCACATGACCGTCGGCGACAACATCGCCTTCCCGCTGCGACTCGCCGGTGTGGAGCCGGCCCCGCGTGGCGAGCGGGTGCAGGACGTTGCCGGCGCGCTCGGCATCGCGGACGTCCTCGGCCGTAAGCCGAGCCAGCTCTCCGGCGGCCAGCGGCAGCGGGTGGCCATGGGGCGGGCGATCGTGCGCAGGCCGGGGCTCTTCCTGATGGACGAGCCGCTCTCCAACCTGGACACCGGCCTGCGCGCCGAGCTGCGCGCGGAGATCTCCGGGCTGACCCGCGAGCTGGGCGTCACCACCATCTACGTCACGCACGACCAGGCCGAGGCGCTGACCATGGCTGACCGGGTCGCCATCATGCGCAAGGGCGTGCTCCAGGACGTGGGCACGCCGACCCAGGTGTACGGCCGGCCGGCCACCCTGTACGTCGCGGCGTTCCTGGGTAGCCCCCGGATGAACCTGCTGGAGGCCTCGGTCTACGTCCACCTCGACCGGTATGTCACCCTCACCCTCGGCGAACAGGCGCTCTATCTGCCCTGGGACGACATCCGCAGCCGGGCGGTGGCGCACTACCACGGCGAGCGGATCGTGGTCGGGATGCGGGCCGAGGCACTGACCCCGGTCGCCCCGGACACCCCCGGCGACGTGCTCCGGGGCCGGGTCCGCTACCTGGAGCACCACGGGCACGAGTCGCTGGCCTTTCTCGACATCGGCGCCACCGCGATCGTGGTGGACGAGATGGGCGCCGCACCGGACGAGACCCCGGGCGGGCAGCGCGGAATGCGCCGGTTCGGGCAGGCCATGCAGCGGCTCACCGGTCGCGCCGGCGAGGTCGAGCCGATCTCCGCACCGACCGGTGGCGGCAACCGGACCAGTGTGCTCAACGACCCGGGGCGCCATCACCGCCGCCCCGCCGAGCTGGCGGTACGCCTCGCCCCGTACCCGGCGATCTCCGCCGGCCACCCGATGTCGGTGGCCGTACGGATGGACGCCCTGCACTTCTTCGACGAGCGCGGCGACCGGATCGACGTCGGCTGGCGCTGAACCGCGCGGCGTCAGGGCTGCGGCGCGGCCGGCCGATGCCCTACGGTCAGCGGACTTCGTCCACTGAGCACTTTTCTCCAGAGAGGGGCCCACAATGTCGGGTGACCGTCCGAGCCCGCTCGTCATCGAGCGGATCCTGCGTGACCGGCAGGGCGTCTGGCAGCAGATCGTCGCCGACGACGACCTGAACGCGCTGACCGGGCGGATGCTGGCCAGCTCCGCCGTCGCCCTGGCCTGCTACGGCGCGGTGCTCGGCGCGTTCCACGGCGTGCTGATGGCGTTGACCTCGGCGGTGAAGCTGCCGCTGCTCTTCCTCATCACCCTGGCCATCTGCCTGCCCACGCTCTACCTGTTCAACCTGGTCTTCGGGGCCCGCCTGTCGGTACGCCAGTCGCTGGCCCTGGTGATGGTGGCGATCACGGTCACCTCGATGCTGGCGGTGGCGTTCGCCCCGATCAGCCTCTTCTTCCTGATCACCGCGCCGGACTACGGCTTCTTCAAGCTGCTGAACGTGGCGATCCTGACGCTGTCGGCGGTGGTGGGGTTGCGCTTCCTCACCGGTGGGATGCAGGTGCTCAACGCGCACGGCCTGCTCGCCCCGACGGTCACCGCCCCGCCCGCCGTCGTCGCCCCGCCCGCCGCCGTCGCCGCGCCGGCTGCGGTCCCGGCGCCGGCCGTCCCCGCCCAGCCGGTGCCGGTCGGTGCGGTGCCCGCCCAGGCGGTCGCGGAGCCGGTGGCCGTGGCCGCGCCCGCGAGCGCGAACGGCACCGTGACGGCAGCTTTCCCGCCCGGGATGGTCCCGCCGGGCCACCCCGGAGCGGCTCGGCCGTGGGCCACCCCGCCGATGCGACGCAGCGAGCCGGAGCAGCGGCCGGCGAGCATGACCCTGCTGTACGTCTGGATCCTGCTCTTCGGTTTCGTCGGCACCCAGCTCGCCTGGACCCTGCGCCCGTTCGTCGGCAGCCCGGGCGAGAACTTCGCGCTGTTCCGCAGCATCGAGGGCAACTTCTACGCGGAGATCCTGCGCACCATCGGCAACCTCTTCTGACCCCTGGCGGCGGCGGGTGGCCCCGGTGCAACCGGCTGGTGTCGTCAGGAGCGTCATGCCTGACAGGCATATTTATGCCTGCCAGGCATGACGCTTCCCAGGCTGTCCGGCACCCGCGCGGTAACGCCGCGTGACGTGACGTGGTCATGGGTGGCCACCTGGCGGGCCGGCAGGGGCGGTGTGGGGCGGCCGCTGCCCCGGAGCTGCCGGTCCGCGTCTTGCCGGGCAAGTTACCTACTAGTAACGTCGGGGCATGTCCATCGACTCGCGCCAGGTGGCGGCCGGAATGCTCCAGGCCGTGCCGTTCGCCCGTACCCTCGGCTTCGAGTTCGTCGAGGTCGCTCCGGAGGCCGAGGGCGGGGTCCGGGCGGTCGTCCGGCTGCCCGACACGCCGGCCACCCACAACCACGTCGGCGGCCCGCACGCCGGAGCCATGTTCACCCTCGGCGAGACCGCGTCCGGGACGGTGGTGATGGCCGCCTTCGGCCACCTGCTCGACCGTGCGGTGCCGCTCGCCGTCCGGGCCGACATCGCGTACCGGAAGCTGGCGATGGGGCCGGTGCTGGCCACCGCCCGACTCGGTCGTACGCCGGCCGAGGTGGTAGCCGAGCTCGACGCCGGGCAGCGGCCGGAGTTCCCCGTCGAGGTCGAGATCGGCACCGAGGACGGCACCGTCACCGGCACGATGACCGTGGTCTGGACGCTGCGCCCCAATCGCTGACGCCCCGACACCTGCCGAAACGGGTTTGTCCGGGCGGTGCGCTGGATAGATTCGTACCGTGCTGGGCCTACCTGCTCATGTGTCCGCCTGTCTCTTCGATCTGGACGGTGTGCTGACGCAGACCGCCAGGGTGCACAATGCCGCCTGGAAGGAGACCTTCGACGCGTTCCTGGCGCGGCGGGCGACGGCCACCGGTGAGCCGTTCCGGCCGTTCGACCCGGGGTCGGACTACAACCGGTACGTGGACGGCAGGCCCCGGGCCGACGGGGTCCGAACCTTCCTCGCCTCCCGGGGCGTGGTGCTGCCGGAGGGCAGCCACGACGACCCGCCCGAGGCGGACACGGTCAACGGGGTCGGCAACCGCAAGAACGTCGTCCTGCTCGAGCGGATCCACCGGGACGGTGTCGACGTCTACCCGGGCTCGGTGGCGTACCTGCGGGCCGCCGTCGCGGCCGGGCTGCGCCGCGCGGTGGTCTCGGCGAGCGCCAACTGTCGCGACGTGGTCGCCGCCGCCGGCCTGGAACCGCTGCTCGAGGCGCGGGTCGACGGCCTGGTGGCGCGGGCCGAGGGGTTGCGTGGCAAGCCGCACCCGGACACCTTCCTGGCCGGCGCGAAGCTGCTCGGGGTCGATCCGGCCGACGCCGCCGTCTTCGAGGACGCCCTCCCCGGAGTGGCCGCCGGCCGGGCCGGCGGCTTCGGGTACGTGGTCGGTGTCGACCGGGTCGGCCAGGCCGACGCGTTGCGCGACCACGGCGCCGACATCGTGGTCACCGACCTCTCCGACCTGCTGAAGGGGGTGGCGGCGTGATCCGCGAACGCGCCTATCCGGTGGAGCCCTGGCACATCCGGGAGACCCGGCTCGACATGGACGTGCTGGCCCAGTCCGAGTCGGTCTTCGCGCTCTCCAACGGGCACGTGGGTCTGCGCGGCAACCTGGACGAGGGGGAGCCGCACGGCCTGCCCGGCACCTACCTCAACTCCTTCTACGAGCTGCGCCCGCTGCCGTACGCGGAGGCCGGCTTCGGCTTCCCCGAGTCGGGCCAGACGATCGTCAACGTCACCAACGGCAAGCTGATCCGGCTGCTGGTCGACGACGAGCCGCTCGACGTCCGGTACGGCGAGCTGCTGGCCCACGAGCGGATCCTCGACCTGCGGGCCGGGACCCTGCACCGGGAGCTGCACTGGCGCTCCCCGGCCGGCCGCGAGGTCAAGGTCCGCAGCACCCGCCTGGTCTCTTTCACGCACCGCGCGGTCGCCGCGATCCACTACGAGGTGGAGGCAGTGCACGGGCCGGTGCGGCTCATCCTCCAGTCCGAGCTGGTCGCCAACGAGACCCTGCCGGCGCAGAGCCGCGACCCGCGGGTGGCCGCCGTGCTGGAGTCCCCGTTGCAGGCCGAGGAGGAGCTGACCACCGAAGACGGCGGGCTGCTCATCCACCGCACCAAGGTCAGCGGCCTGCGGGTGGCCGCCGAGATGGGCCACGACGTGCACGCCCCGGCGAAGGCCACCGTCGACTCCGAGGGCTACGAGGACTGGGTCCGCACCACCGTCGGTTGCGTGCTCAAGCCCGGCGAGACGCTGCGGGTGGTCAAGTACCTCACGTACGGCTGGTCGAGCCGGCGGTCGCTGCCGGCGCTGCGCGACCAGGTCGGGGCGGCGCTGGCCGCGGCCCGGCTGGACGGCTGGGAGAGCCTGCGCCGGGAGCAGCGGCAGTACCTCGACGAGTTCTGGGACGCCGCCGACGTGCGGGTCGAGGGCGACCCGGAGGTGCAGCAGGCGGTCCGGTTCGGGCTGTTCCACGTCCTCCAGGCCGGCGCCCGGGCCGAGCGGCGACCGATCTCGGCCAAGGGCCTGACCGGTCCCGGGTACGACGGGCACGCGTTCTGGGACACCGAGATGTTCGTGCTGCCGGTGCTCACCTACACCCAGCCGTCCGCCGTCCGGGACGCCCTGTACTGGCGGCACTCGACGCTGGAACAGGCGCACGAGCGGGCCCGGACGTTGAACCTCAAGGGCGCGGCGTTCCCCTGGCGGACCATCGAGGGCCCGGAGTCCTCGGCGTACTGGCCGGCCGGCACCGCCGCCTTCCACATCGCCGCCGGCGTGGCCGACGCGCTGCGTCGCTACCTGCTGGTCACCGGCGACGACCAGCTCGAACGGGAGATCGGCCTGGAGCTGCTGGTGGAGACGGCTCGGCTCTGGCGCTCGCTGGGCCACCACGACCGCAACGGCCAGTTCCACGTCGACGGGGTGACCGGGCCGGACGAGTACACCGCGGTCAAGAACGACAACATCTACACCAACCTGATGGCGCAGCGGAACCTGCTCACCGCCGCGGACTGCGCGATGCGCTTTCGGGACGAGGCGCTCCACCTCGGCGTGACCGAGGAGGAGGCGGCGGAGTGGCGGGACGCGGCGAACGCCATGCACGTCCCGTACGACGAGGAGCTCGACGTCCACCAGCAGGTGGAGGGCTTCACCCGGTTGCAGGAGTGGGACTTCGAGCACACCCCGCCGGAGAAGTACCCGCTGCTGCTGCACTACCCGTACTTCGACCTGTACCGCAAGCAGGTGGTCAAGCAGGCCGACCTGGTGCTGGCCATGCACTGGCGGGGCGACGCCTTCACCGCCGCGCAGAAGTTGCGCAACTTCCTCTACTACGAGCGGCGTACCGTCCGGGACTCCTCGCTGTCGGCCTGTACCCAGGCCGTGATGGCGGCCGAGGTGGGGCATCCCGAGCTGGCCCACCGCTACCTGCGCGAGGCCGCCCTGATGGACCTGCACGACCTCAACGAGAACACCCGCGACGGCGTGCACATGGCCTCGCTGGCGGGCGCGTGGATCGCGCTGGTCGCGGGCTTCGGCGGGATGCGCGACCATGACGGGACGCTCTCGTTCTCGCCGCGCCTGTCCAGCCGACTCAGCCGGCTGGAGTTCTCGTTGCAGTGGCGCTCCGTACGGCTGCGGGTGGACGTCCGGCCGCACCAGGCCACGTACTCGCTGCACAACGGCGGGCCGGACGCGGTGATGGAGCTGCGCCACCACGGCGAGAAGATCAACGTGACCAGTTCGCTGCCGGTCACCCTCCCGGTGCCGACCCCCGACCCGCCGGGCCCGGCCCCCGAGCAACCCCCGGGTCGCGCCCCGCTGCTGCACCTTCCCGAGGACAGCTCCTGACCGGCGGAGCCGGGTCGGCGGGGGGGGTTGTGTGGGGGGGCCGCGCGCCCCCGGGGGCGTGGGCGGTGGAGTGGGGGCT